>JAFSKY010000027.1 GCA_017448685.1 Synergistaceae bacterium
ATCACCTTCCCGCGCAATTATCTGGGGGTGAACAGCAAAGAGTATGTATTGCACGTGCTCTGATAAATTCGCCTCAAATTTTGCTGGGTGATGAGCCTACCGGGAATCTTGATGAGGAAAATGAAGGGATTGTAGTTGACATATTCAGGCGTTTACATGACGAGGGCGTTACGATAATTATAGTTACGCATGACCCTGAAGTCGGAGATGTTGCGCAGAGGAAAATAATCTTGGAGCATGGCCGGATTGTTGATGATATTGACCAGTCAGCGACATTCGGGGAGGCATTGAGGCTGAAAGGGAAGAAGTGAACAGCCCTGCGCATGATAAGATTTCGGGGAAGGAGGCTGATATTTCGTGTTCGAGAATTTCAGGTTGAGGCTGTATCTTGAGACAACAACATTCAACTGGTATTTTGATTCGAGGCCAGGACATGAAGGAGTCGTGAGGCTGTTTGAGGCAATAAGGATGGAGCAGTTCGCTGGGTATACATCGAAATATGTTACGGATGAGCTTGACAAAGCGCAAGAGCCTAAGCGCACGAATATGCTCAATCTGATTGATGAGTTTGGGATAATACTGCTTGACCCAAAGCCTGAAGTTGATGTGCTTGCGGAGGAATACAGGAACGCCGGAATAATTCCGCAATCCCAAAAGCAAGACAGCAGACACATAGCGGTTGCCTCACTGTATGAGCTTTGCGGGATTGTATCGTATAATTTTCACCACATTAACAGAGACAAAACAAAAGCATTAATCCCCGAAGTGAACGAACGCAGGGATCTGGGGGGAATAATGTTTTTCACAGCTGAGGAAGCGTTTGAATACTATGATAAATTTTTCGAGGAGGAAGAACTCGGCGAGATGGATCCGATTGAAGCCGAAGTCTATGCAATACGCCGCCAGATTGACGAGGAAATAAAAGGCATGACTCCCGAGGAGGTTACAGCATACTTCATGAGAGAGACTGAGGGAATAACTAAGCAATTCCACATGAAGACCAGCCGCCTCAAGCCCGCGAAATTAGGCTACAGGCCGAGGCAGCCGGATGAGGTTTACAGCGAGTTACCTTATCCGGAGTAAATCATGATGGAAAATTTCAGGTTAAGGCTATACATTGAGACTACCGTGTTCAATTGGTACTTTGACACCCGGCGGGACATGAAGAAGTCGTGAAGCTATTTGAGGCGGTTAAAGCGGGAAAATTCATCGGGTATACATCGCGTTATGTCATTGATGAGCTGGAGAAGGCGCATGACCCCAAGCGCAGGAATATGTTAAACCTTTTTTATGACTGCGGAGTAATTATGCTTTCACCTAAAGCTGAAGCTGAGACTTTAGCAGATGAGTATATCAACGCTGGAATACTCCCCAAATCGCAGAAATTCGACAGCATTCACATAGCTGTAGCTTCATTGCATGGGATTGATGCTATTGTGTCATATAATTTCCACCACATAAACAGGAATAAGACGAAGGAGCTTATCCCGGTAATTAATGGTCTTCACGGCCTGCGGGGGATAATGTTCTGCACAGCGGAGGAGGTGTTCAGCTATGACAGCGATATTAGAGGCGGAAATGGATCCGATTGAAGCTGAGGTTGACGCTATACGCCACCAAATATGGGAGGAAACAAAGCACATGACTCCAGAAGAGCGCATTACAGATCTGATACGGCGTACTGACCCTGTAATCAAAGAGTTTCACATAAAAACGAGCCGCCTTCAGCCCTTGAAGCTAATCCCAAGAGAGCCGGATGAGATTTACAGCGAGCTTCCCTACCCGGAATAAGTCATGACGGAAAATTCTAGGCTCATTCGGAAGCCTGCGCGGCTATAATTCTTGCATAACATTCACTGAAATTTGAGGTGAGAATATTTCATGTTATCCCCCAGAATTGAAGACTACCTTGAAGAATTGTTCCTGCTTGAAAGCACAGGAAGAAGCGTAACCGTAACAGACCTCGCTGACCGCCTCAAAATTACGAAAGGTACTGTAACAGCGACGGTGCAGAAACTCGTAGAGCTTGAGCTACTCAATCACGAGCGTTACGGCACACTTCACCTTACTGACGCAGGAAGGCGCAAAGGAATGACTGTTTTCCGTAGGCACGAGGGCTTCAGGGCGTTTTTCCACGAACTTTTAGGGCTTGACCGCGACCACTCATCGGAAATGGCCTGCTCAATGGAACACTATATTGACCCCGTAACGGAAGATAGGCTGTATGCATTGTTGGAGTATTTCCGCAAAGCTCGCGCCGAACATCAGCCGTGGGTTGACGAGGTGTTCCTAGCGATTGAGAAGCCTATTCTGATTGTGCCAGTGCCTTTGACGCTGTGTGATATAGGCTCAGAAGGGGCAGTACTCAGAATCACCGCCGATGAGCCATTGAGGAAAGCCCTCGCGAAAAAAGGATTCGTGAACGGAACTGAAGTTGCACTGTTGAAGGCTGAAGATGACAAGTTCACATGCCGTGCCGGGCATAACACATTCGAGTTGCCATTGAACGAGGCCGCTACGATTTGGATTCAGCAGCCCGCGAAGTAAACGCATCCCCCGCCGGAATATGACGGGGGAATTTTTTTGACCCTTCACACTAACTTTCAGCTTTACCCTTCAAGACCACAAACGCACGTTTTATGATTCCGGCCATGAGCTTGCGACGTTCCAGCAGAAAATCATCATAGCTCATATCCTGCCAGCCATGAGGCAACGCGTTTTCATCCTCCATGCACGAAATTGCTTCAGGGGTCATGCCTTCACATATTGCCGGGTAATATGATGATGGGGAATCGTCCGTAATTTTTGCGTTGTCGCTCCAGTCAATATAGGCGTAATTTGCCATCTGGTTAATCTGCGTGTCAGCATATCCCAGTGATTTTAGGTACGCTTTCGGGAAAAGGTGATGTTTTTCGAGTGATTTGCGAGTTCCGTCAGCACCGGGCATGAATAGCGATGAGGTCGGAAGGCTGCTCTGTGAGAAAAGTATCTTTGTGCCGAGAATGTTCAATGCCGCAACATATGCATACCAAGCGTTATTGCCTGAACCCGATTTTGCGAGTCCGTCAGAGCCGGGAAGGGTTATTCTGAAATAGTCATCCGTAAGGGTCTCACTCACACGCGAGATGATGAATTGCCTGTACTCATTCGGCGAATTTATCCGCGCTATAGCGTTAAGATGACTCTCTGCGGCTGTCTCAGGGGAATTTGAGTACAGCGAAGTCAACGAGGCGTAAAAGAACCACAATGACGCGAGATTCTTGTTCATGTGGTGAGGAGCGTTGAGCCTGTATTTTGCGATGAGGTACATTGCGTAGGTGTAATACACGGCGTTTTTCGATAGCATCATGTTATCGGCGAGATACCCGGCATCCATTATGGCCTTCAAGAACTCGTGCCAGTTTCCCGGGTTAATCACGTCAGGCAATTTTTCTTTCAGCGTTGCAAAATTCTTCTCCCTCAGCTCAGAATTAACCGCCCCTCTGTTTTCCATGTCCGCACCCCTGAGTAGCTTATATGCGTAAAGGAGTCTAGCTCTGTTGAACGCGTAAGCAATCACCGCCCGCATGATGTTCTCCGGGGAAATCAAAAGCCCTATGCTGTTGTAGGAAGTAACCTTGCCGGGAGTGTGCTTTGAGGATTCTCCGCAGAACCGTTCTACTTCGCGCCGACCTTCCTCCCAATGAACAGACAAAAGAGTCAGGATAAAATCATTCTGCTTGAGTTGCATTCCAGCCGAATTTATGCGCACGAAAACTTGTGATACGGCTTCTTCATCAGCGTTTGACTTTATCATGAAGACGGAGAACTTGTAGTTTTTCAGGCCGTACACCGCTTCGATTGCCAGTTCTATTTTGCCGCGTTCATCCTCTGAAAGCTCCGAACCTCCTGCAATCCTGTAATCCTCAAGGGTTTTCATGAATTTGTTGATGAATCTTGATGACGTTGGAGAGGTGAATAAATCGCTGAGGTTGTAGATCCATTCGGGATTGTTCTTTGTGGAGGTTGCGCCTACCTCAAATTTTCCTGTGAGGGGGCAGAATGAGATTATGATGTTCTTTTCGCTGAAGCCTGAGTCGATTACCGTCTTGCCTTTCATGACAGCGTAAAGGGATGTGAGTCTCTGTTGGCCGTCAATGATTACTTCTTTGGGTTCGGTGTAGCTTTTTCCGTCAGTGCCGATTGATTTCTTCTTGTCAGTTTCTGGGCATTCCCACAGCATTATGTAGCCTGTAGGGTAGCCGCTCATCATTGAGTCGAAAAGGTCGCGGACTTTCGTGTTCTTCCAGACAAATGGCCTCTGCAATTCCGGCAACCCTAATTCGCCCGTGTCAATTTTGTCGATGAGATGACTCACGGTAAATTCCGTAGTGTAGAAGATCTGCTCCATATGAAATTTTCGCTCCGTGCTGGGATTTTATTCGGAGATTGTATCATGCGTCGACACAAAAAAATCAGACCCGCCCGGAATTTCTCCCAAGCAGGCCCGATTCACGTTTTCCGTGTTGCTGTTGCGCCCTAAAGATTCACATTCGGGATTGTCGCAAAACCTTTAGCGAGGTCATCATCTGTCGGGATATAGTCTGTCATTGTCCCGTCATTGTATTTCTCGTACGCTGTCATGTCGAAATACCCTGTTCCGGTGAGGCCCAATATGATTGTCTTCTCTTCGCCAGTCTCTTTGCACTTCAACGCCTCGTCAATTGCGACTCTAATCGCATGTGAGCTTTCTGGGGCAGGCAAAATCCCTTCAACCCTCGCGAACATTTCAGCCGCCTCAAATACGCTCGTCTGCTCAACCGATACGGCTTCCATGAGTCCATCATGATAGAGTTGCGACAAGATTCCGCTCATACCATGATAGCGGAGTCCTCCAGCGTGATTCGCTGACGGTATAAAGTCATGGCCGAGTGTGTACATTTTCGCCATCGGGCAAACCTTCCCAGTGTCGCAGAAATCATACGCGAATTTCCCCCTCGTGAAGCTCGGACAGCTTGCAGGCTCAACGGCAATAATCCTGTAATCGGCCTCACCCCGTAACTTTTCACCCATGAACGGAGAAATCAGCCCTCCGAGATTTGACCCGCCTCCAGCACAGCCTATTATTATGTCAGGCTTGATTCCGTATTTGTCGCAGGCCGCTTTTGTCTCAAGCCCTATCACAGACTGATGCAACAATACCTGATTCAACACGCTCCCAAGAACGTATCTATATCCCTCTGTTGACGTTGCAACCTCGACAGCCTCAGAGATTGCGCAACCAAGTGAGCCGGTCGTGTTGGGGTGATCGGCATTGATTTGGCGGCCTATGTTCGTATCCATTGAGGGCGATGGAGTAACGGTAGCTCCGTATGTGCGCATTACTTCACGGCGGAAGGGCTTTTGCTCATATGACACTTTCACCATGTAGACCTTACAGCCGAGCTTGAAGAATGAACATGCCATTGCGAGAGCCGTACCCCATTGCCCCGCGCCTGTTTCTGTGGTTACACCCTTGAGTCCCTGCTTCTTGGCGTACTATGCCTGAGCGATTGCTGAGTTCAATTTGTGGGAGCCTGATGTGTTGTTGCCCTCGAATTTGTAGAATATATGCGCAGGAGTCCCTAAAAGCTCCTCAAGAAATACAGCGTGTGTAAGTGGTGAAGGTCTGTACATCTTGTAGAAGCTGAGTACCTCGTTGGGAATACGGACGTAAGGCGTTGTGTCGTCAAGCTCTTGGCGTATAAGCTCATCGCAGAATATCGGCCTCATGTCCTCAAACGTGAGGGGCTTCAGTGTTCCAGGATGTATGAGGGGAGCGGGCTTGTTCTTCATGTCTGCGCGGACATTGTACCAAGATGATGGGATTTCGGATTCGTCAAGATATATCTTGTAGGGAACGTTGAATTTTGACATTTGAATCTCTCACTTTCCATTTGAAAATTTCGCGGCTAATTATAATGCAGGCTGTAAAATTCGAGGCGGTGCATATTTGACGGAATGACTCACAAAGCAATCACGTGAATTTTTTTGCGGAGGGATGGAGCTTGTTGATGTTGTGAAATTCCGGGTGCGAAGGGTCATTTGCTGTTACATTTTGTCGCAAGACTTACGCATGGTCCTCAAAGCCCGGCCATGTATGCAGAAATATATTTATATGGAAAATTCTCAGCCCTCAGCCGTGATTTTTACAGTCAAATTTTTTTATGGTAGAATTTCCCGTACTTACGCCCTGTTGCAGTTATTCAGGGCAATTTGCAATTTCACGAAGGAGTCCTGAATTTCACAATGAGAACAGAATTGCTGGGGCAGGAGAAAAACATCGTAAGAATCAAAGCCGAAATAGAAGCCGGCGACTTCATCAAAGCAATCAACAAGACAATCACAGAACTATCACAGCAGGGAAATTTTCCGGGCTTCAGAAAAGGCCGCGCCCCCCGCAGGATTGTGGAAATGCGTTTTGGACGCGGTGCAATCTACAACGAAGCCATCGAGAAAATTATGAATGAAGAGCTCCAGCAGGTCATAGAGGATTACGAGCTTGACATTATCGACACACCTACATTGAGCGTTACAGGGAACGTAGAAGAGGGGAAGCCGATAACTTGTGAGCTTACGTTTGAAGTTCGCCCTGAAGTAGAGTTGCCAGAATTTGACGGTATGGAAATAGAGAAAGTTGTAACAGAAGTAACTGAAGCTGACGTTGACCGCCTCGCGAAAAGGATTCAGGTACAGCTTGCGGACATCAGAGAAGCTGACAGGTCAATACAGGATGGCGATTTAGTTGACCTTGAGCTGACAATCCGCGCAATCAATCCTGACGGCACAGAAACTGAAGACCAGCCCAAGCCTGAAACTACCCACGAGAAAATCAACCTTGCTGACGAAACAGTAAGGGCGCAGGTACGTGAGGCACTTATGGGAAAATCTAAGGGCGATGAGGCTGAAGCAGTGTTTGATGTCGAGGAAGGCCACGCTGACAGGACTCTTGCGGGTAAACACGTAAGCTACAGGATGAAGGTTGAGACTGTATCAGAATACGTTTTGCCGGAAGTGAACGAGGAATTTTTCCGCAATGTTTTCGGCGAGAACACAGACATTAAAGACGAGGCCGCATACCGTGCAAGATTGCGCCAAGACATAGAAGGCGAAGTATCTCAGGAGAACAAAGCTGACCTCTACAACAGGGCAATAGATCTCGTTGCGTCAAAATCGAAATTGGAGCTTCCTGACAGATTCATTGCTGGGCAAATTCAATCATTCCGCCGCGAGGATGAAGAATGGGCAAAATCCAACGGAATCGACATGGATACCGCATTCGGCATCAACACTGAGGAAGGTCGCAAAGGTTATGAGGCGTTACTCAGGACACGCGCAGAAACAGCCGTGCGCAATGTTCTTGTGATTGGGAAACTCGTTGAGGTTCTCGGAATCCGTATTGAGCAGTCAGACCTTGAAGCGGAATTTGACCGCAGAGCCGAGGAGCTTCATGTTTCAAGGGGATTCGTGGCAAAATATTTCTACGAACACAAGAATCAGCTTGACCGCCTTACAGACCAACTCAGATGGGACAAAACAGCCGAAGCCCTGTTATCACACATGGCCGTGAAGGAAGTCAAAGAGCTGTCAAAGCCTGAGCAGCCTCAGCAGGGAGAATAGCCCCCAATGTCCTACTATATTCCTTACGTTATTGAGCAGACTGGGCGCGGTGAAAGAAGCTATGACTTTTACAGCCGATTGCTCAAGGACAGAATAATATTCCTTGGCTCGGAAATCGTTGATGATGTCGCAAATTCAATCGTTGCGCAGATGCTCTTCCTTGAAAGCGAAGATCCCGACAAGGACATAAACATTTACATCAACAGCCCCGGCGGAAGCGTTACAGCTGGGCTTGCGATATATGACACAATGCAGTACATCAAGCCGCAAGTCTCTACCATATGTGTGGGACTCGCCGCCAGCATGGGAGCTATATTGCTTGCAGGTGGCGCAAAGGGTAAACGTCTAGCACTTCCGAATGCCGAAGTTATGATTCATCAGCCTTTAGGGGGCGCAAGAGGTCAGGCCAGCGACATTGAGATTCAAGCGAAAAACATAATCAGGACGAAAGAACGCATGAACCATATATTAGCCGCTCATACTGGGCAGGATTACGAGACAATAGCCCGCGACACTGACAGGGATAATTACATGACGGCGGAAGAAGCTCTGAAATACGGCCTGATAGACAAAATCATAGAGGCAAGGTAGAAGATGCCCTCAGACAAGAAAAAGAATCCCCGCGATGAAGATAGATGCTCTTTCTGCGGAAAACCTCGCTCGGCTGTTGACGACATGCTTGACGGTCCTGGGGGGAACGTGAGAATCTGCGATCAGTGCGTGGCTTTATGCGGAATCATGATGGCTGGAAGGCGCAATGACATGAACATTCAGCCGGGGATTTCGGAATTGCCGCCCTTCATGGAAATCACAACTACTCAGGGAACAAAGAAGCCCGGTAAAATCACTGCACCCGTTAAGCCGCGTGATTTGAGCGAATACCTAGACCAATATGTTATAGGACAGTCGCGGGCAAAAAAGGTCGTCTCCGTTGCCGTGTACAATCATTACCAGCGTGTGCGCAACAACCTTGACCAGCGTAATTCGGATGTGGAGTTGCAGAAAAGCAATGTCCTCCTATTAGGCCCAACAGGTTCAGGAAAAACACTCATCGCACAGACCCTTGCGCGAAAACTTAACGTACCATTTGCGATTGCTGACGCTACAACACTGACTGAAGCGGGTTATGTCGGTGAGGATGTCGAGAATATTCTTGTGCGATTGCTTCAGGCGGCAGATTATGATTTGAAGGCTGCTGAACGCGGAATAATATACCTTGACGAAATCGATAAAATCTCGCGCAAATCCGAATCAACGTCAATCACTCGTGATGTTTCTGGTGAGGGAGTACAGCAAGCTCTGCTGAAAATTCTTGAGGGGACAATCTCCAACATTCCACCAAAAGGAGGACGCAAGCACCCTCATCAGGATTTCATACAGATTAACACGGAAAACATACTCTTCATTTGCGGAGGGGCTTTTGACGGATTAGAGCCTATAGTAGCGCGTAGGGAATTGCAGAAATCAATAGGATTCGGCGGTGAACTGGCTCAGAAATCAGGAAGCTATGAGATGCTCAGCAAGGTTCAGCCTGAAGACCTCGTAACTTATGGCTTCATTCCTGAGCTTGTTGGACGCATTCCCGTGCTTGTTGCGCTTGAGGAACTCGACAAGGAAGCCTTCGTGAGAATCTTGCAAGAACCCAAAAATGCCCTCGTCAAACAGTACACCAAAATTTTTGAGATGGACGGCGTAAACCTCACATTCACACCTGAAGCCTTAGAGCGTATTGCGGAATTGGCCGTTAAACGCAAAACAGGCGCAAGAGGACTACGCTCAATCATGGAGAATATCATGCTCGATATAGAATACGAACTGCCCTCAATCCCTGACAGCGAGAAATCTGGCAGGAAGCTAATCATTACCCCCGAATATGTCAACGAGCCAAATACATCACTGAAAGAACTCCTCCATGACTGAGAGACTCATCACAAATGCCCGGCTTGAGGCTACATGCTTCACCCCGGGTCAGCTCATTCCACAGGGTATAAACATTCCAGAAATCGCCGTTGCAGGACGCTCCAATGTCGGCAAATCCTCACTCATCAATGCCCTATTAGGCGCAAAGCTCGCCAAAACAGGACAGACTCCAGGCAAAACCAGAAGCGTAAACTTTTACCGTGCTGAGACTCCCGCAGGAACATTCAGACTCGTGGATCTTCCTGGCTATGGTTACGCCAAACGCAGCAAGGATGAGCGCAACGAATGGCAAAGGCTCGTAAGTGCTTACATGGCCGGGAGAGAGTCTTTGAGGCTGGTTATGCACCTCGTTGATTTCCGCCATGGCCTGCTGAAAAATGACAGGGAGCTTCAAGAATGGATACGCGCTGAAGGGAAGAATATATTTGTCGTCTTCACGAAGGCTGACAAAATCGCAAAAGGCAAATGGCGTTCAACTCGTGATAGCTATATACGCGATGGAATGTACTCGCATGATGTCCCTATTGTAACGTCTGCGGAAAAACGTGAAGGCTTTGATGCACTCGCCAAGTTCATCGTTAATTTTCTGAATACCCCCCAAATATCATAAGAAAGGACACTCCCCACTTTGATGAAAGAAATCCTGCGTTCATTATGCATGAGGTTCGCGGGCAGTAATGACATGCTCGCATATAACATAGAGCGTCATTTGAGGGATGGAAGGTATCTCGCAGCCTTCATGATTGGGCTGTACGCTCTCCCCCTGCGCAACACGCTGAAGAATCCTCCGAAAATATGC
>JAFSKY010000028.1 GCA_017448685.1 Synergistaceae bacterium
CAAGGTCTTCAGCCTCAACTGATACGATATTCACTCGCACATTGTTGGCGATTCCTCCGTGATGAAGTGCCTCGACAACGCTCAAATACGCGTCTTTGTGCTGAACGTATTTTCCGACAAGCGCAATCTTCACTTCTTCCGGGGGATTCATGTACCTGTCAACGACTCTTGACCAATCGCTTAAATCTGGCTCATTGTCTGACGGAAGCCCAAGATATTCCAGAATTAAGCCGTCAAGCCCCTCACGGTGAAGGCTTATAGGAACGTTATAGATTGTAGGTTCATCGCGGACTTCAATAACCGCTTCAGGAGGCACATCGCAGAAGAGCGCAATCTTATTCTTCATGCCCTGATCCATAGGCTTACTTGTCCTGCAAACCAAAATATTCGGGAGGATTCCTATGCGCCTGAGTTCCTGAACGCTGTGCTGTGTTGGCTTAGTCTTGAGTTCTTTTGCGGCTTCGAGGTAAGGTATCAATGTTACATGGCAGTAAACGACATTCTCGCGCCCCGCTCTTACGGCCATTTGCCTTATAGCCTCCAAAAACGGTTGACCTTCAATATCACCGACAGTCCCGCCGATTTCGACTATAAGCACGTCAAGACCTTCTCCGGCGCGTATGATTCGCTCCTGAATGTCATTCGTGATATGGGGGATTACCTGGACTGTTCCGCCCAAGTAATCGCCCCTGCGTTCTTTATGTATCACGCTGGAATATATTTTGCCTGTCGTGATGGAATTTCTCTCGCTGAGTGTCTCATCAATGAAGCGCTCGTAATGCCCCAAGTCCAAATCTGTCTCGGCTCCGTCATCCGTAACGAACACTTCACCATGCTGAAACGGATTCATTGTCCCTGCATCAACATTCAAGTATGGATCAATCTTGAGTATTGAGACTTTGAGACCGCGCTTTTTGAGGAGCGTTCCTATTGAACCTGCTGTAATTCCCTTGCCTAATGATGATACAACTCCGCCTGTGATGAATACGTATTTTGACATTTTACCTGCTCAGGTACTTTATCGGGTTGACCGGGCTATTTCCGTTCCTGACCTCAAAATGAAGGTGCGGGCCTGTTGAACGTCCTGTAGTGCCGATTTTCGCGACAAGCTGCCCTGATGAGACACTTGCTCCCTTTCCTGCTAGTAGTGTACTGCAATGCGCGTAAAGCGTTGACTGCCCGTTGCTGTGTTCGATGACAAGCACTTTGCCATAACCGCCCATCCAGCCGGAATAAACGACATGTCCTGAGCCAGCTGCTTTTATGGGGTCATTCCTGTTGGCTTTGATGTCGATTCCTGTATGGAAGTCCCTTCTGCGTGTGATTGGGTGCTGCCTCCAACCGAACGGGCTGTTTATGCGTCCCATTATAGGCCATCTGAGTCCTGATACCCTCACGGCGACTTCACCGCGCTGACGTTTTTCGGGCTTTACGGCTGTTTTTGGGGCTGGGGCTGATTTCTTCGCGGTCTCAGGCTTCTTCACTTCTGCGAGCCTTGTTGCTGGCTTGGGATCTCTGACTGCTTCGGGCTTTGCTCCAGGGAGGAATATCTCATCGCCTTTCTTCAATGACGCGAGATTGACACCTTCATTCACTAGGCGTACTTTGCTCATGCTGACACGATAACGCCTAGCTATGTCCTCTGCCTTTTCGCCGTCTTTCAGCTCGTAGAATATTCCTTCTTGGTTGGGGATTCTGAGTTTCAGCCCGGGCCTTAATGCTGCCGAGCTCTTGAAGTTGTTGCTGCCTATTATGGAATCGATTTCGATTTTCTGTGACTGTGCTATTGACCACAACGAATCACCAGGAGCTACGACATATTCACGTGTCTTTATCGGCTCGGATTTCTCGTTGTTTGCGGCTATGACCATCTTCCTTTTCTGAACCTCGTCAAGTGTGTCATCAACCTTTGATGGGTCATTGGGGATGAGTAGCAATTGATTCTCCGATAGCCTGTTAGCGTCCTTGAGGCCATTAGCCTTGAGTATGTCCTGAGCTGTTATGTTGCCATGTTCGTGCGCAATGTCTGAGAGTGTCTCGCCATTCTTCACAGCATGTTCGCGCCATCCCGGGCCGGACTCAGTCAGAAGGGGCTGTTCAGCTTTAACCTTCATGGCCGGAACGCTGACTTCTTCTGTGTCGTCTTCTTCCTCATCATCATAGGGGGCGTTAAGGGTTGTGCCGTTGTTCTCTGTCGTTAATGTTACGCTCTCATAGTCCGACAAATATGACGGAAGCGGCCCAAATTCCTCCATGATTGCACTATCATATGCCTGCGCGTAAAACTCTTCGCCTTCATTGGTCTCAATGTCGGTAACTTCAACGTCAAGGAGACTACGCGAGAATGTGAAATCCTCAATGCCTCCGTGCGCGGGTTCAACTCCCAGACCGGGGGAAAAGCTGCTGAAATGCCCCGCCGAAAACATAAGGAACGAGGCTAGCCCAAATGTAAGGCACACTACAGCACCGAATCCCCAGCAAAAGCACAGCGAAACTCCCGCCTGCTTCTTTTTGCGTGATTTAGTCCTGCCCTCATGATAAGGGTAGGAGACACGCAGCCTCTCATTATCCGATCTCAAAAATGATTCCTCCCGACCTGCCGCGCAATTACGTAATCTACGACATGAAATTTTGATACCTCTGAATTTTAATCAAGTTTGGCCGCTAAGTATTATAGCATAAAACAAAGTCGTTAAAAATACTTACCTAGGGCGGCTGCTTCACCCTTCCTTGATTGCGGCTATTATAACACAGCATAAAATCAGGTATTCAGCGTATTCTGCGGTTATTTCACCGTAATTTTGCGCCCGGTAAAAACACCTCTTCACCTTCCTTTATGCATGGTGAATTACGGAGATTGTTGACGCTCAGAAATTTATCCACGTCAACGCCGTAACGCCCGCAAATTTCCGCGATATTGTCGCCCTCATCAAACACATAGAATATTCCATCCTGATTCGGTATCCTGATGACATTTCCGGGAATAAGGCTACGCGATGATGTTATGCCGTTGCAACCTATGAGAGTCTCAATGTCTATGTCGTGCTTCATGGCGATTGACCACAGAGAGTCGCCAGGCTGAATCGTGTAGGCCGTAACCTTGAGGGGAATGGGCTTTGACATGTTCGCCGCAATAATCATTTTCCGCCTCATAACCTCGTCAAATGTCGCATCAATCTTCCCGCCGTCATTCGGAATGAGTAGCAATTGATTCTTCTTGAGGGTAACGCCGTATTTGAGTCCGTTTGCCCTCATTATGTCATGGGATGTTATATTGCCGAACGATTCCGCAATCCCTGAGAGTGTATCACCTTCCTTCACGACATACTCGCGCCATGAGTCAGCTTCATCATCTTCAAGGTATGCGGGGAAATCACAATCAACGTCTTCAACCTCAACGGTGATTCTGTCAGCGAATGCTTCACGCCCCGAAAGCATGAATCCTCCCGCAAGAATCATCATGACCCCCGTAATC
The DNA here is from genome assembly GCA_017448685.1 of Synergistaceae bacterium. Lineage (GTDB taxonomy): Bacteria > Synergistota > Synergistia > Synergistales > Aminobacteriaceae > JAFUXM01. The sequence continues at coordinate 3,476 of JAFSKY010000028.1, forward strand.
ATTGCCGCAAGAATTTTTCCGCCCTCATTGTTGACCCATGAATCCCACACATTACGCAGACGATCAGACAAACGCCGTGTAAGGTCAGGCGATATTCCAGCAGTGCAGACTGACGCGGCGACATGGCCGGAAGCTATTAGCGATGGGAAAATGAAATCGCATTCCGCTGGGTTATCCGCAACATTCACGGGGATTGACATGGATTTTGCCGTTGCGTGAATGAGGCTGTTCACATTGCGGTCATTTGTCGCGGCTATGACGAGTGAAATATCCGGGGTTATGTCTTCAGGCGTGAACCTGCGTATGACTCTCACAGTTTCAGCGGGAAAATCATCAATGAAATCAGGACTCACAGCGACAACTTCAGCCCCGCATGTGATGAGTGTATTTGCACGTCGCGAGGCTACATTTCCACCGCCGACAACTAAAACTTTTCTGCCCTCAAGATTTATCATCATGGGGAAAAACGGATAAGGCATGTAACATCCTCCCTACTGATATAATTTTCGCAAAATATTCTCACAGGGAGCGCACAAAAATTGAAGAGGAAATTTGCTTTCATGGCCATGATTCTGGCTGCTGTTATGCTTTGCGGAATCTCTGAGGCAGTAATACGTGATGGAGCTATACGCGGGAAATCTGGACTCAGCTTCGGGAGCGTGTCATATGATTTCAGCAGCCTCACAGTTACAATACGCAACAGCACGAAGTATAACGTGAATTTCGGGGGAGCGATGGTGTTTCTTGACCGACATTATAACGTTGTGGCGAGGGCGGAATTATTGACGGCGAAAATCAAGAGACATTCATCGAGAAAGTACAAAGCGTTCTTCAGCTATGGAACTGGCGAGGAGGCAAAAAGCGCGAGGTATTTGGAGTGGGAGTTTTAGATGGGAAAACAGTACAGCAGAAGAGAGCTTATAGCAATAGCATTGAAACAGGGCTGGAGCATCAATGAAAAAAGAGGCAAGGGAAGCCACGCTCTTATGACGAAGGAAGGCGAGCGTCCTTTTCCTGTTCCGAAAAAATTATCATCAGGAGTCCATGACATGATCAAGAAACGTCTGGGCATTAAGGACTGAAGAAAGGATGACAAATTATGACTGACTGCCCGAAATATTATGTGTATCCTGCAATTTTCCAGAAGGACGGCGGAATGTGGACGGTAACATTCCCTGACATTGAGAACGCTTTTACGTCAGCGGACTCTCTCGCGGAGGCGATAATCAGCGCGGGGGCAGTGCTTGAGGACTGTATGTATTTCCGCGAGGCGCAGAACGATGATATACCTGCTCCCACTAGCCTGAAGGATATTGATGTTCCTGCGGGAGGAATCGCTCAGATTGTCGCAGCTGATATGACACGTGCCAGAAATATATGGGGAAATGAAGACGAATACAGCGGGAGGATTACGGCATGAGGAAAATTCTATGCACTCTGATATTCTGCCTCATAATAACAGGCGAGTCCCATTCAGCACAGACAAGCTCAGAGGCTTTCTTGTCGTTGCCATTCGGACACACTTACGCGAGGACACAGAAACGCATGGAGAACAGCGGGGCAAAAACTCAGACTCCCCGCAAAGAATCTCTCACTATGGAGGGGAAATTCGAGGGTTATCCGGCGCAATTCGTATTCGGCTTCTACAAGAACAAGCTGCTCAAATCAAAGGCATTGTACCTTCAAAGCATGGGGGATGCTGAGTATGACAGCAAGTTTTACGAGGCACTCCGCAAAGGACTTAACGCGTATTACGGCCAGAGCCACGAGACTCCAACAGCAAACACTCGTGCTTCCGGGAAAATCATGCTCAAAAACGTTTGGACACCTGACAGGTACACAACGATAACACTCACATACAACCCGGAAATGTCAAAGCGATTCCCGGGAAATTCAATCACGAGCAAATTCATTCAGCTGATATACAAATATGACAAGTGGGATTAATCGGTGAAAAGTTGCGTAGGAAGGTCGTCTATTCTTCTTGCTGTATGTCAATCTCATCAATTGCGGGAATGTCTGACATGTCATTTATCCCGAACACCTCAAAGAATTTCTGCGTTGTGGCATATAACAGTGAGGGGCGGCCTTCCTTTTTGCGTCCTGCCGTGCGAATGAGACCCAATTCCAGCAGACGCGCAACGGGACTCGCTGAGTTTACCCCGCGTATGTCGTCAATCTCGGAGCGTGTTACGGGCTGTTTGTGGGCGATTACGGTTATTGTCTCTATGGCGGCTTTACTGAGTCGGATATGCTTTGAGCGTGAGTCGGCACGGAAATTAGCGGTTATGTCTGAGAGTTCCGGCCTCGTCTCAAGAACCCACCCTCCTGCCAGACTGCGCAATAATATTCCGTGATTCTCGCCGTCAAGAATCCTCCCAAGCTCATCAAGCGCAAGACTCACTTCACGCCCTGAGACATTGAGAGCCTCTTTCAGTTCACGCTCCGTTACTGGCGATGATGATATGAAGAGTAACGCCTCAATTTTTCGTGATAATTCTGACATCAGCGAACAACTCATCCTGTTCAATGTATGCTTTACCCATCCTGCAAAGTTCCAGCACGGCCAATAACGTAACCACAAAATTTTTCCCGGCAATCTCATGAAGGTTCAATGAAGGCGATCCCTCTAACAGCTGCTCAATCTCAGAGACACGCGCCCCAATTTGTTTTTGGTCATCCTCCCTGAAGCCGTCCCAGTCTGCTTTTGACTCGGCATCAGCGGTCAACTTCCTGCTGCTTACGGATTCAACATGACGTGCCTGCAATGACTTCCAAGTTTTTGCGAGGAGATACGCCCCAGAGCCGTCAATGATGATTTCGCGTTCAGGTTCGCGGGGGGAGTCTGTGATTTCGCGCCTGAATGAACGTGAATGAGACTCGAATTTCTCCGCGAGGGATAAATATGCTTTTCTGTATGGCCTGTAACGCTCAAGGGACTTCATGAATCTCTGTTCATCCGGGATGATTTCAGAGTCTGGGAGAAAATCATTCTCCGCGCCGGGCAAAAGGGAGCGTGTTTTTTCGAGGAGGAGTCCGGCGGTCATGGAGAAAAATTCTGCGAGTGTGTCGGCTGGGGTCTGGCTGGTTTTAACGAGGTAGAGGCCGTATATCCTGATGAGCTGTGAGATCTTTATGCCTGAGACCTGAAATTTTCTGCTCTCAACAAGTGAACACAGCAAATCAAATGGGCCGGAATAACCATCAATATTTATGTTGAGGTCAGATATATTCATTCCTGCTTGCCGTCTGAAATTTTCCTGACTGCCCAGACAAATAATTTTGCGGACAATTCATCAAAGCTCAAACCGTGAGCGGGACAAAGTATTTCTCTGTCATAATTACCCGCTATTTCTGAAAGTTCACGATGACTTGCCACATAGTGCCTTGTCTCCATGAAGTATGAAGCCTGAATGACAAACGCCGCCGATTTGTATAACCCTTCGAGGATATGCGAATCTCTTTCATGAAGGAAATTATGCACACAGGCATGATATATACTGCAAGCACCTGAACGCACAGCCCGCCTTATAGCATCATCATCAACCAGAGCTAGCACACCTTCAAGGCTTCCTTTAATGGGTATAGTATCGTGGCAAAACTGGAAAAGCTCTGAGGTTTCCCAGTTCATAATCTCATTGTAGCCTGAGACGAAACCGCATATTTTTTCGCGTTCAGGAATATCATTGAGCATTTCGCGGTATAACTCTAAGTCATTCATGGCCAGCCTGTCGAAAATCACAACTATATCGAGGTCGCTGGTTTCTTTTGCCTCGCCTCTCGCGTAACTCCCCTGAAGCCCAATGAACCAAATACGATTAGGGAATGTTGACTCTAACCTTTCTGAAAATATTTCAAGCCATGAATTTATATCAACCATTTCTCTTTGGATTCGCAAGCAAGCCCATAGCCGGATAAATCACACTCATAGTTTCGCGGGCAGTCTTCCCGGCACGTTCAGCACCATCAGCGAAAATCTCATCAAGCAGGGACTTTTTCCCCTCATATTTTGCTCTGCGTTCCCTCACAGGCTCCATCATGGATTGAATATGAGCATTGAGCTTCTTCTTGCAGTCAATACAACCTATTCCGGCAGTCTTGCAACCCTCGCAGATTTCAGCCTTCTCGCCTTCGTCATGGTTAAATACTTTGTGCAAGTCCCACACCGGGCATTTTTCCGGGTCGCCTGGGTCTGTGCGTCTCATTCTGGCTGGATCGGTCATCATCGTGCGTAATTTCTGCCACATTGAGTCGGCTGACTCTGAGATTTCGAGGGCATTCCCGTATGATTTGCTCATTTTGCGTCCGTCAGTGCCGGGGACTTTTGGGGTCTGTGTGAAAAGCGGTTGAGGCTCAACCAACAATCCTGCGCCGAAAAAGCTGTTGAAACGCCTCACTGTTTCGCGGCTCAATTCAAGGTGCGCGCTCTGGTCTTCACCTACTGGCACAAGTTCCGCCCTGTAAAGCAGTATGTCAGCAGCCATAAGCACAGGGTAACCCAAGAATCCGAATGTGCCGAGATCTTTGTTCTTGATGTTCTGGAGCTGCTCTTTGTACGTTGGATTCCTGTACAGCCATCCTAGAGGGGTAATCATCCCCAATGCTAGAGCTAGTTCCGCGTGTTGTGGCACATGCGACTGAATGAACAGCGGGGATTTCTCCGGGTCAAGACCTACTGACAGCCAGTCAAGCAGAGCCGTGTAGCAGTATTCTCCAGTGTTTGCGCTGTCCTCATAGTTTGATGTCAGGGCGTGCCAGTCGGCTATGGCGTAATAGCACTCGTAACGCTCATCATTCTGCAACTTCACGAAATTGCTCAATGCTCCGGCCATGTGTCCAAGATGAAGCGGGCCGGTTGGCCTCATTGCGCTTAATACTCGTTTCTTCATGTATGTGTATGTCTCCTATACTCTAATCGGCTCACTTAGCGCATTAACGCCTATAATCTCCGTGTCAATCCCACAGGCAGAAATTTTCCGCGCAAGCTCCGGGATTGATGCCCTCTCCATTTCACCATGACAGGCAAGCGCAATCGTCATTCCGTCATTCACAGCGTCTGAAAGCTCATGATATTTCATGTCGGCTGTAATATACACGTCAGCTCCCATAGATTTGGCCGCCGTCCAGAACTCAGACCCTGCCCCCCCGCAAAGTGCAACACGCGAAACCCTCTCAGGCATGGCCGATGCGTAAACGTCAAGCCGTGAAAGCCCCCATGACTCTCTCACATGATGCGCAAAATCCTCAGTACGCATAGACTCGCCGAGAATCCCGCATAGCCCGAAATCGCCAAGCGATTCACAGTCATTCAGGCCGAGCAGAGCAGCCAGCGTATCATTCACGCCGCCATAAGCCTTATCCCAATTCGTATGAGCCGCAATCACGCTCACATTCAGCCGGGCAGCTTCAAGTATTGTCCTTCCTTGCTCAGTACTGGCTGTGATTCGTTTCAGGGGACGGAATATTAGAGGGTGATGCGTTACGAGGACATTGCAACCGCGTTTGTGTGCCTCAGTTACAGCGCATGTTACAGCGTCAAGACATACTCCGACTCGCGTTATGTCTGAGTCGTTATCGCCGACAAGTAGCCCGGAATTGTCCCATTCCTCGCAAAGCTCAAACGGCGCGAATGAGTCTATATGCTGAACCAGCTCCCTAACTTTCATGGTCGGGGAAATCTCTCTCAGGGAAGAACTCTTTGACATCCTCAAGGAACGAATCAACCATTGCGGGCGTGTCAATGAATGATGGATCAGACAGCTCAAGCTCATAGAATGTAACATCGCCGCCAAATTCGGACTTCACAAAGTCAAGGAACGGCATATACGCGTCATAAAGGCTCTTCCAGTAGGATTCGCCAGCGTCAATTTCATCCTGCCTGCCCCTGTCATGAATGCGCCTCATAATCTCGTCAAACTTACAGCGCACAATCACGAACAAACGCGGCTTCTTCACGGAGCGGAGCAATGAGTCATACAGCGTAAGGTAGCATCCGAACTGGCTATCCCGGAAATATCCGCTGCGGTAATACAGCGTGGCATAAACCTTGTCGCCGAATATGCTCCTGTCGAGAATGTAATTGTCCTTCTCACTTGCGCATAAGTATTGTGCGAAACGTGTTACGAGAAAATTCAGCTGCATGGGGAAAGCCCAGCTGTGTTTTTCGCGGTGGAAGCGGCTTAAGAGGTCTAAAGGGTCGCGGAACTCTTCAGGCATTACCTCAAAGCCAAGACGTTCAGAGAGGAGATTAACGACAGTAGATTTCCCGCTGGCCGTCATCCCCTCAACGATGATTTGAATCTGTCCCAATATATACAGCTCCTTGAAGTGTGGAATTGTGGCGATTATACCAGATTGGGAGGGGACATAAAAAAATCCTCCCGCCATGCTTCAATGACAGGAGGACATGTTATTTCTCGATCTTCACGCAATATCCCGTAACGGTCAATACGTATTCTTCTGCGTCCCGGTCATAAACTGAGTTTTTCCCCGCCTGAGTGATTCTAGCTGGTGTACATGAGCCATCAGCGTAGAAATATATTACTTCAGGCTCAAACTTCCATCCTTCATCTTCAGGGAGATTCTTCATTTCGAGATTCTGCCATTCAAACACTATAGGCCGATTCGAACTCGTGCCAAGAAACGCGCTCAAACTGTCAGCTGACTCTTCCTTCTGCCTGAACGCCTCCGCCGCAATCACGCCACGTTTTGACGTTCCTCCCGTCTTGACTGATAGCCTTATGGGAGTCCCTGAAAGTGCCAAGTTCCCAGCCTCCTCAAACGCCCTCTGAAGCACAGCCGATGACGGTTCAAACCAGAATGATATACGCGGAATCATCACGGAAGCGAGAACGCCTATAATCGTGAGGACGACAAGAATCTCTACGAGCGTGAAGCCTTTGCGCGTGTCAGTCCTCGTTTGATATGTCGGCATTGACTCCTTCTCCGCCCTCTTCACCGTCAGGGCCATAGCTGGTTATTGTGATGCGCCCTCCGTTGTTGCGGTAAACATACGGATTGCCCCAAGGGTCTTCAGGAAGTTTCTTGATGTACCCGCCCTCGGCATATCTCTTTGGGACTGGCGATGTTGTCGGAGCTGTTACGAGAGCGTCAAGACCCTGCTGTGTTGAGGGGTAGAATCCGTTGTGCATCCTGTACATTTCGAGAGCGTCCTCAAGGGAGCGTATCTGAGTTGCCGCTGTTGTGCGCTGAGCCTCTGCTACCTGTGGGCCTATGCGTGGAACGACAAGAGCCGCGAGCAATCCGAGAATCACAACGACGACCATAATCTCAATGAGGGTGAATCCTTTGCGCCGGACGAGGATTAGTTTTCTGTCCTTCATGTTTATGTACCTCCTGTGTTTGTTATAATTTCAATTATAGTATAACTTTTCACGGGGGTTAATTCGCTTGAAGGTTTGCTACGATTACCAGATATTAGCGGCGCAAAAATACGGAGGAATTTCGCGGTATTTCTTTGAGCTTGCCACGCGGATAATGAGTCTTGGCGCGGACGTGAAGATAACCTGCCGTTACAGCCGCAATTACTATTTCAGGGACATGCTCCCAATATACACTCCCCAAAATTTCATGGCATCATTCATTGAGCGCAAACTGTCAGGAACTCTCAACAGGCTACAATCACTACATGACATGAAGGACTGCGACATTCTTCACCCGACATACTACAAGCCGTATATGCTTGGACGTTTCAACGGGCGAATCATTCTCACAGTGTATGACCTGATAAACGAGATTTACGGCGTAAACCCTGAAGAGACTGACAACAAGCGCAGAATGTTCCATGCTGCCGCCCATATCATAGCGATTTCAGAGAACACGAAGAAAGACATACTCCGCATATTTCCCGACATAGATCCCGGAAAAATCTCAGTGATATATCTGGGAAGCTCAATGCAGACTCCAATATCAACCGGGAAAAATCCTTTGGGCAATCCTTATGTTTTGTTTGTTGGCGCGAGGTGGAGCTATAAGAATTTCGCGAGGTTTGTCGCGTCAATGCGTCCAATATTGGAGAGGCTCGGAGATTTGAGAGTGCTTTGCGCCGGGGGAGGAGAGTTTTCTGCGGATGAGATTGCTCTCATGGGGAAAATGTCATCGCGTTACGTGCAGAGGAACATGAATGATGATGAGCTTGCGCAGGCATATGCAAACGCTGAGTGTTTTGTGTTCCCGTCAGAATACGAGGGCTTCGGGATTCCTGTGCTTGAGGCTTTTGCGTGTGGATGCCCGCTCGTATGCTCAAATTCGAGTTCCCTTCCTGAAGTTGGCGGTGAGGCAGCTGAATATTTTGACCCGTTCAACGTTGAAGATATGAGCGCGAAAATACTGCGAGTGATTGAGGATGAGTCGTTGCGTGAAAGTATGAGGTCTGCCGGGCGTGAGAGGGTAAAGCTGTTCAGTTGGGATGATACAGCACGGAGAACTCTTGAGTGCTACAAGCTGGCAATGTCAAGCTGAAATGGAGAACGTAAAATGAAAAGCGTATTGATTTTCGGGAGCGGGGGGTTTGTTGGGCCACATCTCGCGGAGGAATTTCACTCTCACGGCTACACGGTATACGGAACTGACATTATCCCACTGAAGAAGCCTTCTGAGAGCTTTAACGGCTATACCTGTATGGACATGCTTGAATATGAGAGCGTCCTGAAGCTGATAGAGTCAACAGCCCCTGATTACATCATCAACCTCGCGGCTATAAGCTCAGTGGGCGACTCATGGAAGATTCCGCAAAAAACAGTGAACGTGAATGTATGCGGGACTCTGAATATCCTTGAGGCGGTGAGGGTTTCAGGGCTGAAGGCGAAAATCCTCCTCATAGGCTCAAGCGAGGAATACGCCGTAGCGGATGGCCCAATCTCCGAGAATTATCCCCTCAACGCAAACAACCCTTACGGCATATCGAAAACTGCACAGGAGAACTTTGCGAGGGTATACAGGACAAGTTACGGCATGGACATAATCAGCACGAGGACATTCAACCACACGGGAATAGGCCAGCCCGAAAAATTCGTGATACCGTCATTCGTGAGACAAGCTGCGGAAATCTACAAGTCTGGCAGAAAAGGCACAATATACACTGGCAACCTTTCAGCGCGTAGGGATTTGGGCGATGTGCGCGATATGGTCTCAGCTTATAGGATGATACTTGAGAGCGGGACGGAAAAAACGGTGTTCAATGTTGGAAGCGGGAAATGCTATAGCCTTGAAGACCTGCTGAAATACATAGTCTCACTCGTGAATGGTGATGTCGAAATTGCAATATCTCGTGAAAAGTTCAGGCCACTGGATAATCCTGTGATATGGTGCGACAATTCTCGCCTTCGTTTTGAAACTGGGTGGAAGCCTAGATACACAATATTTGATGCTATACGGGGCATGTTTGAGAGCATGACGGAGTGAACACGCCCCGTATTTTTCACCGCACAATCCCGGCGAGGTCAAACACTGGAGTCAGAATTGCCAACACGATAAATCCCACGCTGAATCCCAATGCCAGAACCATAACCGGTTCCATCAACGTGGAGAGTCTTTCCATTCTCGTTTGAGCTATTTCCCTGCATTGATCCGAGACATTCGTCAATGACCCGGACAAATCACCGCCCATTTCGCCGACACGAACGACAGCAACAGTTTCTTCCGGCATTCCGATTCGCTCAAGAGCCCTGTCGAATCTGTGTCCAGCCTTCACCATTTCGGCAGCGTCAAGCCATCTCTGACTCTGCATATCCATAGACGATGCCATTCGCAGAGCCTGCACTAGGGGTATACCTGATTTCAGGAGGGTACTTATGTGGGACATTACGAGGGCTAAATTCAGGTTGTCGCGTATTCCCTTCATGAACGGCATATTTATTGAGCGTCCTGTGCGTTTCATCCATATGAATATCAGGGTAAGGGCGATAAGAATCCAGAGACCATAATTGCTGAGGAAGTCAGACATTGCGATTAAGATTCTTGTGGGAAGCGGCAAGGTTTGATGCATGTCCTCGAAAAGCTCAGAGATTTTCGGCACAACGTATGTAAGCATGAATGACACGACTCCGACTCCAACTACGGCCATGACAATTGGGTATGTCATTGCGCCGCGGATTTTTCGCCTCAAGTCGTCCTCAAGTTTGAACTCGTCAGCAGCCTCAGTGAGAACGGATATGAGAGTGCCAGATTGCTCGCCAGATTCAGCGACTCTCCACAAACTTTCACGGAATGCGCCTGTTTCAGCCAATGCTGTGTGAAATTTGCGACCACCTTCAACTTCAGCGAGTAGCTTCTCCATGACGGGCTTCATGTTTTTGTCTCTTGCCTGCTTTGACATTATGCGGAGAGCTTCCGTAACCTGCAAGCCTGATTTGAGGTATGAAGCGAGACTCCTACAGAAGAATATGTGCATGTCTAGAGGGAGCTGCTTAATTTTCGCGTTTTTGCCGCCCTTTTTCTCCTCTGCAGTTTTCACGTCAACAACGACAATTCCGCGTTCTGTGAGTCTGTCTACGGCTTGGATTGATGAGGCTGCTTCGATTGTGCCTTTGGTTGACTTGCCTTTAGCATCGTAGCCTGAGTAACTGAAATATGGCATGGCCCGTCTATATTATGGTGAACTTCAGCCTGTCAGGCTTTGGGCGAGCTGTGTCTGTCTCAGCGTAACCAACAGCAACAAGGATCACAGGCAAAAATCCTTCTGTCATGGGGAGTATTCCGAGTAATTCGGGCTTCTTCTGCATTACGCTAGGCACGGACATTATGTAGACGCTTCCTAGATCGAGTGCTGTTGCCTGAATCATGATGTTCTCCGCTATGCATGATGCTCCACAGTAAGGTATCATCTCAAATTGCGGATTGGGCTTCACGCAGATGAACATCAATGTAGGAGCTTCATACGTAGGATGATCGCCCATTACTGGCATTGCGTGTGCTGTCCCTGAGTCTATTGCTTTGCGAGCTGTCTCATCCTGCACTATTACAAGCTCATAGCTCCCATAATCACCCATTCCAACGGGAGCGGCATTAGCGGCCTTAATCAGTGTGTCAAGCTGTTCACGGCTTATTTGTTCCGCCCTGTATTTACGGCATGAACTCCTCTTTTGTATAGCGTTGCTTGTCTCCATTATTCTTTTAGTCCTCCCCTGCTACACGTGTTAGCTCATCAGGTGATGTCATTCCCGACTGCACAGCCGACAATCCAATCTCCCAGAGCGTTTTGAATCCTGACTCCCTAGCTATGTCCCTCAGCTTTGAGGCCGGAGCTCCTGACACAAACGCTTCCTGAACGGCCTCATTCACGACAAACTGCTCATAGAGTCCAACGCGCCCCCTGTAGCCAGTGTTGTGGCACTCAGAACACCCAACAGGCTCAAACGCCCGTGTGAGTCCCTGCCTCGCCATCATGGCCGGGGGAGTGATTTCGCGCCTGCAATGAGGGCATAACCTCCTTGCGAGCCTTTGCGCAACCGTTCCAATCATGCAACTTGCCGCAAGATATGGCTCTATTCCCATGTCAACGAGGCGTATGATTGCGCTGATTGAGTCGTTCGTGTGGAGTGTTGAAAGCACAAGATGCCCTGTGAGTGAAGCCTGAACGCCAATATGAGCCGTCTCGAAGTCGCGCATTTCCCCTATCATGATAATATCGGGGTCTTGGCGCAAGATTGAGCGTAGAGCCGAGGCAAAAGTTACGCCTGCTTTTTCGTTGACCTGAATTTGCGAGACTCCCGGCAAGGCATATTCTACGGGGTCTTCTACTGTGATGATATTCACCTGTGGGCTTGCGAGTGCCTGAAGTATTGCGTAAAGGCTGGTGGATTTCCCGCTTCCTGTTGGGCCTGTGAAGAGAATCATTCCATGCGGGTGGTGTATGAGTTCGTTCATGATTCCCCGTTCGCGTTCCTCCATGCCGAGATCCTCAAGCGTAAGGAGGCCATGACCTTTGTCTAGGAGTCTCATTGCGATACGTTCACCGTATTGTGTTGGCACTAATCCGACTCTAACGTCAACCGCCCTGTCTCCTACAGTGATTCCTATTCTGCCATCTTGTGGAGCCATATGCTCGGCAATGTCCATTCGCGACATGACTTTTATACGGCTGGTGAGTGGGGCTTGATTCGAGCGCGGAAGGCGTAACCTGTCCTGCAAAACTCCGTCAATCCTGAAACGTATCAACACTTCATCTTCATACGGCTCAACGTGAATATCGGTAGCGCGTTGCCTGAGAGCGTCAACAAATAATCCGTTCACGAGTCGTATTACAGGAACATCAACGG
>JAFSKY010000029.1 GCA_017448685.1 Synergistaceae bacterium
GAACGCAAGCACCATGATTTGCAACATGTCGCCTTCAAGGAACGGCCTAATGACATTCCCGGCAACTAGGTTCACCAGCATTCCGATGAATGACACCGTCCCGGCCTGCACGGTTTCAGCAGAAGTTGCGACTAGGTTCACTCCCTCGCCCGGCCTGAATATGTACATGAGGCACAAGCCTACACTCAGCCCAATAATCAGACTCACCGCAAAATACCTGAAGAGCTTTCCCCCCGTCCGCTTAATCCCGGAGAGTCCGCCCATGTCCGCAATACATGACACTACCGAGAAGAACACTATAGGTACAGCGCACATCTTTAGGCCATTGAGAAACACTGTGCGTATTGGGTCAAGAATGTTATTGTTGACGGAAGCACAGACCTCAGCGGGGGCAAAATTCCTCAGCGCGACTCCTGACACTACAGCGAGGAACAATGCCGCAAGTGTCTGATACAGCCCGGCATAACTCGAACGCACCGCCTTAATGCGTACCGTGTTGAGATTCCCGGAATGCCTGTAGCGTATATTCCCAGAGAATGAACGCAGGACTATGTTCCGTATAGCCTCGTAGGATTCTTGAAGCTCGTCATCATCCTTCAACGGCTGAATCCCAGTTCCCCCAGAAAACTCGAACTCCCTCCCCGGCACCGCCAAATCAATAATGACCGTGCCGAAAACTTTTCTGACGTTCACCCGGAAATATCCCATCCCGGAAAAATCAGCGTTATCCATCAGGCTCACTAATGAATCCTCGCACATCAATTCAGCCCTGATTGCGTCCTTCGTCTTGAGCTTCATTGCCGCGAGTTGTTCATGTATGTACCCTAGTGCGCTGGATAATGCTTCATCTGTGTTGGTGCTATTTACCGTAAATTTCATGTTGTTGTTACTTCCTTATGGTCTCGTATATTCTTCAGTGTCAAGAAGTCCAAGCTGCTTTGCCGTCGTAAGTGTTGAAGCTATTGTGCCGTTGCAGGTTGTTACTGTGTCGGCCATGTCAAGAAGTGGATATATCGCCATGATGATTCCCAGAGCGTTCAAGGGGCAGCCGATATTCTCGAACAACAGCGAAATAGCGATTATCGGAGTCCATGAGGTTCCGGGAGCTATTATGATGATTAACGCTCCGAGTGAGGCAAGGTGAGTCAATGACAGTCTGATTCCGTACATGTTAGCGGCTGTGAGTGTTATTGCCGCAAGTGAGAGGCAGAAAGCGTTTTTGTTCAGCGATGATCCTACAGGGATTGCGAATGAATACAGCTTAGACGAAATCTCCATAGCTTTGCAGGCGTTGAGACTGTCAGGAATTGCCGCGCTCGTTGAACATGTCGTGAAGGCTGTTATCATTGTCCGAGCAGACTTCCTGAACATGTGAAGAGGGTTAAGCCCCGATATTCGTATCATGACGCAGTAAAGCAGGTTCATCATGAGGAATCCCAACATTGCCGCAAGGAACATCCCCAATACGGACAAAAGCGCATTCGTTCCCGCCGTGATTATCATTGACGCAACAGAACAGAACACAGCAAGCGGCATCAAGTTCATGAACATCTCGGTTACCTTCATGAAAATGTTGCTGAGTTCATCGACTATTTCAAGCACACGCTTTGAGGCTGTGAGTCCCGCCGCGATTCCGAGAATGCATCCCAGCACCGTAAGCTGTAATGCGTTGTTGTCGACTATGGGCTTCAGGACGTTATCGGGGATAATATCCTTCAACATTCCCGCGACCGTGAACAATGTAGCATTAACGGAGGCTTCACCCTGAAACGCATACATATTCAGACCCGTTCCAGCCCCGAAAATCATAACCAGCACGAATCCCGTAATGACCGCGAATATCTGCGTGAACACGAAACTTCCCGCGAGCCTTTTGCCGATTTCCGCAAGCCCGGAGAAGCCATGTATATCAGCCGTGCATAACATTATTGACAATAACACTATAGGCAGGGTACACATCTTCATAGCGTCAAGGAATATCTCATACACTAGCATAAGTACGTCATCATTGAGGGCTGTCAGGTAATTTTCTGGAAGGCTCATGCGAAGGATCAATCCTGCTGTTATCGCGAATGCCAATGCCCACAAAGTTTGCAGAAGCAGCGAATATGAGGACCTCACAGCCTTTATCGCTATGACGTTGAACGTACCCGAATGCCTGTAGCGCAAATCTGGCAGGAACATGCGAAGTAATATATTGGATGCCCCGTAATCGTTATCATACGGCGAAAACTTCTCGCGCATGTCGTCTTCAACAACGCCGTAAAAGTCAAACTCATTCCCCGGCACTGACAGAATGATACTCACATTGCCGAATGACTTTCTCACCCTCACAGCTATATGACTCGCCCGGCTGAAGTCTGAATGTTCCATGAGCCTCATCAATGACTCCTCGCACATAAGCTCCGTCCTGCTTTGCTCCTTCTGAGTCATGTTCATACGTGGGAGAATTTCATTGATATATTGGAGGGCTTCTTTCACCGCGTTTTCTTTGTCCGTGTCAGCTTTGAATTTCCTCTGCATTCTTTATCCCCCATACCGCTATGTTGTATTCATCTGCCAGCGCGAAAAATTCATCAGGCTTAAGGATTAACGTTTTCCCCGCCTCAACAGCCAAGCACGTCAGCCCAGACTTGTGCATGTTCTCAAGCGTCATAGTTCCCACTGTAGGAAGGTCATACCTCATATCCTGTCCCGGCTTCATCATCTTCACCACGACTCCACGCCCGGAAATTTCGCCCGCCCGCAATATCATTTTGTCAGTTCCTTCCATCGCCTCAATTGCAACAACAGAACCATCCGCAACACATAACGATTGCCCGAATGAACACGGTAATGTTACCCGCAAGATTTCGCGGCCGTAATTCATGTCGTCAATCTCATGCTTTGTTGGTGAACGTGATGAAAGTTTGCCGGGTATGGCGATAAACTCAGGGAGAATTTGCCAGTAAGGCATGACCTGTATACCATGTTCCTCAAACGCTCCGACAATCGCGCCCAATAACGAATGATCATCATGAAGTGCCCTGCGTAGGACTCTCAGGCTTAATGGGTCAAATATCAGTGGCAAGCAATATATAAGACGTTTGGGGATATTTCCGGCCATTATGACTTTGTCCGCGCCGTATGATTTCATCTCACGAATCGCACGGCCTATGTTGGGAGATTTTAGCGGGATTATTTTTCCGGCGTAAGGGTTGAGGGGTGAAGGGTCTCGGCATAATGAAAAGATTAGTCCGGGGGACTGAAGGGTTGAAAGTCTGCGAGCAATCTCAACAGGCAATACCCCGTCCCCCGCTATTAGTGCTACACTCAAATTCTGTCAACCCTCCATGCGAAGAACAGTGCCACCACAAGAAACACGATGTTAGGCCCCCAACCAGCAATCAGCGCGGGAATATTCCCAGCCTCGCCAAGCGCACGGCATAATGACATGACCACGTAATACGCGAACACAAGCACAACGCTTATCCCGAAGCCGACTCCACCGCCTGAACGCCCTCGCCTTGAAGCACCGAACCCAGCCCCTAACACGGCCATGATTACACACGCCCAAGGCACAGCTAGTTTCAAGTGGAACATTACCCACAATTTCGAGAGATCCGCGCCCATATCTTCAGCCTGTGTGATGTAGCTCCATAACTCATGGGCTGACATGTCTGCGGGCTTGCGTGTGCTTCGTTGCAATTGGTCGGGGGACATTCGGATGGCTAATCTTTGTCGCTCAAAACGGAGGAGCAATGACACTTCGCCTTCACGGTTTACGCTGTAGATTCTTCCGTCCTCAATCCACCACTGCATGTTTTGCCACATTCCGCGACGGGCGTTTAATGTCCGGGCTAATCTGCCGTCGTCAAACTCATGAACGATTATCCCCTTCATTGTGCCTTCTTCCGGGTCAAGCTCATCAATATACAGGACGCGTTTCAGTTGCCCGGCTTCTTCCTCGCGAAGAAACACTTTCTCCTGTATTGCGCTGGCTTGGTTCTTCATGATTTCGTAGCGCATGAGCCTATCAGCAGCTATTGAGCCGAATGGGACTACAGTTTCATTCAGCCCAAAGCCTACGAGTGAAATCACAACTGACGCGAAAAACACAGGCCGTAATATTCGGGTGAAGGGAATCCCCAATGACTTTAGCGCGATGAGTTCGCTTCCGCCATTGAGGGTTGACATGCCCAGAAGAGTCGATAATAGCGAGGACATTGGGATAGTCATCACAGCTACTTCTGGGAGTCGGTAAAAGAATAGCCGGGTTACGATTCCGAGTGATACACCCTGCTCAATGATGAGTTTTGCCGCCTGAAACAGCAAATCCCCCGCGACAAATATCAGGATGAATATCAATATCCCGAAGAAAAACGGCCCGGCACATGCGCCAAGAATGAGCTTGTTTAAGAGTTTCATTGCGTCAGGGCATTAGCTGAATATTTGCGGGTCATCTGATTCATTAAGCGGTCAACTAACTCTTGCGCTGTAGGAAGGTTGTTGCCTCCCTCGTATGTTTCACTCACATTCATTACTGTAACATGAAGGAACTCCTCAAATGTTGGGCATAACGCGTTCACTATTGACGTTAGGCGCTCAATTATCCCGGCGGCCATCTGATATGGGCATTCCGACATAACGCAAAGCACCTGTGATTCCCCGGCCTGTATTGCCGTGTCTGACTGCCGTATGTCCTTCATGAGCCTCGCGCAATACGCTCTGAACGGACTCACGTATTTGCTCATGTCATCATCGGGCAATAGTTGCGGAAACACTATGCGTATCATGAATGCGGTCAAGGGATGGTTGTATCTTCCAGCGCGGTAAAGCTCATCGCTTATCCTCATGAGGCCGTAAGGGTATGTGTGAAGCTGTGTGTCTGGGTCAAAGAAGTCAACATTTACGGAGGAGCTTTCTTCACCTTCTGTAACGGTGATTAACGATTTCGGCCTCAACTCAAACCAGAAACGTTTACCCTCTTCAAGAGTTTTATGGTCAATGTCCCAGATTTTACCGTTTATCTCAGCAGTCTTTGATACGGGGCTAAACCAATCGGATATATTTTTCCCAATTGAATCAAGCCGCGTTATTCCGAGTATGCTCAACATGTTTTCACTAAGATTGAGTATTGCGCCTGTTTCATCTGTAATCACAAAATTCAGTGGTATACGCTTTACGTCATCTTCAACAGGGACTTCAACGATTTTCCCGCGCTCATTCTCCGCCTGGTTGTACGCGACAACAAGAGCCGCCCCACCGCAAACAGCTATAATCACGCCGAGCCACTGAAACATTCTCGCGCCGTATGTTATCGCCATCGGGCATAACAGGACTCCTTGCGCCACTGCCTGAAGGGGAATCAATCCCCCGTTGAAATCGTTGATGATGAACAGCCCGTAAAGGACGCTCATCACGATAAACATCAGCCACACCAAGCCCCAAATCGCAATATCAACTTCGCCTACAACGCTTCCTGCTCC
>JAFSKY010000030.1 GCA_017448685.1 Synergistaceae bacterium
AGCCTCACAACCTCAGCAAGTTTTTCAGCGCGCTTCATTCCGTCCCCGCACTCATAGTAGCGAATCTCACAGGGCTGACCCTTACGCCTCGCATCCTTCACCATCATAGTGATAGCCACTGCGCATTGACTGCCCTCGCCAAAAACTTTTTCGCCTTCCTTGCGCCAGTTGCCTGCTCGCTGATTGCCTCTGAGGTTGTAGACGAATATATACGCGAAATCATCAGCCAGACATTTGCGCATTCCGTCAGCACTGTTTGAGTCGATGAATGAGCCGTTTGTTACGAAGCATATAACGCCGCGTGAAGAGTCTTTGAGCCTGTCAGAAGCCCACCTAATCGCAAGAATGTAGCTGTCATAGAGAGATTTTTTGAGTGTGGCAGTACTACGTTTTGCGTAGGTGTCATTGATGCGTCCCTTGAGATGGGGATATTCTGTATTCTTGTTGTTGTCGTTTGCGGATTTCTGGCCAACGCTGTAGGGAGGGTTGCCGATTATGACGTTGATGTCGCCGAGTTCTTCTCTGTAAGCGCGTTCACCGTTCTCGTGGAAAATTGGGTGAAGCGGGCGAGTTGGGTCTCCGTTGAGGTTGAATGTGTCAGTGAGGACGATTCCGGGGAAGCTGGTATATTCGCCGTCGTTGAGCTGTGAGAATGCTGCCTCGATGTTGACGGCTGAAATGTAGTAGGGCAGGAGGAGTATTTCATTCGCGTAGATTTGACCGTTGTTGTATTTGCGAGTGAGGAAGCCGCGGGGGATTATGCCTGACTGTATGAGCCTCACTGTGAATGTGCCTGTACCGCTGAAGGGGTCAAGTATCTGCACATCACCTGAAGAGAGTCCGCCGTTAAAGCCGTCAATGCCTAAAAGTTTTCTCACTGCCCAGTCTGAGCTTCTGAGTATGAAGTCTACGATTTCGACGGGGGTATAGACGATGCCGAGCTTCTGCGCTGTTTTCTTGAAAGCCACGCGGAAAAAGTGATCGTATATGCGGCGTATGAGTTCCTGTTTTGCCGTGTCAGTCTTGGCTTCTTTGACGGCTTCGTGAACGTGGTCATAGAATTTTTCGAGGCTAGAGTCGTCAGCTTTGAATCCGTATGAATTGAGGGTAGATATTATTCTCTGTAATGCTATTGAGATTGGATTCCCGCTGGAAAATTCCGTGAAAAGCTCATCAAATACGCGTTTGCTTACGATATGTTGTGCGAGCATTTCGAGAGCGTCATCATCCGAGATTGATGGGTTAATTGTGCGTCTTAGGTCATCGGCGAAAGCGTTGAAGGCTTTTTTTGCGCCGGGGATTTTCAGCGTGGCCTGTAGTGAGTCGGAATGACCTTTTGCGACGGTTGCGAGGTCAGTTACCCATTTGTCCCAGTACTCACGATCTCCGCATTTCCTGACGATTCGGACATATACGGCCTGCCTCCAGTTTTCGAGGTCATCAGGAGGGAGCCAACCTCCGCCGATAACGCGAACTTTTGTGTTGTTTTTCTGGTTGAGGTCTAGCGAGTTTACTATGGCGTTGAAGTGGTCATCATGGGCTCTTAGAGCCTGCAATACCTTCCAGACTTTTCTGTAATCCTCGTTTTTGTCGAGTTCAGTTTCAGGGTTCTCGCTTGGTTTTATGGCAACAGGGAGGATGACATAGCCGCAATTTTTGCCTTCAGCTTTGCGCATGACTCTTCCGACGGACTGAACTATGTCGATTTCGGAGTGTTTTGCGGTGAAGAATATTACTGCGTCAAGTGCTGGAACGTCTACACCTTCAGACAAGCAGCGGGCGTTTGAGAGTATGCGACATTCACCGGGCGGGATGTCTTTTGCGAGCCATTGAATTTTGCCTGCGCGAGTTCCTGCTGACATTGTGCCGTCGACGTGGTCAGCTGTGAAGCGTATTGCGGGCGTATTGTCGCCATCAAAGAGTGAAATCTCTGGGCGCGGAAAATTGCTCGTGAAGGCTTGTGATTGTGTGATTTTGCCTGTGAAGTTTACGGCGCGTTGCATGGGTGCTGTGTCATTGGCTATGAAGTCGGAGTCTTCTGGCTGTATTTTCTTGGCGAGAGCGTCGCATACCCCTATGATTTTTGCGAGGTCAGTTAGTTCTTTGCTTTCATCTTCTCTGACCATGAATATCATAACTTTGTAGTCAGTGAGGAGTTTTGCGTTGACAGCTTGCGAGAAAGATAGCCTGTGAAACTCTGGGCCGTAAATGCTTTCATCGTCCATTGAGTATAATTCCGCGCTATTCTGGGCAGCTTTTTTGCGGAGTGCTTGTTTTTGGGCTGGTGATTCGCCGAAGATTTTTGGTGTTGCGGTCATGTAGAGTCTTTTTCGTGCGTGAATGTAATCGTCATCATGAATGAGCCTGAAACTTGAATCCTGATCGCCCTGAAGCGTAACGCCTGCTGTCCTGTGAGCCTCATCGCAAATAACGAGGTCAAAGCATGGGAAGCCTTTTTGCTGTAATTCCCGAATGACGCTCAAAGATTGGTACGTGGAGAAAATGACGGTCATAGAGTCGGACTTGTTGTTTTGACGCTCCCATGTGCCAATGAGATATTCGACATTTGTTGTTGCATCGAAGGCCAAATCTGAGAGTCTCATATCCTCGTCAAGGTAATCTTTTCTGCCAGCTGTTTTGTCTGAACACACAGCGAGTGAAAACATTGGGATTTGGTGGTCATTGTTCCAAGCGATGACAGTTTGATTGAGGAGTGATATTGACGGCACAAGCACGAGAATCGCGCCCCCCTTCCCGGCGAATTTCTCGGCAATCTGGAGCGAAGTATATGTTTTTCCCGTTCCACAAGCCATGATGAGCTTGCCCCTGTCATGAAGTGCCAGCCCTCTCAGAACGTCATTAACGGCTTTGATTTGGTGAGGGCGTAAGGACTTGACGTTGTGTCGGACTTTTGCGGGGTCATCGAAGATGAAGACTGACCAGTCAATGTTTGAGGCTTCAAGGGCATCACGTGTAAGGACTGTAACTTTTGGGGATTGTCCTTTGAGGGCGTTGCTTGCGTTGTCGTTGAAGTTGCCTGTGAGTGTGAAAATGATTCGTGCGGAAAATTCTGTTGTGCTGCTTCTGGCGAGGAATGAGTCGATTTCGGATTTGCTGATTGTGGCATCGTCCTGCCTGAACTTACACTGAACCGCGCAATATGTCTCGGAGTCTCTTACCTGCGCAACGATGTCAATACCTGTGTCGCGTTCGCCGTTATTGCCGGGCCAGTCGTGCCAGGGCCAAACGTCAGCGAATTGAGTTTGTTGTGTTGGGTCATGCCTGAGAAAATAGAGGCATAATTTCTCGAACAATGAGCCTTTATCCGGGCTGTCATTGATGGCCTGAATGATGTTGTCTAGTGGGGACATGGTGAGATATTTCCCTTCGTGTTGGAATGTGTATAATGATAGCAAAACTCGTTAAGGAGGGTTAATTCATGGAGGAATACGAAGACATGAGCCGTGAAGATGTTGCGAGGCTGTCAGATTATTTTCTGGAAAAATACAGGCGGGCATTTATTGCGCTTGCCAACGCTGAGAGCATAGAGGATGGGAGGAAATATCTTGCCTCTTACGAAGATGTAAAGAGTATATCTGATGAGCTTATAGAACAGAATACGGAGGCATATCTTGTACTCGCTAACAAATGAACACTATGAAACAGACTGTACACTTCTTGCATACGAAGCAAAATAAATCCCCCGGCCATGACGCAACCGGGGTAAATCTCCTAGTCTATGAACTCACGCGGCGAATTAATATCCTTCCTTGACCCGTGAATCACAATCCCTCCTAACGCAGTCTCAAGCTCCCTGAACTCACTATCACTCAGCTCAACATTGCAAGCCCCCAAATTTTCGAGTATGCGTTCCTGATTCTTTGACCCCGGAATAGGCACAACGCACTCATACTTCTTCAGCATCCACGCCAGCGAAATCTGAGTCATAGTAGCGTTCTTCCTGTCAGCAAAAACTTTCAGCACCTCAAGCAATGGCCTGTTAGCGATGATATTTTCCCGCTTCATTTGGGGAACCCACTTGCGCACATCATCGCCCTCAAATTTCGTGTCAGTGCTGACTTTCCCGGACAAATACCCGCTTGCAGTCGGCGAAAACGCAACGAAGCCTATATCATTCTTCATGCAATAGGGGATGACGGCCTTCTCATATGCCCTGTCCATCATGGAATAGATGTTTTGCACCGCGCTAACGTGGCAGATTTTGTTGGCACGGTCAAGAATTTCTGCGTTCACCATTGAGAGTCCCCAGCCGTGAATTACACCCTCGCCGATTAACGTACTCATTGCTTCTGCGATTTCCTCAACTCTAACGTCAGGGCTCATCCTGTGAAGGTAGTACAGATCCGCGTAATCCGTATCAAGTCGCTTCAATGAGGCTTCAAGGTGGCGTGATATTGTTGCGAGAACAGAGCCGTCTTTCTTCACTTCATCGCCAGTGATGAAAAACTTTGTCGCTAACACTATTTCGTCCCTGAAGTCTGATATTGCCCTGCCTACTATGCGTTCATTGTGGCCGGGTTCGCTAAGGTTAGGGCCGTAAACTTCCGCCGTGTCAAAGAACGTGCAGCCGAAATCATGAGCCTTCCTGATTGCCGCGACCGCGTAATCCTCATCCGGCAATGCCCCGTAGCCGTGCGAGAATCCCATACAGCCCATGCCGATTTCTGACACGGTGATATTGTGTAGCTTTCTCGTCTTCATATGTGCTTCCTCCTGTGGATTGTTGGTATCATTATAGCTGAGACTGTATCATTTCCCCCCGCATGATTACCCCCGCAACATTCAATCCTCCGTCAAGCATAACGACATTCGCGACCTTCCCGGCCTCAATACGCCCATAAGCCTCGCCAAGCCCCAACGCCCTCACAGGATTCACACTCGCGCACCTCACAGCCACCTCAAGCGGTATGTTCATCTCAAGCACAACTCGCCTCACGCAGTCCATGAGATTCGCCACGCTCCCGGCAATCGTGATACCGTCCTCAAGAGTTGCCCGCCTCCCACGCTTTATGACCTTCAAGCCGCCTAACATATATTCACCGTCAGGCATTCCGGCGCATTCAAGAGAGTCGCTGATGAATATGACTCTGTCATCCCCAAAAGCCTTTAACGTTGCACGGACAACAGCGGGGTGAACGTGGACTCCGTCAGCGATAAGCTCAACCATTGCGCCCGACTCTAATGCCGCAATCACCGGGCCGGGATTCCTGTGATTGATAGGGTTCATTGCGTTGAACAGGTGCGTAACGTGTGAAGCTCCAGCCGTGAAAGCCTCCCTTGCTGTGTCATAATCACATGCAGTGTGAGCGATTGAGACTCTCGCGATGTTTTTCGCCTCACGAATGAAGCTCATTGCCCCGTCAGTTTCAGGTGCAACAGTGGCGACTCGTATCAGCCCTCCCGACTCACTCAGAAGCCTGCGTAACATGGCCGGGGCTGGTGGGATGATGTATGCGGGATTCTGCGCTCCCTTTTTGGCGTGTGAGATGAATGGGCCTTCAAGGTTTATGCCTATGAGTCCGGGATATTCGCGAGTGAAATCCTTTGCGGCTCTCATGACTCGTGCAAGCTCATTTTCCGGGAGCGTCATTGTTGCCGGGCATATCGTAGTGATTCCGTTAATGGCCTCGTAATTCGCGATTGCCCGTAATGCTTCCTGAGTCCCATCGCAGAAATCATGACCCATGCAGCCGTGAAAATGTATGTCCGTGAGTCCTGGAATGACATACAGCCCTGTTGCGTTGAGGCGTGTTGCGTCATCGGGGAGATTGTCTGTGATTATGCCGTCAGAGATTGCAATTGTCCCTGTGTGAAATTCGTTGTCTGCCCTGAATATATTTCCGCCTTCTATGATTATGTTGCTCATTGTGATTCATGGCCTCCGTTAATGCACAAAAAAATCCGCCCTCCTCATATCGAAGAGAGCGGAGAAATTATGCGTTCTTACTTGCTAGCCTCGACGAGTTTTTTCAGTGCCTCATACGCAAACTGTACCTTTGTTCCTATTACGACTTGCACATTTGTTGCGCTGAGTCTCGTAACGCCGGGGATTCCAGCTGACTTGATTTTATGTTCGTCAACCTGTGATCCGTCAGCGACCTCAACCCTTATTCTTGTTGCGCAGTAGTCATAACTCTTGAGGTTCTCCGAGCCGCCAAGCCCTTCAAGAATTGTTGCGGCCATTTGGGTAAAGTCTTTCTTGCCGTCTTTCTTGGGCGGTAATGTCGTGGGCGCAATGGGCAGTTCGTCAAAGTCTTCATCCTCGCGACCCGGTGTCTTGAGGTCAAATTTCAGTATCATCCATTTGAACACGAAGTAATACACCACCGCAAACACGAGTCCAATCGGAATGATGAGCCACGGATTGACGGCCATAGGAGCCCGGAAGCTGAGTATCCAGTCAATCATACCCGCGCTAAAGTTGAAGCCACATCTCACAGGCAGATATGCGCATACGACAGCCGAAATCCCCGTAAGCAGTGCATGAATCAAGTACAGTCCCGGCGCGAGGAACATGAATGAGAACTCAAGCGGCTCTGTTATCCCCGTGAAGAATGACGCGAACGCCCCAGCTACGAGAAGGCTTGCGGCCATGCTTCTACGATTGGGCTTTGCTGTCCTGTACATAGCTTTTGCCCCAGCGACAAGCCCGAACATCATAACGGGGAAGAAGCCTGTCATGTATATTCCTGTTACGCCTGGAGTCCCTGTTCCAGCCCAGAATTTTCCGAGATCGTTTATCCCGACCGTGTCAAACCAAAATACAGCGTTCAATGCGTGGTGAAGCCCCAAAGGAATCAACGCCCTGTTGAGCATGGCATATATCCCCGCGCCCCACGGCCCAAGGTCTGCGATTGACACGCCGAATGATTCGAGCGCACCATAAACGGCAGGCCAAACGTAATAGAGTATTGCGGCGGTTATTGCTGACATGAAAGCCGTAACGATTGCCACAGAGTTTTTGCCACTGAAGAATGACAGCCAGTCGGGCAACATAACTTCACGGCATTTGTTGTAACATGTTGACCCGATAATGCCCGCGAGGATTCCGATAAAAGCATTCTCGATTTTCCCGAAAGCGGCAGGGACATTCGCAACGTCAAGCCCTGTGTACATGGCTATAGCTCCAGCTGAGAGCAGAGTCGTAATCATGAGGTAAGACACAAGCCCCGCAAAAGCTGATGTGCCGTCTTTGTCTTCTGCCATTCCGACAGACACGCCCACTGCGAACAATAACGGTATCTTGTCGATTATCGCGCTTGCGGCTTTTATGCAGAATGCGGAGACGATGCTATTTGCGCCCCAGCCTGATGGGTCAATCCAGTAGCCTATTCCGTAAAGGATTCCTGCGGCGGGAAGACATGCAACAGGAAGCATTAAGGATCTCCCTATCCTCTGAAAATATTTCATCATGGGAAAATATTCCCTCCTTATGATTTTTTCGGTGTGTATTATAGTTGAAAGCTCTGGATTGTATAACTCAGTGGGTGTTAGCTGAATGGTGTATAATTGAAGCCGTCCGGGGAAGCTCGGACGTTAATATTCAGGGCTTGCCGTGGCGGGGAGTTGGAGTCCCCACCTTAGCAGTTACACCCTGGAGGCGGCAGACGATTAGCGTGATTTCAGTTCGCGGATTAACTCCGTTACGGCTCGTATGAGGCTGGTTACGACCTCGACGAGCTTTATTATTGTCTTCAACGCTCCCACCTCCTTTCACCTCAATTTCTTGCGGCTGCTGGAGATGTCCCCTTGCAAGCCTCGCCCCGCAAATTTCACGAAGCGGCTTCCCAAAAAGTATTTTATCACACGCAATTTATCCCTCATGCTAAAGTAACGCATACCCTTCACCGAAAATGTGAGTGAAAAGAAAAATGCCAGTCATGACAAGGGCAGAAAGTTACATCTAATATTATTCGCGGATAAGACCAAGCTACACACAGGCGTATAGCTGACACCGCAAGGAACAAACGCAGGACGAGTCAACACAGAAACGGCTCTTGCGCGAAGTCCGTCAAAGTGAAGGCAAGCCCGGCATAATTCCGGCGGAAGAGGCATAATCCCCTCACACACCATGAGGGAATGAGCAAGCCCCCGTAACACGGAAGGAACGGGGACAACGTAGCAACACATTACAAGGAGGTTTGCGTATTATGTCAATGGTAATTCAGCACAATATTCCGGCTCTCCAGTCGTACAATATTGTCAACAACACAAGCAATCAGCTCCAGAAGGCAATAGCAAAACTGTCAAGCGGCCTTAGGATCAACTCCGCAGCCGATGACGCGGCCGGACTCGCAATTTCCGAGAAAATGCGCGCTCAGGTCAGAGGACTCGACAAGGCAGTATCCAACGCTCAGGACGGTATCAGCCTCATCCAGACAGCTGAAGGCGGACTCAGCGAGACCCACTCAATTCTTCAGAGAATGCGCGAGCTTTCAGTCCAGGCGGCAAATGACACGCTCACCCAGCAGGACAGAAGCTACATTCAGGAAGAAGTTGACCAGCTTCGCGAGGAAATCACACGTATAGGCAACACGACCCAGTTCAACAAGAAAAAGCTCCTCAATGGCGACTCAGCAGTACTTTGGAGTAGCGACAACCTTGAGACAAAAGCACTCGTGAACGGCGGACTCCGTGAAGTTGACCAGTTTGGCCAGAAGAGATCCATCGAGGGCAACTACAAGCTCCGCATTAAGGCTGATCCCGGCGTTGGTGAAGTCCAGAAGTCAGACATCATGAAGGTAAAGCACGACAACGTTCTCATGAACAAGTCAACCTCCCTTCAGAACGGTGTAACTGACGTTCAGGTAAGCAACGTACCAGCAGGACACTATGAGCTTTCAATCAACGAGGCTGCCGGAGCAACACAGGCACTCACAGGTTCATACGGTCTCGGCGGAACTCAGTACTCAACGCAAAGCACAGTTACATTCAGCGATGTAACCAGCCCCGTAACAAAAATCTCTGTCCAGACAACGGACGGCGTTGAAATTTGGTCAACAAGCGGCTCAGACCTTTTCCAGCAGGGAACGGGCAAAGCTGACGCAGACGCTCAGGCAAAGTTCTTCAAGGGCGGCACATCTGACACAACCAACGCGACATACGCAGGAGTCGAGGATGAAATCACAGCGGCAGCCAGAGCGAAGGGAATCACCCTCAGCGGATGGACTGACTCAGGCGCACAGACTCTCACGGCCACAACAATGAACAACGGCGGCGCACCCGGAATCAGAATAGTGTATGAGAGTACTGGCGAAGCGGCCTCCCCGCAGACCAAAGTTGACAGCGAAAGCAAGTCAGCTATCGGTGCTGATACCGTATTCAGCGTGTCAGTTGGCGACAAGGCGTTTGACAACGGTAGCGTTCTCTTTGAGGTACAGGCGATTGATGCTCTCACGGGCAACGTAACACTGAAAGCAACAGGAAGCCTTCTCTCACAGGACGGCTCCAACCGTACAGTAACACAGGACAATATCGTGCTTGCCAATGGTGGCGATGAAGTTTTCCTGACCAACATCTTTGGCGGAGACTCTGAAGACAATAAGTCTGTCGGAATCACACTCAACGACATTTCAGCTGTTCAGGAAGGCGCAAAGTTCGTGTATTTCATCTCCCCGACAACTGAGGAAAGTAACACCAACGCAATCGGTGTAACGGTTGATGCCAGCCTTGACAGCACATGGGAAGACAAATGGGATGGCGGCCCCTACAACGGCAACTCCCTGACCTACACGCTTAACGGCGACCATACAGCCAACAAGGATATTCACTTCAAGACGTTCAACCTGAACACAAAGACTGGTGTAGCGTCAGAAGGCGACATCATCCTTTCGACAAACACCAACTTCCTGCACAACGCTAACGAGGGCGGAAAACTCGATACAGGTTCAGGCGATGTGCTTGCCAGCTTTGATGCGGCGTATATCGGCAAAGTCGCAAATGGCTCAGTCAAACTCCGCGACCTCGATAAATTCTGGGATTCACAGGGTGTATTCATGCTTGAGGATGCGAAGACCCTCACGCTGAACCAGGGCGATGGCAAGAGCGCAACCGTAACGCTTTACGCGAATGACACGCTTAATGACGTTGCCAACAAGATGAATGACGCAATCGCCAACGGACTCGGCCAGTCGAAATATGTCGATGACGCGACAAAGTTCGTTACATTCGTGAGCGGCTCAACGAAGGACTCAGAAGCTGTTGACGGTACATTCCTCATCCGTTCAGCAGTACCTGGCGCAAGTGGCAATATCACACTGTCAGGCGATGAGAATCTCATCAACGCTTTCTCCCTCAACAAGATTCAGAACTCAACGGAGACGACATACAGCGTTGACGTTACGAACGCCCACACAGGCGAGGTTATCGCTCAGAGCGTCAAGACAACAGGCAACGTTCTTCACGGCGTAATTCATCCAAATGTTGACGTAGAGTTCAGCGCACTCAGCGGCATTCAGGCAGCGTGGGATGATGACAGCAAGAAGTTCCGCTACACCTCAACAACGCAGGAGACAACGCTCCACCTTGCCGACAACACAACAGTCTTCCAGATCGGTGCGAACGAAGGCGAAGACATGGGAATCGACATCGGCGATATGAGAAGCCACGCGCTCGGCCTTGACGGAGTGAACGTAACCAGCCGCGAGGGTGCTTCCCGCTCAATAACGATAATCGATAACGCAATCGACAAAGTGTCAACACAGAGGGCGAAACTCGGTGCGTACCAGAACAGGTTAGAGTACACGGTCAACAACCTGACGACCGCAAGCGAGAACCTGACCAGCGCAGAGAGCAGAATCCGCGATGCTGACATGGCCAAAGAAATGATGAACTTCACGAAGCTGAACATCATGCTTCAGGCCGGTAACTCAATGCTCGCGCAGGCAAACCAGCAACCTCAGAACGTCCTCAGCCTTATCCGCTAAGATTTAATTTCAGGCAGCGAGGCTCTCAAAACTTAACTGGCATTGCAATTTGAAGGGGGAAGGGGGGTAAATCTCTCCTCCCCTTTTTTGATATAGCAGGCCAAGAGTCTCACGGCGGAAAGGTGCAGGTGGTTGGCCGTCAGTAACCCCACGGCTTTAGCTGTGCGCTTGAAGAAAGTGCTTACTGACTAGCCTAAGTCTTGAAATAGAGACTACGTTACCCGCGAATACATAGGCACCTACGGACGTAAATCCTAATCTGTAGCACTGCGGTTTGTGGTTAAACAGTTCTAAGGGGTAGGGACAGTGTTGCAAACATATAAAACCGCGGGATAACATTGGCGAAGGATTATAACTCTAGCGGGCGGAGGTCTGTTCCGTTTTAGCAGATATGAAAGCCCGCTCGCCTCCCGGCGATACAACACATAAAGGAGGGCGCACTCCTCCCCGTAACTAAAGCAAGGGGTATTAGTGCGTGAGTTTCAATGAAAATGGGATGACCACGCAAGATCTTCCCGATCCATTGAACCAGTCACCTGGGTCTGAACATCATCAGGCAGTCAGGACAAAAGTTATAGGCAGCGCGGCGAGTGATTTCCAGCATTCAGATTACGCCAGAACAGCCGCGAGAATAGCCCGGCAGGAATCTCAGGCCAAATCCGAACACAGGCAACAACAAGCAAGGAGAGAAAACATTGACCGCGCCGCAGAGATGAGGCACTTGCGGTATGAAGTGATACAGGACGCTGATATTGTTCAGATCAGCGTGATAAATTCTGAGGACGGGACAATAATCCGCAAAATTCCCCCGGACAAAACAGTCGGCTTCGCGAGAAAGCTCAAGGAGAAAAAAGACAGCCGTAAACGAAGGCTCGACATTACAGCATAGATATTAATCCCCCGCTTGTGCGGCATAACCCGTAACGGCGGGGGCTGTTTGTATATTCACATATCAAGGACGGTGAGAAAAAGAATGTCAATGACGGTTCTGCATAACGCTTCGTCAATGGCGGGGCATATGATGACGCAGAGAACTTCACCCGCCCTGAAGAAATCGCTCGAAAAACTTTCACTCGGACTTCGCACCCAAAAATCCAGCGCGGAAATCACGCAGAGCCTCTCAGAATCTGATGCGTTAAAGGCTGGAACGTTCAGAGTTTTAGCCGGGATTCAGGACGGAATCAGCATGATACAGGCCGCTTCACAATCATTAGGGAAAATTCAAGACATGGCCGGGCGCATTAGGGAGCTTGCTTTACAGGCGGGCAATGATGAACTCGCGCTACAGGACAGAGGATATATGCAGGCCGAAATCAACGCGGCTAGGAACGAAATCACACACGTTGCGGATAATGCCCGGTTCGGCAGAAAACGACTCCTCAATGGGGACAGCGCAGTTTTGTGGAGTAGTTCTGACAGCAGAGTCAAAGCCGTAATACGCGGGGGGCTTCGTTCGTCTGAAATGTCCGGGCAGAAATTCTCTGTTGACGGCGATTATACCGTGTCAGCTCACGTTGATGCGGGTCAAGCTCAAATCCAAGAGTCCAACACTTTCACTGTGAACGGCGCAAAAGCTGATGGTGATACCACTCTCGGCAATACAGACCAGCTCAAAGGGATTCTGCCAAAAGAATTAACCCTCACTCAAGGCGACGGAAGGCAGGCCGCAATAATTCTCCGTGAGGATGACACACTTCACGACATGGCCGCGAAATTCAGCAGGGCAATATCTCATGGACTAGGGCAGGGAGAATACACGAATGACACGGACAAATTCGCCACGTTCACGGAAGAAGGGACTCTGGTTCTGCGTTCAGCCCTTGCCGGGAAAAATGGAAGCGTAACAGTTTCAACGGGCGGGGAACTCATGCGGGCATTGTCCCTCAAAACTACTCAGACTCCCCAAGAAACTCACTACACCGCAACAATCACCGAGTCAGGCGGGGCAATATTGGCCGAAAATGTGAAAGCTGAAGACGGAGTCATTCACGGCGCAATTCACAGCAACATAGATATAGATCTCGGCGCGATGTTCGGGGTAAATGCCACGTGGAATGATGATGCCGGGAAATTCGAGCTTGAAGCACGGAATCCCGCTCAGGCCACAATACACACTGCCGACAATACAGCGGTGTTCCAGACTGGCGAAGGCGGCGCGGTTATGGTCAGTGCTGGCGACATGAGAGCAGATGCGCTCGGACTCGGAAGCGTCAACGTCATGAGCCGGGAGTCTGCGTTCGAGGCTGTTGCGGCGGCTGATAGGGCATCGGATATTGTAGCGGTTCAGCAGGCCAAATTAGGCGCGTTGCAGTCAAGGCTTGAGAGGCATATACGGAATCTCACGGGCAAAAGTGAATCGCTCATCGAGATTCAGAATGCGGAGGAAATAATGAGCTTGGCGAAAAATAGCATACTCACTCATTCAAACTCGGCCATGCTATCACAGGCTAATCAGTCAGGGCAGAATGTGCTTCTGCTGTTCAGGGGATAAAGTGCTATGGCATTCGGACCTGAATACATCGCCGGACTCGCTGGTGAAATTCGCAAAATTCTTCCCATTCGAGTAAATCGCATTGAGGGCGGAGAATCTTGGGCTGCCCTCAAATTTTCGCCGGAAAAATGGTTGCTCTTATCGTGGGCTTCTGGGGCTGCTGGAATATGTACGGCTACACAGTCAGGCATTAACGCACTCAAGGAAATATCACCGTCAAGAGCTTCAATCACTGAGGCCATCAAAAGCAGGCTTTCACGAGGCGGGGAAATATACGCTGTGAGGCAACTCAACCATGACAGAATACTTGAGCTTTCTGCGCATCGTAGAGTCTCTGCGGGAATCAGCGTGAATTACTATATCATACTCGAAATCACAGAGCCTGTTGCGAACTTCCTACTTCTTGACGAGAACAGGAAGATTGACGAGGCAGCAAGGCATTCAGCACCAGACGTGAACAGGTACAGGACGATTTTACCCGGCCATGTATATACACCTCCACCAGAATTTGAAGGCGTAATCCCAGACATGACTCACGCGCTAAAAGTTGAGGACGTGCAAAACTTGAAGGGAATCGGACGGCCATTAGCGCGGCTTGTCGTGGCGCATTGGGATGAAAGCGATTCTGTGTCATGGAGGCTTGCGCTTGCTGGGGCTGTCAATGAGGAGTCATACCTTCCTTGCCGAATCATCACGAAGAATAACTACATGACGCGGATTGATTTCCCATTCCCTGAAACCATAGAGCTTGGACGTAATGCGCTTGAGGCTTCCGGGCATGGAGTGTTGTTGCCATTGCTGAAACGTGGAAGGGAGAAAACTCTGCATGAGATTGACGCGAAAATCAAACGCGCCGTGAAATCACGTGAACGCCACCGCGATGGACTCATGAAACAGTTGAAGGAATGCCGTGAAGCTGAAATATTCAGGCTCAAGGGTGAAGCAATACTCACACACATATACGAAATCCCTAAACGCGCCGAGAATATCACCCTCACAGATTGGGAAGGCCATGAATTGAACATTACGCTTGACCCGGAATTGTCGCCTTCTAGGAACGCTGAGAGGTACTTCAAACGTTACAGAAAAGCAAAGGGGAATCCTGATGAGATTCAAGCCGTGCTTGATGCTGTGAACTCGGCAATACGTGAGCTAAACGAGCAACTAGCATTGCTTGAGGCGATTGATGACCCGGAGAATTTTACGGAGGCTGTGAAAGATCTGGCTGAATGGCTCTCACCTGACACGCGGAAAACCTCTCATCCCCGCAAAAAGCAACATGACAATATCCCCCCGCATTTGAGCATAAATTATGACGGCGTAAATATCCTCGTTGGACTCTCGGCTCGCGGCAATAGGTATGTAACGCTCAAAACTGCACGTCCCGATGACATATGGCTACACGCTCATGAAATGCCAGGTGCGCACGTGATTATACGCGGGCTGAAACGTGATGAGCTTGAAGGTTCAAGGCGTGATGTTCTGGAATATGCTGCGGGGCTTGCGGCTGGGCATTCGTCCGGGAAAGAGGCTACGTATGTTCCTGTGGATTACACTGAAAGGCGTTATGTGAGAGCCGTCCCGGGAACTGTTGCTCTTGTTACGTACACGAACCCGGGAACTTTGCGAGCTAAGCCCATAAAGAACGCGTAAATTTTCCTCCCTTGCGAGTTTTGCGGGGGAGGATTTTTTGTGCGCTAAATCTGGGACGTGAAGAATTTTTCGGCGGCTTCGAGTTTTACGAGGAGTGCATCACGGTCAGTTACTCCCCTTTCAGCCGCACGTTTGTCGCCTCCGTGATGAACGACTCCCTCATGCGGGAATGACATGTAATCACCGTATAGTGTCGTCAAAATTTTGTGGGGGTCATGGGGTGCTGGGAATGTGAAGCCTTCAAACTGTATTGTTCCAAGTGGGAATATTGCGTCATAAGGATATACATACGGGGGTTTTATGGTCATGGAGTAATTGAACTCAGGGTTAGCGACTATATAAGCCCCCCCCCAGAAAAGATATTATCGCGCGCATTTTTGAGTGCTTCGTAATCTACACCTTTGGCCTTGGATTTTGTGCCAGCGTAATAGACACTCTGATACTTCTTCAGCTTCTGGGATATTAGCCTCATGCTTTCAGCCTCATCATCTGAGTCGCTCCGAATTTCGTCATGCGGGAAAAGATCAACACAGACAAGCGCAGGAGTATATTCCAGACCTCCAACCATGATATGACCCCATGAAGTGAGAGTCTTGGGCGGGTATGACGCGCATACCTCACGTAGCTTTTTCATGGCATCGTCATAATCCTCACGAGGCATCCCAACGTCAATATCATCATCCCAAGGGATAAACCCTCCGTGCCTGACAGCACCCAGCAATGTCCCGTAGTCTAGCCAGTATCGCCAGCCCTGCTTTTTACATATCGCGTTAAATGATTTCAGCACGGACAATGAACAAAGCTGAAACTTCCTGAGTTCTCCTTTAGCGGGAGGTGTCTTCGTTATGTCAATGCAATGATTGAGTATGTAGTAGAGAGTCTCGATTTCGTTCTCGCGCTTCTTTATGCCAGTTAATTTCTTGAACGAGTGCTTGAGTGCCCCGGCAAAACCAAGATCACGAGCCTTACGCGCAAAAATACGGGTTAAGTGCCTTATTCCCATGTTTATATCTCCTTTGTTGTGGAATGTCCGCCATTATAGCACAGGCAAAAAATGGGGAAGCGGCATATCTTCCCCTGTGTGATGTCGTGTGTGAAGAGTCCGTTAAGCCCTAAAGGAAGCACTAAAGCTCAGCACGGAAAAACTTCTCCATGTCCAAGAGCTTCCTCATGACCTCGTCCATGTCCGCACCGCTATCCTCTACGCGCTTACAACGTTCGTCAGGGTCATGCAGGCTTATAGCTCGTCTCGGAAAAAACATATAATTGCCGTATATAAGAGTAAGATATTTGTGGGCATCATGAGGTGCATTCAACGAAAGACCTTCAAATTGTGCTATGGTGAGAGGAAATATAGTATCCAGTGGGGCGGCTAAAGGGCAACGCATACTAGCTCCAACAGTAAATTCAGGCGACAACACTATCATATCTACCCCCCCCCCCCCATTGTTAAGGACAACTTCGCCTTCCCTGCCTAATTCTTCGCGGGAAAGTTTTCTCCCTCTCGCATAGTAGAACTTCACATAATCATTCAGCCTCTGTGTCAAAAGCCTCATTCCTTCGGCTTCATTATTTGATCATAGTCCTTGCGTGGCATGTATACGTCAATGTCGTCATCCCAAGGAATGAAGCCTTTATGCCGAACCGCACCGAGAAGAGTCCCAGCTCCGGCGAAATATGTCCAACCCTGCTTTTTACAGATCCCGTCAAATATGCTGAGAAGAACGGCGTTGCACAGCTGCATTTGGCGCAATGTTCCTGTTGCTGGGGCAAGCTTGGTGATGTCAACATAATGGTTGAGCAGGTAATACAGCGTGTCAAGCTGTCACTGGCAGTCAACAGCTCCCGTGGCTTTCCCAAGCACAAACTTCAGCACCCCGGCCAGTCCGATTTTGTCAAAACGCTTGCGCAGATTCTTTGTCTTTTGGCTCAAATAATGGGTCAGTCTGTTCATTCACAGTCCTCCTAATCATGGAAAGTTTCCGTATTATAGCTCACTCACTCCTCAGAACAAACAGCGTAATCTCTGACGGGTCAAATACCCTCATCGGGAATCCATCCCATTGCGATGTACCGGGACTCACATACAGCTTCATTCCGCCAACGTCATACCATCCACGCACAAATCCAGCATTGAACCTCCGTGTCAGCTCATACACTACTGGAATTTGCCCGCCGTGAGTATGTCCCGAAACCTGAAGGGCGACTCCCATTCCGGCATTGTCGCGGGAGAACCTCGGCTGATGATCCATCAATATCACTGGCACATTCGCAGGAATGTTCTCAAGGGCGCGGGATGTGTCATGCTTCCCCCCGGTAGGGTCATCGACTCCAGCAAGTACGAAACTTGAATCCCCTGACGTGATTATGACGTGTTCATTTCGCAGCCATTTCACGCCAAATTCCGCAATCGTCTTCAGCCAGCCTTGAAAGTCATAATAGTACTCGTGATTCCCAGTTACAGCCCATACACCATATTTTGCGCTCAAATCCGCGAGGGGTTCGAGGTCATTGCGTCTGTCTTTCACATGGCCGTCAACGAAATCTCCGGGGATTAGTATTATGTCGGGACTTAGGGCGTTTGTCCTGTCAACTACATTCTGCACAAATTCGCGCCTGTTCACCGAGCCAACATGAATATCAACGAGCATTGCGACTCTCATCCCGTCAAGGTCCTTACCCATGCCCGGAATTTTCACCTCGTGAGTGTTCACATCTGGGACTCTCGTTCCCTGATACACGCCGTATATTGTCGTCATGGCCGCAAGAATCAGCACAGTTAGTGAGGCGTAATGAGCTGGGAATTTTGCGCGGGAAAATATCTTCCATATGATGAAGGCTACATCCTTGATGAGGAGCATTATAGCGGCGGCAATCATGAAGCTGAACATTGCCGACAAGAACAGAGCCATATTCCGGGACAGCTCGTAGATCTGGAAGCCTGAAGGTGTCATTCTGAGGAGGAACATTTTTGACGGGCCGGACATCATGAGGAGTGCGAGAATTATTTTTGCCCACATCGGAATTTTGAGGGGGATAATCATGCTCAGTATTCCGTAAAGGCATATAAGGCAGGGCATTAGCATAAAGGGATTGAACATTGTGATTGTCTCCTGTGTGTTTTTTCGCGGAATTATACAGGCTCAATCTTGCTTCATGCAAACAAACGCCCCGCCCGCTTTAATTCAGGAGAGTTTTGCCACCGCTTTTTTCACAGTACGCTTGATGAATCTCAGAAGCAGCCAGAATTTTGTCCCTCTCAGCTTAACCCTGAACAGCCGCATAAGGTATCCAATCCAGCCAGCAATATTGACCCCTCCCAATGACGCATCAAAATTCATGTTGTTGTCCGCAAAATATTTCTTCATGCAATCGCTAATGACCATCCAGAAAGGCCCGCCACCAAGTGAATCAGGAATCCCCCTGAAAGGTTCATAGTATGCATCAACGTACACAGGATCAATTCCGGCCATGCATGAAAATCTCTGAAGATTGCCATGTTGGAAGCGCGTTTTGTTGAGGACTATGAGCTTTAAGCCCGGCCTCGCGAAAATCACGTTTAGGGGTATAGTGCCATTTACACAGGCGACTTCCTCAGCGTTCTGGAATATTGCGATTTGTTCGCGGAGTGAGAGTTTTTCGGGGGACATTACAGCCCAGCCGTTATTGGCGAATATCTGCTCAATGTTTTTTTCGCCGACTTCTTTCATTCGAGCATCCTTGAAGTGTGTTCGTGTGAGATATATTTTGCGGGGGGTATCTATGCTGCAAGCTCCTGAAGACTGTATGACCTGCTGGAGCATTCGTTTATGTTCGGGGGAATAATTGCCGTGAGCGTTGTAGCCTGTTGAGGGGATTATGATTTCGTCAAATCGAGTTGGCTTCCTTATGCTTATGAGCCTGCTTTCATCGACTCCGAGATACCTGAAAAGCTCAAGGTAACTGCCGCTTAATCTCGTGAACTCATCTGTCAGGAAAATTACTTTGTGATTTCTGTACTCTTCATTACAGAGAATCCAGAAACGTCCTATTCCATCAATCAGGAAATGTCCCCAGTGTTTCACGAAATAGCCGAGAAACAGTGCCTTCTCAGTAGAATACCCCCCCCCCCCCCCCTGTAGTTTTGCGGATATTGTAAGTCCGTATTCACCGCCGCGCTTGATGTATTCGCCACGACATAAAGACTCCTGAAGGAATTTCCTCTCAGCATCACATACCCCGCCAGAATCATTATGGCCGTAAAGATGTGGCAGGATTATTCCATCTTTCACCGTCATTATTTCCGCCTTTAGGGACTCTGTGTTCTTCACTTTGAGCCGGAATAAGTCTTCCCTTCCCGGAAAAAGATAATCCGTGTTCATATTCTCATCCTCCATTCCCCGAAAAAAAGCCCCGCCCGTAAATTTCTCACAGGCAGGGCATCTCTTCACTCTGAAATCTTACGCGCTCTTCTCCATTGGAACAGACTCCCCGGTCTTTATGCATTTCGCCGGACATCTCTGGGCGCATTTCCCGCACTTTATGCACTTGCCCTGATCTATCACAGCCAAATCATTCACGATCTCAATCGCCTTCGCCGGGCAAACCTTCGCGCAAACTCCGCAACCAATGCAACCCGCGCTACATACGCTCTTGACGGCAGGCCCGCGCCAATGTGAATTACACGCCACAATAATATCAGCCGTTGCAGGTAC
>JAFSKY010000031.1 GCA_017448685.1 Synergistaceae bacterium
CCGGCGATGTCCTGTACATTTCCGATTCAACGGCGGGAATCGACATAGTGAACGCTAACGTGCCGCTTACGGGCGAAAATATCGTGTCAAAGGCTCTGCGTATTGCCCGCGAAAACGGATTCAAGATTCCTCCGCTGAACGTGAAAATACACAAGAGCATTCCGCCGGGTTCAGGGCTTGGCGCGGGATCCGGGAATGCTGCGGCGGTGCTTCTGCTTTTCGGGGCTGAAAGGGTTGCGCCTCTTGTCGGGGCTGATGTGCCGTTCCTGTGTTCGGGGCTGGATATGGCTCTCGTGTCGGGAATTGGGGATCACATCGAAAAAGTGAAGGCTCATGAGGTTCACGGAGTAATCGCTGTTCCTGAATGGCAGACTGAGACTAAAGCGGCATATGATGAGCTTGACGCGCTCGGCTATGAGGTTGATATTATGCTGGCTAGGACGGAATCACGAGACATTTACCACGCCAATGCAGGAAGGAGAGTCGGACTCCTGCCCAATGACTTCCTGAAAGTACTACTGAAACAGCATCCGAAATATAACGAGCTGTTCAAGATGTTTGACAGTGCTGGGGCTTCAGCGTGGGGTGTTACGGGTTCAGGGAGTTCGGCGTTTGCTGTGCTGGACAGGCCGATTCACTTCAAGTGGCCGGGATATGTGAAGCACGTTTTGTATTTCTGAGAGAAGAATTTATCCCCCTTGGGCTTGTGGGCTTGAGGGGGATTTTTTTTGCGCTACCAAGAACGACCGCCGAATCTGGATATGCCGAGCCTGAAAATCAATTCCCGCTTGAAATAGCTGACCATTCTCCGCAAAAGACGAAGGCTATCACGCAAAAAGCCGGGAAAATTATCTAACCTACCTCCTAGATTGCCATCTCCGTTATAGAAATATACATTGAGATATGCGGGTTTCACATTGTGCTTCGTCATGTACACATTCATGAGCCTCTCAGCAATGAACGCAAAAATACGTTTCTGATACGTGGGATAACTGCTGTAATTTACGTGCTTCTCAAGTTCGGCCATGACGGCAAAATGCCACTCGCAATATTTCGTGAAATCGTCATACTTCATTATGAACATGTTGCAAGGAAGAAACTTGTTGCTGTTCTCCATTGAGTCAATAAATGCCTCGTAGTAGTCTGGGAATTTCTCCTTGATGACTTCGCGTAAAGTCCTGTAATCCCAACTGGCATGGCAAACAGCGTATTGAACGTACACGGAGTAAGGGAATGTGAATCTTTTGGCGAAAATCACCCTTCCGCTTTCAAGAATCTCCCTGACCTTCACAGCATCAGCCCTGTAATCTTGAATCGCACTCTCTGGGGCATAAATATATGTGCCGAAGAGTTTTCTCTCATGGAACGCGAAAAACCTCCTGTAATGGCATAATCCGACATACTTCACATCAGGATATAGCTTCTTGAGATTCTTCCACGCCCAATAAACGGCGGTCATCTCGTTATATTGCGCATTCTTGGAGCTGATATTGTCGCAGGGTTGCCCGTTAAGCTCATTGTCGCCCTGCATATGAAAGTCATCATCTGATATGGCCTTGCCTCCCTGAATCGGAAGCAATATACCATCATCAAGGGGGGGAGTCGTATAGGGTTTGTGATAGCAGATGAGAATTTTTAGGTCAGAATTATGGCTGTTCGCTGTTCGCTGTTCGCTGTTCGCTGTTCGCTGTTCGCATTGTAGCCGCGTTATCTGGCATTGTCAAACGTCCTTTCACGCAAAATTCCCGGAGGCCACAAAACCCCCGGGTTTCCTGTCATCCTCTCATAACGTCAAGTGCGCCGTTCCACATGTCGCGCCCTGTCGTAACCACGCTCAAATTTGCCTCATATGCACGGCTCGCCACAAGCATATCTGTCATCTCGCGCACAAGATTCACATTCGGGTACGCAACATAGCCTTCTTCGTTCGCGTCAGGGTGATCGGGCTGATAGGCCATGCGGGGAGCGCCTTGGTCCTCGGAGATTCCCAATACCCTCACGCCGCCTATATCATGGTAGCCGCCTAATGTGCTGTCGAGCATTTCCGCGAAAACTGGCACTCTGCGCTTGTAGGGGCCGCCTGCCTTTGTGCGTGTCGTGTTGATGTTCGCGAGGTTCGAGGAGATTGTGTCCATCCATAAGCGGTGGGCTGTCAGTGAGCTTCCTGCAACTTCAAGGCTGTCAAATATCTTCATGTCATATCACCTTCCTGCAATCACAGATTTCAACACTGTGAGCTTGTTCGCGGCTATCCTCATGAAGCCCGTATACATCATACGAGTTTCAGCAAGCACAGCCATCTCCCTTTCTGGGTCAACGTTGTTCAGGTCAAGCCGGTATTGCTCATCCATAATCTTTGTGTCAGCCGCGTGAACGTCCTTTATCTTCAATGGGTGTGAGGGGATATGCCCCGGATCTGTTACTGTCATGTGAAGATGCCTGCCCTGCTCCATGACTTCGCGCAACTGGTCTTCAAATGAGACATTATGACGAGCATAACCGGGGGTGTTGGCGTTGGCTACGTTTTTGCTCACGGCTTGGAATCTTTGCGCAAGGCACTCTGATTCCTTCTCGATAACGTCCCATGTGTAATCGCCGAGCATCTTTCGTTTTCCCTCCTAAAGCCTTGATATATGGAATTTGCCGTAATTATACACTATTCACAATCCCGCGCTCTTGATTTAGAATTTGCCATATCCCACAACCAAAAGGAGTCTTCACATGCCGGATATACAGCAACAAATCAATTCTGACCTCGATAAATTCGGGGAGCTTTCTTCCGACGCGGGAAAATTATTGCACGACACCGCCGGAAAAATCGAAAAGGGTTACCCTCCAGGCGCATCAGATATTACGGACATAAGCGCGTCATTGAAGGGCTTGCGACAACTCTACGAGAATATATGCTCGCTCATTGCCTCAGAGTCCCCATCATCAAATATCCTTTCACGTGAATTGCCAGCCAATGAACTCAGGAAGTTAGCCGCCTCTGTGAATGAAAGCGTTGAACAGGCCAAAAAGGATCTTCAGCGATTCATGCAGGTTCGCTCGTCAATGCCGGAATTTAACGCGGGTATTGAGCCTTTGCAGGACAAAGCAGCCAAGCTCCTCACACGGCTTGAAGCTCCGAATCTCTCAGGAGGCGCGAAAAAAGCTGCTCTGTCTGAGGCCGATAAATATCAGAAATTCTTGGCCATGATGGATATTGAAATCACTCGCGGCAATATCGGTATAAGCATGGAACTCAGCAAAGTATTTCCCGCATTCGTGCTTATGGGGCTTGCTGGGAATCACTACTACATTGAAGGCAGCGACAAACAGCTAGATTCCACGCCTCAATCAGAGCTTGACGAATCCCAAGAGCCTGAACCAGAGCCGCAACAACAGCAGGATATTTCACCCGTGCAGGAAATCACGCCCGCAGATGATGCGCCTGAAACCGCCGGGACATTACTCGCAAGAAGCCCGATAAAGCCCCAAAAACCAGGAGTCAGCGTGTTCAAGAGGGAGCTGATTAAACCCTCAGCAGGTGAGCCAAAACCTTGGCGCGAAAGCCTCATCAGCCTGTTCAATATATTCACGCATTACGGAGCTTTAACGCTTGGGCAGGCGTTCTCATTCTGGGTGTACTATGACGCTTTGAGGGAGGACAGAAAAGACAAAGAACGCAGAGAATACATAACACGCGAAATTTCAGCAAGGCCAAAAGATGACGTTCAAACCGTAACGGGGATAATAGAATGGCTTGAACGCAAAAGTGCCGCCTCACTTTACCCGCATGATGACGAAATCATATGCTGCCTCACTAAATGGGCGTATGGCTCGCTCGCAAAACAGGACATCCGCAAAATGTTCAAGGTACTCTTGCCGGGTAACTCAAAGTTTTACGGTGGCGAGGAAATCTCAGAATCCGCAGCTATGGACATTATACGCAGGAATGACGCTGTAATACGCTACCTCGATGCCGTCATGAGAGGGCTTAACCTCAGCCGCTACACTTCCATATTGAACGGGCTGAAATTCAGCGGTGATGATTTCATTGCGCCAGTATTCTGGGAAGGTGTCGAGCATAAATGCCGCCTGATATATTCCGTCCGCGAGGCTGAAAGAATGAT
Source organism: Synergistaceae bacterium (assembly GCA_017448685.1). Lineage (GTDB taxonomy): Bacteria > Synergistota > Synergistia > Synergistales > Aminobacteriaceae > JAFUXM01. The sequence goes on from JAFSKY010000031.1 coordinate 4,116, forward strand.
ATTGTCGGGGGGGCTTGCAGGTGAGGTATTAGCCGTAACTGATGAATCCCCGGAGGAAGTCAACAACATTCTCACCCGCATAAACGAGGCTGAAAGGGACAAAATTTTTGTGCTTGACGAGGCTCTTCACAGAGGACTCGCAGAGATTCATGATGATGATATTGATGATGGTGATGATGAAACTGATGATGAGACTTCGCCGGGAGAGTCAGAGACTCAGACTCAGCTGTCATTGTTCCTGGAATTTGACACGCCACCAGAATCGGACTCATTACCCGCGCCCGCAAAGCATGAGCCTGACCCCACGCCGATAACGCAAGAACCCACAACCGACTCCGAGTCCATGCCATCAACGCCACAACCCGCAACCGACTCCGAGTCAGAGCCATTAACACCGCAACTCACAGACGACTCCGAGTCAGAGCCATCAATGCCGCAACCCACAACCGACTCAGCCCCCATGCCATTAACGCCAGAATCCCCCGGCCATGACACAACAGACATTCTCCCTTCAGATGATGAGGCAATCGCAGACATTCGCGCACTCTTGGCACAACCTGACAGCGGAGAAGGTGAAATCCCCTTTGCACCGCTCGCCGAGGCATATATCACAGCAAAGGCCGCCTCACTCCACAATGACCACGACGAATCCGCACAGATGTTCACGCGTCTTGACATGGCCGGAATCGCCGTGCCGTATGCGCCTGAATACACTGGGGCTGCTCTGGCTGTGGCATTCCCCCCCGGCAATGAAGGCGACACCATAACGGAAGGGCTTATGCTTGCCGCGTACATGAATGGCATGATTTCACCCGCTGAACCGTGGTCAGATTACGTGCTTAGAGCAAAGATTGAGGAACTTAACGCTGAGTATGACTCGTTTTTTCCGTCATTCCGCGAGGCCAAAAGAGTATTTTCCCGCATGTCTGAGTTCTACTTGACGTATAACATTTTCCCTGAAGGATTCCTTGAGAGCGTAAACAGCCAAGGCAATGAAGCTGATACTCCCGCAAAAGTCAAAGCTGATGCTGAAACATTATTGTCGCTTCCACCGTTCAACACGCAATTGAAGGTTCTCCCATGCTTTTCGGGAATATTCTTCGGGTCTGAGAGTGAGCTTCATTCTTACATCAGCGCGGTATGCAACAATGATTTGTCGGCGCGTGAGAGAGTCCGCGAATTTGTCGCAAAATATTACGGCTCAAGTGAGAGGGTTACGGGCGCAAAATTGAAGGATGAAATTGACACTGCTTGGGCTGAAACTCACAGAAGGCTCAAACGGAAATTCAGCCCGCTCATAGCTCACCTGCGCAACAACGTAATTCACGCCGCTCACATAAGGCTTGAGGTTCTTCACAGATGGATAACCCTCAATGATTCTGCCTCGCATGATTACGACAAGAAGCCATATATTACTGCACGGGAAAATATATTGTCCGCAATATCTGAAGCATTGCCCAATCTCGTTGGCAAGCCGGGTAAATCCGCCGTTATGAATGCCATCATGCATATACGCCGCGTCCTGAACAGCGAGAATGACCCAGAGCCTTTTGCGATTCTCCTCACGAACGGAATAATACCCATTGACGGCGACAATCAGCCCATATTAGGCAGCACGGACATAAAGTATTACGAGCCATTGCGCAACGTTGCGAGATTCAGAAATACACCGCGCCTAACACTTGTCGAGGCTGAAGCGGCAATCCTCAATGATGAGTCATCGCACATGTACGAGAATTTACGCCAGTATGAATTGATACGCCGCCTTAGGGGTGAGGATTCAGATTTGGGCGATGACGCTGACAGGGCAAGGGAAGCTGCCGAGAAATACACGGAGGATTTCAGGATTCAGCTGATGACGGATTACGCATTCGGGCGCATATCTGAAGATGACGCTGAAACGTTCAAATCCCTCATCACAGCCAATGAATATATCATGGAGCTTGGCGATTTCGGTTGCTGGCGCGAATTTCTCAGGGCTATACGCCATCAAGCTGACGACATCACAGAGCAATCACGTGAACGCGTTATGTCAGCTATACATTCATGCGCGGATAATTACGCGTTGGAATCGGGAATCACCGAATGCCCCAAAGAACTCACAGAGGCCATGAGACTCACAGAGTCAGGGAGCTTCAGCGCGGCGGAGTCGAGGATTAATGCGTTTGAGTCGGCGAGGGCTATGGGTGTTGCTGTGTCAGAGATTCACACAGAACGCACAGAGATTGACGCGTTCAGGAGGTTCATGGACAGCTTCAGCGCAATTTACGCCGAATGCGACAAGCCCAAGAACAAAGAGAAGGCGTTAAAGACTTTCGGACGCTCATACATCGAGGACAATCCCCCGGATGACTGGCCAGAACTTTCACGCAAGCTGAGAGATGAACGCACAGCCCTGCTTGAGAATTGGCCATCACGACTCGGCAATACATCAACAGAGCAGATTCGCGCCGTGCTTAATGGACTCGGCTTCACCGTTGCCCCGGAAAATGACGCTGTAACACGCGACAACACTCACACGGGAATCAGCAACATGGAAATCTTCACGGCTAGAATGAGGAAGAATGACGGCCGGAGCTGCTCACACCCGATTGCGAGATTCGGCACAAAACTTGAAACGCTGAATGTGTTTGTGCTTTACGGCTCAGGGACTCCCGGAAAAATCGCTGATAGCATTATGGATATTGACCCGGGAACGTCAATATTGCTCATGGATTACCACGTAAACATACCTTCACGCAACCAGTTCGCAAAAGCATTCAGGACTCATAGCAGGCAGGACAGGTATTTCCTCATGGCTGATAGGGTATTGGCACTCTTCATAGCCAGACATGACGCAAGCGCAAGACTCAATGTGCTATTACAGTGCGCTTTGCCGTATACGTCATGCAGTCCGTTCACGAAAGGAAGCGGCCCGGTTGCCCCGGAAATGTTTTACGGCAGGGAACGCGAATTAGCCGACATACGCAACCCGCACGGCTCATCAGTCGTTTACGGTGGAAGGCAGCTCGGCAAAACCAGCCTCCTCAGACGCGCAGAGACTCTCGAACATCAGCCCGCAAAATTCCGTTACGCCATATACAACGATTTAGCCTCAAACGGACTCAAAGATGCGTTCAGACATGGCTACGATGAGGCGAAAATGGTTGAGTGCATTATCGCGAGCGTGAACGCAAAAATACCCGGCCTGCTTGACGAATCAAGCTCAACTCTTCAGGAAATGTGCAGGAATATCAGCGACCTAATTACCGCGAAAAAGGCTGAGTCATTCTTGCTGCTGCTTGATGAGGCTGATGCGTTCTTGGAGGCATTGAGGGATGAGAGCTACGAGCCATTGAGGCCGCTTGTTGATTTGAGGAATGCGACGGAAAACAAGTTCAAGTTTGTGATTGCGGGCTTGCATAACGTCATGAGGGCGAAAAACTCTGCCGCCGATAACAACCCTTTAGGCCAGCTCGGCCCGGCATTGTGCGTTAGGCCGCTTTCACCGTATGAGGCACAACGACTCCTGCTTGAGCCGCTCGAATATCTCGGATTCAGGATTGACCCTGAGAGGCATCTTGAGACCATGCTCACAGCCACGAACTATTATCCCGGCGTGATTCAGTATTTGGGATATATCCTGCTGGAGAAATTCACAGAGCGTTGTGATAGCTCCGGGGCTGAGGAATTATCGCCACCCTTCACGGCTGATGACTCACTTTTGGGAAGCGTTATAGGCTCTCAGGAGCTCACAGACTACTCCGCAAAAACCCTCAAATTATCGCTCGGACTCGACAACGACAAATACATGATGTTAGGGCAGTGCATAGCGTATTTGCATTACACTGGAGGCGGGGAATCTTTCGGGGGATATACGGCAGGTGAAATCGCCGCGGTTGATGGCGACCTCACACACTGCATGACGGGAGAAACATACGAGGCGTATGACTCAGTGTTGAGCGAAATGGCTGACATGGGGATATTGAGTAAACTTCCGGGCGGCAAATACAGATTCCGCAGGCTAGCTTTCATCAAATATATCTGGCCTGATGAAGATTCAGTGTTGAGGACGGGCGAATGATTCAGGATTTCACGCCGTCTGATTTCTGGTGGAAGAATATCACGGGGGCTTCGGCCATGACAAATGACGCTGTGAACGCCATAACGGAAGGTTACAGCCTCATACTTGGAGTCCCCGGCCATGTCCCTTGGCCTGACACTATGAGGAGGATAATACGCGAGAACATATCTTCCGGCGACATATACATAACTGTGATTGACGCAGGCAACGAATGCGGCGAATCTCCGGGAGATTATCTGTTGAGGCATTATGACACTGAGAGGCGTTACAGGAGCAGGCTTGCGAGCGTTCAAGATTACTTCATGGGCAATAAGGCGTTAGGCGGTCATATATTCTGGCTGCATAATTTCGCGGACAAAGCTCAGGCTTCAGAATGGGCTGCTTTTTGCGGCAAATACCCATCAGAGTCAGCTGATACCGGCCTGTTCATCATTGACACTGACAGCGGAAATATTATGCCTTCAGGACGCGTTAAGGCCGTGAATTATGACGATTACGCCGAGTCCCATGACACAATGATATTCGCTTCGTTCCTTCTTGACGCTGAAAGGAGTTCAACACAACAATATTCGCGTGAATGGAAGCAATATATCTCCTTGCTTGCGGCTATGCTGTGTGGAAACAATGCCCAACTTGCTGAGAGCTTCATACGCGCTGGGGATTTCACACGGTATGAGCCTTCTGACATTCTCGAAAGTGTTTGCGGTGAATGCCCTGAAGATGTCAGCGTACGAATTTGGTCGGCACAAGTTCAAGTATTTTTCCCGATGATAGAGCTTGCGAGGGTGAGAATAATTCGGAATTACAAAGGGTTATCGGATAAGCTAGCTTTTGCGCTGTCATGGTTGAATGCAAACGGTCAGGCAATGAAACAGAGCGATGGCAAAACGGTAATTGACCCTGAAGATCTTGACACTGGCGGGCTATTTCATCTTTTGTGCCAGAGCAAAATGATTAAGCCTGTTGATGAAGAACTGAATGAATATGTCTCTCTTCTGCGTTCGTTCAGGAATTTGCTTGCACACATGACACCTTGCCAAGTGAACGATGTTAGCGACCTGCTGGAGTATGAACGGCGTTATGCGGACAAACTGTAGGCTGTGAGGATATGCCCCCTTGCCGTTATGGTGAGGGGGTTTTTTCATGGCCGAAATTGCACGGTTAATGTGAGTGTGATTGCCGCGTAAATTCATGCAATGCCCTGTGAGAATTGTCGCAAAAGTCTCAAGCCTTCGCAGAATCGTGAATTGCCCACGCAACATGACAGACTGCACGAAATATGACCTTGCTGCTTCATCATTATGGGATAAATTCTTGTGGGTTGGGATTGGTGGCGGCACCTGGAATCGAACCGGGGACACTGCGGGTATGAACCGCATGCTCTAGCCATCTGAGCTATGCCGCCTTAATGATTGGTGGCGGGGAATGGATTTGAACCATTGACCTTCGGGTTATGAGCCCGACGAGCTTCCAAACTGCTCCACCCCGCGATGTTGTGCTTGTATGGTGCCGGACGAGAGACTCGAACTCTCACGGACTTTACGCCCTCGGGATTTTAAGTCCCGTGTGTCTACCATTCCACCAGCCCGGCGATTAGCACTGGTGTTTCAGCACGGGGGGTATTTTATCCCGCAAGTTATTCCGTGTCAAGTTTGTGCATAGCTTCCCAATGAGCTACAATCGGCATAAATCCATGAAAGGCAGTGAGCGAATCTATGCAGGAGATTGATTTTGTGATTCCGTGGGTTGACGGTGCAGATCCGGAATGGCGCAAGCAAAAAGCATCATACAGCGATGACACAGCCATAATTCCGCAGGACAGCGGCGAAGAACGTTATCGGGATTGGGGGATTCTGCCTTATTGGTTCAGGGGAGTCGAGAAATACGCGCCGTGGGTCAGGAGAATACATTTCATCACATGCGGCCATGTCCCCGAATGGCTCAATCTGAATCACCCCAAATTAAACTTTGTCAGGCATGAGGATTATATCCCGCGAAAATGGCTACCAGTCTTTAGCCCACGCCCAATAGAGTTAAACGTGTTCAGGATTGGAGGACTTGCGGAAAAATTCGTATTCTTCAACGATGATATATTCATCAATGCGCCAGTGAGGCCGGAAGATTTCTTTGTTGGCGAGTTACCTTGCGCAACAGCAGCCCTTAACGCTGGTCCTCCTGTCATGGGACGCGAAGAAACCTCTATGATAATGAACGACATACTGATTGTCGCGGAGCATTTCAGCTTCAAGGAGGGATTCAGGCTTAATTTCAGGAAATGGCTTGCACCATGTTACGGCGCAAAACTTTTGATGAAGACTCTGCTGCTTATTCCCTTCATGAGATACACGGGCTTTCATGAGTGCCACACGGCAAATTCATATCTCAAATCAACGTTCATTGATGTGTGGGAGAAAGAGCGCGCACAGCTTGAGGAGACATGCTCGCACAGGTTCAGGCAACGTACAGACGTAAATCAATGGCTGATGGAGTATTGGCAACTTGCTTCCGGGAAATTCCATCCACGCAGCCCGAAATTCTCAGCGGGTTATGGCGGTGGCAAAGGGACTCCGCTTTCAGATGCTACGGATGACATACGGCATCACAGACACAAGCTCATATGCATAAACGACAGCCCAGAATTGAGCCG
>JAFSKY010000032.1 GCA_017448685.1 Synergistaceae bacterium
TCGTCATACAGCATTTTGTTCATGAACCCGCGTATTGTGTCGTTGTGCATACAGTCCCTCACGATGTCGAAGCCTGCAAGATATGCCCCAGGCACGAACCCTGTATGCGCTCCGTTGAGGATTCTGACCTTGCGCTTCTTGTAGGGCGTTACATCAGGCACAACATGTACAGGAACTCCAGCCTTCTTGAACGGGAGTCGGCTTTCAAGCTCAGCAGGCCCCTCAATTACCCACACGCCGAACACCTCGCCGACATCAAGCAGGTTGTCTTCATAGCCGTTAGCTTTGTTGAGTGCTGCAAGCTCTTCAGGATTTCTGATTCTGCCGGGGACAATGCGGTCAACGAGTGTTGAGCAGAATATGTTTTTGCCGTTCACCCAGTCTTTGAACGCGCCTTCAAGCCCCCATAAGGCTATGTATTTGTTGACGCATGAGAGAAGCTCTTTGCCGTTGTTGTCGATAAGCTCACAGCTCAGAATCACTACACCGTCGAGTCCGGCCTTCCAGCGTTCATATAATACGCGTGTCAATTTCGCGGGGAATGAATCGGGAGGAGTCTGCTCAAACTTGCTGCCTTCCTCGTAGACTATTCCGGCTTCTGTGGTGTTGCTGACGATGATTTCAAGGTCGGGCGATTTGGCAAGGTCTAAGACTGACTGCCAGCCACCGGGGGCATATGGATTGAGGCCGCGTGAGCATGACGAGATTACGCGCTTGAGGTCAACTTTCTGGCCTTTCTCAGAGCCGCGAAGGTACAACGTGTAGAGTCCTTCCTGCTGGTTTATCATGTCGGTGAGGCCGGATGCTATTGGCTGTACGAGTACGACTTTACCGTTGAAGCCGGCTTTTTCGTTGGCGATGTCAAAGAAGTAATCGACAAATGCGCGGAGGAAATTACCCTCTCCAAACTGCATGACTTTTTCGGGCGCGCTAGGAAGGACATAGCCCGCATAGCCTGATTTGGCGAGTACGTCATAATTCAGGAGTGCCATGTGAGAAAATTTCTCCCTTCATTGTGTGATGTTGTGGATGAGAAAATTATATCAGCAATACGCTCGCAAAAAAATCGCAAAAAAAACACCCTCCCGCTTTCACGGAAGGGCATCGGATATTTCCTGCTACATGTATCTACATGTCTTACATGCGCTTACATAGCCGCCGCCGCAATTCCCAGTATCACAGCGAGGAAGCCCAGCAATGTCTGCCTTCTATACGCCGTCAAAAGCCCCAGCACAATCGCCAATCCTGCGAACAATGTACGGTACGCAAAGAACGCCGTCATTCCCATTGCAACAGCTATAAGCCCCATGACGATATACTGTATTTTCGCCACAAAGATTTTCTGCTGTGAGGTCAATAATCTGTCGCTTGGCGTTCCATATTTCTCGTCATAATCGCTCACTATGCGCTTGAGTGTTACGGACAATATCAGCAGGCCAATCAAGTTAGGCAGTGCCATTAATCCGTTAAGCGTGTCGGAAATGTCCCAGATGTTGTTCAAGAACTGGTTACCCTCCGCGCCGATAAACTGAGCTCCAGCTGCGCCAATAAGTATCATTGCTATCCACAGTACTTTGATTACAGGCTTGAACCAGAGTCCAAGAAGGTATGTTGCTGCCGTCTCAGCATACCAGTACCAGCCGAGTATTGTCGTGAACGCAAACAGTAACAGCCCGATTGACAGCACGTATTTGCCGGGTGTGCCTAATGCATTCTCGAACGCCTGGAGCGTAAGCTGTGCGCCAGTGAGATCAGGTGAGTTCGTGAGAGTCCCCGTTACCATGACAACAAGAGCCGTCATCGTGCAAATAACTATTGTGTCCATGAAGACCTCGAATATGCCATAGAAGCCCTGCTGCACAGGATGCTCAACGTTTGCTGTTGCATGAACCATAGGGGCAGAACCCATACCAGCCTCGTTGCTGAATACGCCTCTCGCGATTCCTCTCTGCACTGCCTCTTTCACTCCCCAGCCCGCTAATGCTCCGGGTAATGTCTCTAACGGATTGTTGAAGGCAAGATGCACAGCACGTGATACAGTCTCAGGAATCATTGACGCGTTCATGATAAGAACATATGCCGAGCCGCCAATGTAGAATATCGCCATGAATGGCACTATGTATGTTGTTACGGTTGAAAGGCTCTTTAGCCCGCCGATGATTACGAGTGCTACAAGTACGGCCATGACTATACCGCTGTAGAGATGGTTAATCCCCCAGCCCATTGACATAGCTTCGGCAGCTGAGTTCGCCTGAGTCGCCGCGCCTATACCGAATGACGCAAGGAACGCAAACAGCGCGAACAATACCGCAAGCAATTTCCCCATGAACGCCCCTACTCCAGAGCCGAGAACCTCGCCAGCTCCCTTTTCGAGGATGTACATAGTTCCTCCGCGCCAATCACCTTGAGCATCTTTCTGCCTGTAGTGAACCGCAAGAGTAACTTCCGCGAATTTCGTACACATACCGAATATAGCCGATATGAGCATCCACACCAACGCGCCAGGCCCGCCCAAATGCAACGCTGTAGCCACGCCTGCAACGTTTCCTGTACCGACTGTTGCCGCCATAGCCGTAGCCATTGCCGCGAAGGAGGATATTGCTTTGTCCTCGCCAGATTTCTTCCTGAAGCTGAATACCTCGCTCATTGCGTCAAAGAAGTACCTGAACTGAGGTATTCCCAAAAGCAACGTCAGGTATACGCCTGTTCCTACGAGCAATATTAAAACGGGTGCGCCCCAGACAAAGCTGTTGACTACCCCGTTGTAATACATGATCGTGTCCATTATGCTGCTCATGATGGATAATTACACGCTCCTATGCGAATTGACTCGCAAAAATTTTCTGTGCAATTATACTATACTCATTCACATGCTTAAGGAGTTAGCACAACATGAACATAATGATAGCGTCTGACATTCACGGCAATGAAAAGTATTGCGGAGAATTGATTGAAGCCTTCAAGCGTGAGAGGGCTGAAAGGATGTTGCTGCTTGGTGATTTGACTGACGGGAATCAAAAAGCTGCTGACATGCTCAACGGGATAAAGGCTTCATTGTTTTGCGTGAGGGGGAATTGCGACCACGAAGAAGATCAGAGAATGCTCGATTTCCCGATTATGGCGCATTACTGCCTGATGTTTATTCGTGGGAAAATTATTTTGGCAACACATGGCCATAAATACGGCAGGAACAATCCCCCCAAAGTAGATATACTCCTTCAGGGTCATACGCATATTCCTTCGTGGGATAAATTAGAGGGCGGAATACTTTGCTTCAATCCCGGCTCGGTGTCATTGCCTCGCGGAGGGTCAAAACGTGGGTATATGGTGATGAATGAAAATGTCGCGTTATGGAAGTACCTCAATGGGGAAGTCTATCACTCTGAACGCCTATAACCCGCAATACACAGCGTGATTGACACCCCCATAGCCACGCATAAAGGCTCAATCTCAACACGCAACATCATTCCGATAATCGCGAGGGTTGGCGCAAGAATCACTGACGCAAGAACATAGCGCGGTGCAATTCTCCCCTTCATGAACAACGCACATAACAGCGGCATAAACACTACAGAGGCTCGCAATGTCATTGAGAGGAAGCCCAAATCATTTATGGCGTTCACGGGCATAATGTTTGAGATTGTCGCGGCTATGATGAGAGTGATTATGATGGCGAGGCGCGAAAAGAATAGCTTACGTTCCCTCACAAAACGCAAGGACGAAAATATATCCTCCGTCATTATCGCTGATATTCCAAGAAGCAAGCCAGAACTCCCACTGATTATCGTGATGAGCAATGTACCCAGTATAACGCCCCTGAATATCACAGGAACATGATTCATCACAAACGCCGGGAATACCTGAATCGTTGACGCGATAACCCCCAAATCAGGAGCTTCAAGCCCAGCAGACATTAACGCGTTCAGCTCTGAGGACGTAACGTAATTCGCCCGCATGAACATACCGATGAATATTCCCGCAATACCCGCTGGAGGCACAAGCAATCCCGCGCTGTAAAGACTCATTCTCGCCTGCTGTGGACTCCTCGCACTGAGGATGTACTGCATGTATGTTTGCGTTGAGAGTACACCCAGCACCAATGAAACGCACGAGCCTATATCCTTGAGAGTTCCGCGAGCCGTGAATGAGACATAGCGCGAAATGAAATCAGCACGCGTGATTATCCCGTTCAATTCGCCGACATTCGAGCGCAACAAAACACCTTCAGCGTTCGTGAAAACCTCAGATATTCCGCCTGACTTCACCACAACGAGAATCAAACACGCCATGCATGACGCGTAAAGCAATATCACCTTCACGATTCCGGCCATGCCTGCACCCCATGTACCACCCATGACTATATACAGGCACATGAATACCACCGTGAATGACGCGGCCATGATTGGAGATATTGACGGATATAACGCGGGAATGAAGCCAATACACGCCGTAACCTGTGCCAACACGCTGATGAATGTTCCAGTCGTGCAGAGAATAGCCCCAGCCTTTTCGGTGATTGAGCCATATTCGCGCCCGATAATCTGGAATTGAGTCGTGCAGCCTGAATTGCGGAGTTTGTCTGAAAGTGTGAACCCAAGAATGAGGCAGCCCAGCCCCGTCCCAAATGTGAACCAACATGCCGCCAGTCCATAATGAAACGCAAGCTGAGCTGTTCCCAATGTACACTGTGAGCCGAGAAGAGTCCCGGTTAATGCACCCGTTGTGAGCCACGCTGACGCTTTTCCGCCGCCTGTGAGGAAGTCTGAAGCTCCGTGTACTTTCTTACCCGCCATAATTCCCGCAAAGGTTACGAGGATTATTACGGCTATTATTCCGAGTGTCTCCAACGTGCTAATCGTCCGCCTTGCACTTTACGTTGTAGTTCCAAGTGTTTTGGTCATATGCCTCGCCTGTTGCCACAACTGACACAATATGATTGCCCCTGTTCATGTTCACGGCTTCTGTAGCTGGGCGGTATGCGTACTGATAATCGGGCTTATCCGCAAGGCTGATTTCCGCGCTGAATGCGTATACTCCATCTCCCTCAGCTTTGATTGTCGCGTCATGAGGCGTGATTACGGGAGCTTTGTTGCCGGGCTGAAGAGTCCCGCGGTCAAGATACACTTTCACAGTTCCTTTACCCGCCGCAAAAGCTGAGTCCTTCGTGGCGATTTTACCCGTGATTGTCGCATTCATGGCCTTGTCGTAATTCTCCGGCATCGTCAGTTTCTCACCTTCAGAAAGCGCATACTCATTCCCGCCTGCTGTGAGCTTTACGCCCTCAATCGTTATGGGAGTCGTGTTGTAGGTTACGAGGTCTGCAACGGAATCTACGAGGCTGATTTTGACGTTCTCAAGCGTGAAATTCTTGACGTTCTCAAGGTTGATTGCATTCTTCACTCCGTAAACTGTTACATCCTTAACGCTGATATTCGTCATCGGTGCGCGCTCATAGGCTTTCCATTCGATAGCGTTCTTCGCGTTCACTGGGCTGTCAGGCTTCCCGGCTGTTATGTTGGACATGTAGACGTTCTTCAGCTGAGGGGTATACGGCCCTAAATCGCCCTCTTTATCTTGTGCTGAGCCAAGTGTGTACTGTGTCTCACCATACATGAGAGCGTTTGAGCATTTCGCTACTGTGTTGTCGCGGAAATATATGTTCTCGATGAGGCCACCGCGATATGAGTTTGTCTTGAAGCGTAATACCTGCTGAAGGTTCTCGCTGTCAAAATGATTGTCGTGCGCAAAAATGTTGCTGATTCCGCCAGTGCATTCAGAGCCGCATGTTACGCCACCATGACCATCAGCAAACACGCAGTTACGTATGATGATGTCCCCGCAAGATTCTCCGCCGACTTTGCCGCGACTATAGCCATCTCTGTTTTTGCCCGATTTCACAGCTATGCAGTCATCTCCAGTGCTGAATGAGCAACCCTCAATCAACACGAAGTGAGTCGACTCAGGATTCACGCCGTCATTGTTGCTGCCGTGTGAGTCGATTACGAGGTTACGGACGATAACATTACGGCATCTCAGCGGATGAACTTCCCACATTGGAGAATTGATGATGCGTATACCCTCAATCAGCACATTCTCGCAGGCGTAAGGCTCAAGGGTGCAGGGACGTAACAATGAGCGTAACGGCTTAATCTCTTTGCAGGAGTCGTCAGTTTTTGGCGTGTCAATGTATTCAACCTTTTTGATGTCGTTCCAGTCGATTGCCATTGTAGGAATTTTGTCGGGAAGTGGCGTTGTGCCGTCGTTAAGCATACGGAATTTCACGGGGTATGCTTTATCGCTCCATTCCTTGACGAGTACGTCAACAACTTCAGCCTGATTCGGGAAGCCGTAACTGCCTCTCTTCCATGCCTGCCAGTTATACGGGTCAGCTTGTGGATTGAGTGTACCTTTGCCGGTTATGGCGATGTTTTTTGCGTGGAAGGCGCGAATTGGTGAGGCGTAATTGTAGGTATCATTGCCCTCAAAGCTGGTCAATACCATAGGGTAATACTTGTTGGATATGTTGCGGACAAAGCGTAATTCTGTGCCTTCCTCAAGGTGAAGATTGACGTTGCTCTTGAGTTCGATTGAGCCAGTGTAGTATGTGCCTGCCGGGATGATGACCATTCCGCCACCAGCCTCGCACATGTCATTGATTGCCGACTGAATCGCGGAGGTATAGTCCTTCACCGTTTGAGTCTTGCGTTCATGGCCTTCTTTGCCGTCTGAAACGTAATACTCTTCTTCCATGTCGACAACTAACGCGGCGTATTTCGCATCCGTTATGGTTATGACTTTGTCGGGGAATTTGGGGTAATTCGCTGTGATGGTGTCTTCGATGAGCTTGTATGCGTCATCATTCCAGTAACTTGCGGAGAATGCCGGAGGTATGGCAAAGCATAACGCCAGCATGATGGCAAAACATGATATTTTGCGCATGAGGGAAAAACCTCCTATGTGATTTGTGATATTTGGATGGGGAAATTATACAATGGCGGAAAAATGATATGCAGGGTGATTCGTGTGATATTGGGGGGATGAATTGAGGCCGCCGGATTTATGACAGCCTCATAATGATTCGTTGCTATTCTGATGTCCACACAGGCTCAAAATCTTTTTTGGGCATCTTCAGTTTCTCTTTCAGGTCTGCAATGAGCTTTTTCTCTTCAGGTGAGTAAGGTTTGAGCCTCTTCCTTACAGTAGCGCGTATAGCTATGATTGTCTTGCTTGATTTGAGCCAATTGGGTGGGTTGAAGACTCTTCCGTTCTCCTGAGCGTCATCAACAGCCTCCATAAATGCCTCGTTCACACAATTCCCGGCCATCTCAACAACACCATCAAGAGTCCCGCTGTCCTTCATGGCCTTCAATGCTGAATCTGGAACTGGCACATTATCGGCCTGATTGTTTATTGTAGACAGTAGCACCGAGACCGCGAACAAATGCCAGTATGGTGCGTATGATTTCTGCTTGAATAGTTCCTCGTTCAGCTCAAGGGGATTTTCGTTTTTCGGCTCCCATTTCGCATATACTGCCCTGAATATCTCGCTGAGTGCCTGTACA
>JAFSKY010000033.1 GCA_017448685.1 Synergistaceae bacterium
AAGATGCAGGCGGGAGAATTTCTGCGCAGTCTGTTTCAGGTTGTGGGAATCTCTATGGCTCTGAGCTGGTTTGCTGCACTCATTGCCGCTCCCGTTCTCGGAAAACTCATGCTCAAAGCGGAAAAGAAATACGGAGATCCTTACGGCGGATTCCTATTTCGGGCATATAGGGCGATTCTTGAAGGCTGTTTGCGTCATAGAGTCATCACTGTTGGAATCGTTGCGGGAATGTTCGCGCTGTCAATGTACATATTCACGACAATGGAGACATCATTTTTCCCTGACGCTGAGACGGTGTATTTCAACGCAGATTTGTGGAGTCAGGAAGGTACATCATTGGCGGCTCAAGAACGTAGGACTCAGCAATTAGCCGACTACATAAGCTCACAGCCTGAGGTGAAAAACGTCACACAGTTCATCGGCGGAGGTGGCTTGCGATTCATGCTGACATATTCGCCCCCTGAAGGCAATACAGCATTCTCTCAGCTCATGGTAGAGATGAAAGACGCAAAAGACACTCGCGCAATACTCCACAAAACACAGGCATATATTGAGGAGGAAATGCCAGAAATGTCAGGGCATTGCAGGCTTTTTGCGAGGGGTAGCGGAATGTCTGAGAAAATCGGCGTTAGGTTTTACGGTGAAGACCCTGCAATATTGCGTCAGCTTGCGGAAAAGGCTCGGCGAATCATGGAGGATGACCGCGCATCACAATTCACACGTTTAGACTGGCGAGAACCTATTGAAGTCATACGCCCTGTGATTCTGAAAGATCAGATGCAGAATCTTGGACTTGGTCGCCCCCTGATAAACATGGCCATTCAAACAGCGACAACGGGCTTCACTGCCGGGGCATTCCGTGAAGGGGACAAATCACTTCCGATTTACGCCGCATTCACGCCGGAAGAGCGCAACAATATAGACCTGCTAAGCTCGCTTCTTGTGTGGTCGCCAACAGTAAACAGGGCTGTTCCTCTTGGGACTGTGTTTTCACGGCTTGAAACTGCCTTTGAGGACGGAATCATAATACGCCGGGACAGAAGCAGAATGATTACGGCTATGAGTGAGGTGAAATTAGGCGAGAATGCAGACGCTATGATAGCCAGAATCACGCCAAAGATTGAGGCAATAAACCTCCCGTTAGGATATTCGCTTGAATGGGGCGGGGAACATGAGCTTTCAGACGAGTCAATTGCTGGAATGGCTGTAGCATTTCCGGCGGCTGTGCTGGCAATGTTCGTGATTATGGTGTTCCTGTTCAACGGCTTCCGTCAGACCGCAATAATCTTCGTGTCATTGCCGCTGATATTGATAGGCGTTGTGCTTGGGTTGTGGGCTGCTGGAATGGATGTTAGCTTCCTCGCAATAGTGGGGTTGCTCTCACTCGTTGGAATGCTGGCGAAAAACTCAATCGTCCTTCTTGACCAAGTGAGCGCAGATTTTGCTGCTGGTCGCGACAAATACGAGGCAATCGTTGAGGACGGCATATCGCGTTTGCGTCCTGTAGCCATGTCGGCATTAACGACGGTGCTGGGAATGATTCCGCTGATTTGGGATGTGATGTTCGGGCCTATGGCGGTTACGATTATGGCGGGATTGACGGTAAGTACGGTATTGACGTTGATTGTGATACCTGTGCTGACGGCGATGGCGTATAACGTTCCATGCCCGGAGGATGACGAGTAACAAAAAGGGGGATTAGCCTCCCCCTTTGCGCCCTAATATGATGGCTTCGGGCCGTTGCCCAGACGTTTTAGAGCCTTGATTGATTCCTCATCGCCTTTTTCCGCAGCTAGCTTGTACCATTTCGCCGCCTCTTTGGGATTCTTCTGCATTCCTTTGCCATATTCGTACATAATCCCCAAATTTCTCTGCGCAAGTGTGTTATCCTGTGCAGCTGCCTTCTTGAACCATTGAAGCGCCTTCTTGAAATTCTGTTGGACATATTCGCCGTTTGAATACATAGCTCCGAGATTGTTTTGCGCGAGGGCATATCCTTTTTCCGCAGATGACATGAAAAGCTCCAGAGCTCTTTTGCGATTTACGCCCACTCCCCTGCCTTTGTAGTACATGAAGCCGAGTTCAAGCTCAGCAGGTGCATATCCTTGGTCAGAAGCCTTCCTTATCCATTGGAAAGCCTGATTTACGTCAGGAGTTACTCCCTCACCTTTGAGGTAAGCAGCCCCCATGAGGAATTGCGATTCAGGATTGCCATTTTCAGCCAAAGCTCTCAGTGTTGAAATGTCTGGTGTGTTTGAAGAGGGTTGAGCCGGGGTTGATGCTGAGACATTGAGACGGTCAAGAGCTTTCTTCGCGTTCTCGTTGCCTTTGTCAGCTGCCTGCCTGTAAAGTGATACGGCCTTGCTCAAATCTTTTGTCGTGCCTCTGCCATTTTCATAGAAACGCGCAAGGTTCGTTAATCCTGAAGCATTGCCCTTATCCGCCGCCTTGGTGTACCATTTGAACGCTTCATCATCATCAACTTTCACGCCGAGTCCCTTGTCATAGAACCAGCCAATTTGATTCATTGAGCGCGAATTTCCTTGCTCAGCTCCTTTCATGAACCATTCGAGTGCTTGACGGTAATCGACATTGACCCCCTGCCCATTCTGGTACATCCAGCCGATATTGCCGAAAGCTGAACCGTTGTATTGAGCCGCGGCTTTCTTGTACCATTCCATAGCCTTCTTGTAGTCCTTCTTGACTCCCTTGCCATCATGATAGAGGACTCCGATTCTGTTCTGTGCTTTTGGGTAATTGCGCTTGGCTGCCTTGAGATACCATTCCATAGCCTTGCGGTAATCCTGCGCGACTCCGTCCCCCTCACTATACATGCGCCCTACCTCATATTGTGCTTCAACATCACCATTTTGCGCCCGCTTGAGTGTTGCGTTAAACTCGGCCTCATCAGCCCCGTAAGACACGCCAGCGAACAGCATAACCGCCACTGCGACACACATAATTTTCCGCATGAGATTCACTCCCTTATGGATTTGGGCAAAAGTATACGGCAAAAGACTCCGGCATGGCCAGAGCAGAATGGATTGTCCCTAATACGCAGGAACATACGCGAGGGCATTTACCCTCACAGTATCAAGCGCAGAATATTCCCTGTCTCTGATTTCTACTATGAATACGTTGCGTGAAGATGGCCTGTGTAGTGATGGTGATATGGTGAGATTCTGATTCCCGAATGGTATCGACTGTACACGCTCAAGGTTGCGGAGAAGCTGTGCACGTGGCATTGCGTCAACAGGTTGCGGCATAAGCTCAACCGCCTTCCTGAACCACTCGTAAAGGGCAATGGCTTTCCCGGCAGCTACGGAGTCATTCACCTGCATTGCGCGAGTCCGCCATAACATTCGGCGTGTCTCAATGAAGCCTCCCTGTGTGGGCAATAATATATTCTGGTCGGCAAAAATCATTCCACGACATGAAAGATATATCTCGTCAGGCTCAGCAACATTCCACAACCGCCAGCTTGTGCGAATACGCATGAAGTTACGCCATATCTCACGAGCTCCCATGCTGCCCATGAACGAAATCACGACTCCAGCCTGCTCACCCTCGAAGCTCTCGATTTCCTCCGACATCATGTAATAGCTATCACGTGCTGAAGCGTCCGTCCAGTAAGGCATGGGCATAAATCCGGCATTGTCGAGCATGGCATAACAGATTTTCGCTTCACGTTCCTGATTGATGGTGAAACGACTAGCGGCTAGGGCAATTCTTTTCTCGCGGTCATAAATCCTCCGTGCATATTCCGTGAACGCTGCACACCTGTAATCCCTGAACATGTCAAGCGCAAATATGTTCGTGATTGGACGGCCTCCCATGTCAATCAATACGCTTTCACCGCCAGCAAGCATTAGAGGAATATTCCTGCCTCCAAGCCTCGACACAAGGATTCTGTCCTGCTCCGAGTTATTCGTGAAGCTCATCACCGCCGCTGTGTATGGCCCGAACTCGAACACAATATCACGGGCGGGATTGTCGCTGCTTTCAGGAATTGTGAGAAACACAAACTTCACGTCATGGCCGCCAACACCCCCGCTACTTTCTGCGATTTCGCGCTCACACCAAGTCAGAGCCGTCTTTATGGATTTGCCCGGCTCATTGTCCCAGCCTCCTGAAGGCGGTATAGCAAGGACGTTCCACACCCAGTCATGTACCTTTTCGCTTGCTGGCTGGAGAGGGAACGCCCTTTGTGTTGTCGCGTTCAGGCATAAAATGATTATGGTGAAGGCGAGAATTTTGCGCATGAGAGTCTAATGCGTTGGGTTATTTTTTGCGTGAAAGCTGCTGTATTACGTCCTGTGTGATGTCGATTCCGCCGATTAGCACTACGAACTTGTCAAGCACGAGGGTTAATTTCCTCCTTGTCGCAACTTCCCTCACTGCCTGCTCGCAATCACGGTATATCGGTGCCATCAATCTCTGCTCTTCCTGCGCAAGCTCCATCCTTTTGGCCTGCACTGCCTGAGCTTTTTTCGCTGTGTCAGTCTCCTTGTCTGCGGCGGCTTTGGCTTCATTCTCTTTTTGGCGGGCAATGTTCGCGAGCTGCTGACGAGCCTGATTGAGTCCTGGGTGGTTGTTGAGGATTTCTCCGCGGTCAACTATTCCGACAAAATCTGAGTTGATTGGCACGGACGCTGATGATGTGGATGAGGCTTTTTTCGCGGCGGCTGTGGCTGATGCTGTGAGGCTCATTGTGAGAAGTGAAGCTATAAGCGCGAGCAAGATTACTTTCTTTGCTGACATTATGATTATTTTCCTCCTGTGTGTGTCAAACGCCATTTAAGGCTTGCGGTGCATTCTAACACTCAAACTTTGAGCGGAATAACGTAGAAATAACTAATTAATCCCTGCAAACGAGATTCCTACCCTCAAGAATCTTCATCAATGGCACTCCCACGACATAACACGCTCCAGCTTCGCCCAAGCCAACATAAACGCACGTGGCTAGCAACGGAGCTTCAAGCAGGAAATGCAACATTGCCCCAATGATTACGGCGTTCCAGAAGACAGGCCAGAATGCCGCAACGTATATGTTCGGAGATTTGCGGGTCATTATCGCGGCGATGAGAGTTGCAAGAGACCCGAATATCATATCCGTAAGGCCATAGCCCCCGATGAAATTCGACAGCACGCACCCAATGAACAGCCCCGGAATCGCTTCAGGCATGTAGAACGGGAGAAGCGTTAATGCCTCCGAGACTCTGCACTGCAATGGGCCGTATGATATTGGCGCAAGTACAACCGTAAGTGCTGTGTAGACGGCCGCAATTAATGCACCTTTGGCCGCTTTCGATGTGTCAATGTTAATTGCTGATTCACTCCCTGATGAGATTTGTACGGGAGGTATTGTACTACGTTATTCGCTTACTACTTTGATGTTGAGGGATTTCCTGATTGTGATTAGCGGCTCTAATATCTTCCTGATAGGCTCAAGCGTCAATGTGTTCACGTAAAGGGGTATATCATCATCCCCAGGATCCATGACGAAAATCCCTTCCCGCATGAACGAATCCATGAGGCTATCACGTGTTTTTGCGTCAGCGTTCCCAATCTCAATAGCATAACCGAACGGGGGCAACATAAATTCCCGCCTTGCTTCAAGCTCATCAGGTATGAATTGACCCCATCCACGCGCAAGAAACCCCGCAATCCTCAATCCCCTTCCGCCCGCCTGAATTAGCACCTTACGTCCGGGATTCATCTCACGCCCTCGCCAATATGACTCATACAACATGGAGTAGGCGTTATACCTGGCTGTGTGTTCATGGCCGAATGACTCTGCGTCAAAATCTAACCACGCCACAAGCCCGAGATTTATTTTCCCGCAAAGCACAAGCCCCCTATGCGTTGAAACCACAAGCCCGCGCATGTCTGAAACCTTCACGCCTTCACCGTAAACATGAACGCTATTGCAATATTTCCGTGCGATTTCAGCGAGTGATTCAAGTCCTGGCCTGTTACCCGCGAGGAAATCATAACCGCAATGCTCGCATTTGTCCGGCATTCTCCGTATGCTTCCACATTTACGGCAGGTGAGCAACATTCCGTCATTACGCGATTGCATAGACCCTCCACATTTCCGACAAGTTATCGGCTTCCCGCAATTGTCGCACACAACCTCAGACGCGCTCCCGATACGGTCAAGAATCCATATGACATTGCGATTTTGCGCAAGCTCATTGTACGTGTGATTGATGAGTGAATGCGTAAGAGGTATGTCGCCTTTAATGCCGGGGATCTCCTCGCGTAATGAGGCGTTAATGTCCGCGATGATGATATTTTTGCGTTCTGGCCTGAGACTCTCGCGGGGATTGGTGCGCTTGTAGGTCTTCAATGAGGGTATGCGCCCGGCCGTAATGAACTCGGCACACTGTAACCTTGCACGATAACCGGCCATGCTTCGGGCTGAAATGTTCAAGACTGGGAGAATGTATGAGGGATTCGATTCGTCCTCAACGATAATTTTATGCGGCATTAAGGGAGCTGAGACTCCGCCGGGAGGAGCTATGACTATGCGGAATTTTCGCGAACGTACAGCCTTCCACGCCTCCCAAAGTTTTGGGCTTGTTGATGGCCACAAAAGAGACTCGGATTTGAGCGTGTCAGGGAGATTCATGAAGAAGGATTTTGCTTGCTCCTTTGTCGGGAATAATATCAGGACGCGCCCAGATAATGAGAGTTCAGAGACAAAAAAATTAACCCGCTCGCTGTCAAACGGGTTAAAGAAATTTCGCTCATTGAATTTCCCATGATGCGAGTCATTTTCGGGTGGAGGTATGAATTTTTCACCCATGTAAAACGATTTCGGGATTAACGCTTTCAGGGCTGTTCCTGCACCACACATACACACTTTCCCCGCCCATAACGCCATCTCCCAAATATCGCGGTCAATCACTGGCGACTCATCAATGACTCCCGCAATGGGCTTTATCGTGATTTCGGGGGGCAACTCATGCTTCGAGCGTCCCAAAACGAAGCCTGCGTGTAACTTCCTCCCCACCTCAACGATTACGCGAGTCCCTGCTGCAATGTCCGTATTGCTGTCATACGTGAGGGAGTTCAACGCCATTTCAGGCACAGCAACTTCAACGAGCAATTATCGCGCTCCAAATGTCGAAGGCTATATCCTCCTTGAGGCCGGAGAATGTCCTGACGCTTTCAGATTCATTACGCGGAATAAGATGGACGGTGTTTTTGTCGGAAGCAAACGCAGAATTTTCACCGCCAACGTCATTTGCCAGAATGTAATCTAGATTCTTGCGGGCAATCTTACCCCTCGCATGTTCCATAATGTTATCTGTTTCAGCCGCGAATCCTATAAGCACTTGGCCTTCACGTTTCAGCCTTCCTACTTCGGCGGCTATGTCAGGATTTTGCACAAGCTCAAGTGTTATTGAGTCCTTGCCATCACGTTTGATTTTGTGGGATGAGAACTCTTTGACGCGGAAATCACCAACAGCGGCAGCCTTGACGACATAATCAGCCCAAGCGAGATTTTCACGCACAGCCCTTAACATATCTTCAGCCGACTTCACTCGCGTAACTTCAAGCCCGTATGTGTCAACGTCAATCGGCCCGGCAATCAATCTCACCTCAGCACCACGCAACCACGCTGAACGAGCCATAGCAACGCCCATTTTCCCGCTTGAAGGATTCGAGATGTAACGGACTGGGTCAATGTATTCATGTGTTGGACCGGCTGTTACGAGGACTTTTTCCCCGGCCATGTCGTGAACGCATAACGCCCTGAATATCTCATGCATAATCTGTTCAGGCTCAGGCATTCTACCCTTCCCCGATTCACCGCAGGCAAGCTCACCTGTTGAAGGCTCAACGATTTTCACGCCTCGTGATTTGAGCGCGGAAATATTCGCCTGTGTTGCTGAGTTGTCATACATTCTGTCATTCATGGCCGGAAATATCAGCATTGGACATGATGAGGCTATTGCGGCGGAAGTCAAAAGGTTATCGGCGATGCCATGTGCGATTTTGGCGAGAGTGTTTGCTGTGCAGGGGGCAATCACGAAAACTTCAGCCCATTCTGACAGCCTGATATGAGGTATTGAGGCATCGAATGATGAGTCATCGTGAACTTTGCGCCCGCATAAAGTCTCAAGTGTCATGGGGGCAACAAAATTCTTCGCGCTCTCAGTCATTATGACCTCGCAATCACATTCAGCCTTCGTGATGAGCCTGACCAGTGAAGGAATCTTGTAGGCCGCAATCCCTCCTGTTATGCCCAAGAGAATTTTGCGGCCATGTAAGCGACTGTGCATCTTATGCGTTAATGGGGCTTCTGCCTTCTTCGATTTCGAGTAGCACGTTTGATATGTAGCGTTCGTTGGCGGGGTCTGTCTTATCATCGGCTGACTCTTCGCTCTCACGCCTCGCTTCAGCTGCTACTTTGGCGGTGATTTCGTATTTGTTATCCGTCCCGCATTTTTCTGCGAGCCATTCAAGTGAGTAGAATTTCATGGTGATTATTCCTCCTCAAAAAAATATTATCCCATGAACGCGGGAATATCTGCAATGTTGCCTACTTCAACACACGAACCATTGACTTCATCCACGCTGAAAACGCTTCAGGCTTCCTCGTCTGTATCAACACAGTCCCCGGCCCTTTGAACCTGAACACGAGTCCTTCTCCGCTAGTCATGCTTGAGATCCATCCTTGAGACGAGGCTTTTTCCGTGTGCCATTCCATACAGTCAGGCCATGCCACAAGATGACCGTTATCGATTATGGCCTCTTCACCGTCTTCAAGGGTAACTTGATGCACTGCCCCGAATGCCGACAAAAACACAACGCCTTTTCCCTTGACGTTGAGGACGAAAAACCCCTCACCTGATACAACGCCTTTCACCAAATTCTGCATGGCCGTATCAAGCTCAATTGACTCTTCAGCCGCGAGAAATCCATCACGCCGAACTCGCAAGCCGTATGTCCCATCAAGCTCAACGTCCGCAATACTGCCAAAAGCTGAATGTGCAAAGAGGACTTTTCCCG
>JAFSKY010000034.1 GCA_017448685.1 Synergistaceae bacterium
ATCCCACGTCATACACACTCCAACGCAAAACTTACAGCGTCGGAAATATACTCACGTTTTACAAGGGGAGGCATTACGTCGAATGTAGAAGTGACACGTCAAAGAGACATTTCACGTAGCATTAATTCTCACGTACAGCACAGAAAAACCCTACGCATTCATACATACTCCAACGCAAAAACCTATAGCGACGGGAATATACTCACTATTTGCAGGGGGAGGCATTACGCCGAATGTAGAAGTGAAACGTCAAAGAGCCTTTTCACGCGACATAAACTCTCACGCACAACACAAATATACTCACATCTGCTGTGAAAACTTTAAGGGGAGGCCATTACGCCAGATGAATGGAATCGGCATGTCAAAAAGCATTTTCACGCGGCAATAACTCACGCCCTCAATCATTCCTCCAATTTTCACAGCACAGCATTCACGGTATAATACTTCCATCCCCATTAAACTTTACGCAAAGGATGTGCAGTTTGCCATGAATGATTTTGAGACTAGGCTCGCAAAACATTATGACGAGCTCAAATGGCTGTACTATGAGCTTTACGGCAGCGACAAACAAGCCTTCGATTACTTCTGCTCCATGCTCAGAAAATGCTGGGAAGAACGCCCCGATTACCTCAAGCATGACCTCGATGATGCTCGCGCTGAAGTCCCTGACTGGTACGCTGGCAATGACATTCTCGGAATGATGATGTACACCGAGTGCTTCGCCAAAACGTTGCAGGGCATAAAGTCTCACCTCGATTACATTCAGGAATGCGGCGTAACATACCTGCATTTGATGCCGCTCCTCGACACACCAAAAGGCAAAAGCGATGGCGGTTACGCTGTGTCAGATTTCCGCAAGGTAAGACCTGACCTCGGCACTATGGAAGACCTCGCTGATTTGTCCGCAAAATGTCATTCTCTGGGAATAAGCGTATGTCTCGATTTCGTCATGAACCACACGAGCGAAGATCACGAATGGGCAAAAAGAGCGCGCAGAGGTGAGAAAGAGTTTCAGGACAGGTATTTCTTCTTCGACAACTGGGAAATTCCCAACCAGTTTGAGCAGAATCTCCCTGAAGTTTTCCCAACAACAGCACCCGGAAATTTCACGTTCAACGAGGAGTCCGGGAAAGTCGTTATGACTACGTTCTACCCCTATCAGTGGGATCTCAATTACCGCAACCCCGTTGTGTTTAACGACATGACAGAGAATATGCTTTACCTGTGCAATCAGGGAATCGACATAATACGCCTTGACGCTGTGCCTTACATCTGGAAGACACTCGGCACAAATTGCCGCAACCTTCCGCAGGTACATACACTCGTCAGGATTATGCGGATGGCCGCAGAAATCGTTTGCCCAGGTACGTTATTGCTCGGCGAGGTCGTCATGGAGCCGTCAAAGGTCGTTCCCTATTTCGGCACTGTCGAGAAGCCTGAATGCAACATGCTCTACAACGTTACAACAATGGCAAGCACTTGGCACACTGTAGCGACTCAGGATACACGCCTCATGAAGCATCAGCTTGAAAGCGTTTTTGCCCTGCCGAAGCAGTATGTGTTCCTGAACTATTTGCGCTGCCATGACGATATAGGCTGGGGGCTGGACTATGATTATCTGCGCTCATTCGGAATTGATGAGGTTGCGCACAAAAAGTACCTCAACGATTACTTCAAGGGCGATTTCAGAGGCTCGCCATCAAGGGGAGAAACCTACAATGACGCTCCCGAATTGGGCGACGCAAGAATGTGCGGCACAACAGCTTCACTTTGCGGACTCGAATCAGCCGACAAAGACTCAGCCGTCAAGCTCGACATTATGCTTCATGCGTTCCTGTTCACACAGAGCGGTATACCAGTACTCTACAGCGGTGATGAGATTGGGCAGCTCAACGATTACAGCTACCATGACAGCCCAGACCCCGACAAAGCCGCCGATAGCAGATATGTTCACAGAGGGGCTTTCCACTGGGAGGACGCAGAGAAGCGCGAGGACATGAACACGCCACAGGGGAGAATCTTCACGGCTATTCGCACACTGATGAGGCTACGTGATACTCAGGAGGTTTTTGCGAATGAGGCTGATACGTGGCTGATTGAGACGGGGAATAATCATGTTCTCGGAATCGGACGCTATTACGGCGCAAGAACGAAGAAGGAGAAAATGATTGCCCTGTTCAACTTTAGCAAAGAGCCTCAGACATTCAGAATCAATGAGAGCCTTACGGGAATGTTTGAGTACAGCGATATGATTACGGGCGAGAGGTTCACGGGGAACTCAATCGGGCAGATACAGCTTGAGGGATTTGGGTTCTTGTGGCTTATGGCGGCTCTGTAAACGCTCACTCCTACAACCATAAAAAAATTCCCCCCGGCCTTCACCGAGGGGATTTCTTTTCTCAACTTACGCCGAAACTATTTCTTTTATCTTCATGAGCCTGCTTAATGTAGAACGTTCTTGCTCATCAAGTTTCATGCTGATATAGCGTATAGTCTCCGCCAAATTCGGAATCATCACATATTCGAGGGCATTAACCCTACGTCTTGTGCGTTCAATTTCTCCGGCCATGAGCCTTATAGCTTTTTCTTCAGCAGCAAGATGAAGCAACTTCACTATGATTCCGCTGAACTGCTCCAACGCCGCATCAAGCAATAACGGCACATTCACGAAGCCATAATTCACGGGGCTACCTTCCTGCTTTACGTCATATTCTGGAACCATTACGCTCATGACGTTATGCCATTTCACCGACAATGTAGACTTTGCGCCGGGAAAAATCAGAGCTTGCTCCAAAATCTCTGGCGTTGTCTGTGCGCGTGAAAGCACAAATGTTCCGTAGCACTCGGCTAATTCCTTTTCGACAGACTCGCGAAGTTCCTTGCCTGCTTTAGCCTTTTCGAGGAATGCCTTGATTAACGCGTCCTGCTTATCTTTGAGGAGCTTATGACCCCTCTTAGCGACTGCAAGACGTTTCTTGAGCCGGGACAACTCCATACGGTTAGGGTTGACGTTGATTCTAGCCATCGCCGAATCCCCTCCCTTACGCTTCGCCCTTCTCAGCTTTTGCCTTCAACAGCGGCTGTAAATACTTCTCGATATATGCATCGCGGATTCTCTTGAGTTCCTTCACAGGGATCATCGTAAGCAGTTCCCAGCCAAGTTCGAGGGTCTCTTTGATTGTCCTGTTCTCGTACTCGCCCTGCCTCACGTACCTGTCCTCAAACACTGTAGAGAATTTCGCGAACGCTTTATCCTCATCCGACAACGCGCCTTCACCGAGAATGACGGCCAACTCTTTAGCCTCTTTGCCTCTTGCATATGCCGCAAAAAGCTGGTTCATCAAGTCTGCGTGATCCTCGCGAGTTTTGTCGCGACCTATACCCTTATCCTTCAAACGTGAAAGGGACGGCATAACGTCAACAGGCGGGTAAATCCCCTGACGGTGTAAGCTCCTGCTGAGGATGATTTGCCCTTCTGTGATGTAGCCAGTGAGGTCGGGTATTGGGTGAGTTTTGTCGTCTTCAGGCATGGTGAGAATCGGTATCTGCGTGATTGAGCCGCTCTTACCCTTGAGCCTTCCGGCACGTTCGTACATTGTCGCAAGGTCTGTGTAAAGGTAGCCGGGATAGCCACGACGACCGGGGACTTCCTTCCTTGCCGCTGAAATTTCGCGCAGAGCCTCGCAGTAGTTCGTGAGGTCTGTCAGGATAACGACAACATGCATGTTGCACTCAAACGCGAGATACTCGGCAGCGGTGAGGGCTATACGCGGAGTCGAAATACGTTCGATTGCGGGGTCATCGGCGAGGTTGATGTACAGAACTGTGCGCTGTAATGCGCCTGTACGTCTGAAGTCCTCCATGAAGAATGATGCTTCCTCAAACGTTATGCCCATTGCCGCAAAGACAACCGCGAAATCCTCATGTCCGCTGATGACTGTTGCTTGACGTGCGATTTGGGCGGCCATGCGGTTATGTGGAAGTCCTGAAGCTGAGAATATCGGCAATTTCTGCCCTCTGACCATCGGGTTCAAGCCGTCAATCGTTGAGATTCCCGTCTGTATGAACTCTGAGGGGTAATCGCGGGAAAATGGATTCATGGGCATTCCGTTAATGTCGAGATTCTGCTCAGGGATTAACGCCGCTCCTCCGTCAATAGGCTCGCCGCGTCCGTTGAAGACACGACCCAGCATACCGCGTGAAACAGGAAGTGTAAGCACCCTGCCGAGGAAGCGTACTTTTGAGTCTTCGTTCTCGATTCCCGTTGTGCCTTCAAAAACCTGAACTAACGCCCTGTCGCTCTCAATCTCAAGAACCCTGCCCCTGCGCTTGTCGCCGTTTGAAAGCGTGATTTCAACAAGCTCATCATACATAACGTCCTGAGTTTTCTCGACCATCATAAGCGGGCCGGATATGCTCGATATTGTCCTGTACTCCCTAGGCAGCATTCGTATCACCTCCGACAGGGATTATCCCGTTGATTTGCTCCTTGATTGTGTCTTCGAGCTTGTCAATCTGCCCGATGTCTTTTTCCTCAAGGTAGCGCATTCTCGCTATCTGCTCACGTACAGGAAGGTTAAATAGCTTGTTCATTGGTGCGCCCTTGTGCAGAGCGTCAAGCCCAGCATGATGGAACGCCACAATCGTACGCAGCATCTTGAACTGCTTATCCATTGAAGCGTACGTGTCAATCTCGTGGAATGCGTTTTGATGGAGGAAATCTTCGCGCAGTGATTTGGCTGTCTCCATTACCATGCGCTCATCACGTGAAAGGGCATCGATTCCGACAAGCCTCACTATTTCATTGAGCTGTGATTCCTGTTCAAGAAGGCTCATTGCCTCAACACGTAATCCGCTCCACTGGTCATCGAATTTCTCATCCCAATACGAGTCAAGCCTGTCCGTGTAAAGCGAGTAGCTCGTAAGCCAGTTTATCGCGGGGAAGTGCCTCTGATACGCCAAATTCGCATCAAGTCCCCAGAAAACTTTTGTAACGCGCAACGTATTCTGCGTAACAGGCTCTGAAAGGTCTCCGCCGGGAGGTGATACAGCTCCGATAACGGTGATTGATCCTTCGCGGCCATCTTTGCCGTTGACGATGCACCTTCCAGCGCGCTCGTAGAATGACGCAAGACGAGTTCCCAAATACGCGGGGTAACCTTCTTCACCGGGCATTTCCTCGAGTCGTCCAGACATTTCGCGGAGAGCTTCTGCCCAACGGCTTGTTGAGTCGGCCATGAGTGCAACCGAATACCCCATATCCCTGTAATACTCAGCGAGTGTTATTGCCGTGTAAACACTGGCTTCACGTGCTGCAACAGGCATGTTTGATGTGTTGGCGATAAGGGTTGTACGCTTCATGAGGGGCTGACCTGTCTGCGGGTCGTCAAGCTCCGGGAACTCAAGCAAAACGTCTGTCATCTCATTTCCGCGTTCACCGCAGCCGACATACACGACTATTTGAGCCTGAGCCCATTTCGCGAACTGGTGCTGTATGACCGTCTTACCTGAACCGAATGGCCCGGGAACACACGCAGTGCCTCCAAGCGCAACAGGGAAGAACGCATCAACTACACGCTGTCCCGTTGTCATTGGCACATTGGGCGCGAGACGAGTCTTTACGGGTCTGGGTTTTCTGACTGGCCAACGCTGGAGCATTTTCACTTCATGCTTCGTGCCGTCATCATCAATCACCGCTATAACGTCTTCAACCGTATGTTCGCCCTTCTCGATTTTCGCAACCTTGCCTTTTACGCCGAACGGAACCATGATTCTATGTTCGACAACTACGGTTTCTTGCACAGTGCCGAGAATATCACCTGCTATGACCTCATCGCCGACTTTAACCTTGGGGGTAAAGTCCCATTTCTTTTTGCGGTCAAGTGCTGGAACGCTTATTCCCCTTGAAATGTAGGGGCTTTTTGCGGCGTTCTCGATAAGTTCAAGCGGCCTCTGTATTCCATCATAGAACTGCTCAATTATCCCCGGCCCAAGCTCTACGCTCAAAGGTTCTCCCATTGAAACGACGGGTTCACCGGGTTTCAGGCCGGATGTCTCCTCGTAGACCTGGATTGACGCTTTATCGCCGTTTACCTCCAGTATTTCGCCGACTAGACCGAGTTCGCCGATATGCACAACATCCTGCATACTTGCGCCCTCCATGCCGCCAGCGACTACAAGAGAGCCGGAGATCCTCTCTATTGCTCCTTTTACTTCTTTCTTGTCAGGCATTTAATATCTCCCGCCTCCGTTTATTTTTCTCATCTTTCCGCAAATATATCCATGCCGACGGCCTTCTCAACGCTTCCCCGTATTGAGGCAAGCCCCGCACCCGTTGCACCTGATGGCCCGGGCACTGGAAGGACGCTCGTATGATACTTGTCGTTGATTTCCTCAACCTTTGCTGTGAACTCAACAAACAAATCTTCCTGAATGAACACTACCGCGTAATCTTCGCCCGCAAGACGCTCAAGCACTGACTCGAATGTGTTTCTCGTCTCAGGCGTGAGAATGACGCTCTTCACGCCTACTGCCTGGAATGGAAGTGCCATCTCATAGCTTCCTACAGCGGCCATAGGCTTATTGTCTGCCATTGCTGAGAAGCCTCCTTCCAAATTCGCGGTCAAGTCCACCAGCAACACACACAAGAGCCACCCGCATATTGCGTGTTTCAGCTTCCTTCGTGAGCAGGTAAAGCAAGACATTAGCGGGTGCATCCATTGAGTATTTTGCGCCCTCAAGGACTTTCAGCAGGTAATCATCGAGGGATTTCGACACGTCAGACAGTGAAGTCTTTATGTCGCCTGAATCCTGCAAAGCTCCCAATGCCGCGCCTATGTCTGTGTGTGATAACAGCCTGCCCCATGTCTCTTGAGGCTCATTCATCAGCCGGGCCATGTCATCAGGCCGAATCGTTCCGCCCTCGTGGAAGAATGGAAGTGCCTTTGCCGGGTCGTATTTCATCCTTGCGAGGCGTATTGCGCTCTTGAGGTTCTCAGCGTCAATCCTGGACTTTACCCACCGTGTTATGTCAGGCATCTTCAGCCCCTCAGCAACTTTCAGCATGGCCGCGAACATTGCATGATCTATGAGAAGCTCTACAGCCTGTGCGTTTTTCGTTGCGTCCCATAACTGCCAGCACTGTGGAATCAAATCCGTCATTCCGTAAGGGAGGAAGCCGTATTCTTCCGTCTCGATGGCGTTCGTAAGCTCTTCCGTGTCAATCGTTCCGAGTTTGGAGAGCAAATCATACCGCCGTCCTTCAAGCTCACCGCCCCTGACCTTGAACAGCCCTTTGAGGAGGACTTTAACGTTATGGAAATCGTAAGGCAGACGGAATATGTCAAGAAGCTCTTTGTCTGGCACAAACGATTCAAGCTCAGTGCATGTTGCGAGCATTTCGGAATCTATTGCCTTGTCGAAATTTCCCGGGCCGGTAATCCACTGTGAATAGCTCGTTTCTCCGAGTGCCTTCAACGCGTCATCAATGCCGGAGCTGTCCATGAGGCGCGAGAAAAACGCCGTGTCAAGTATGTGATTTTCCATACCCCGCAAACGTGCTACGGTGTATACGTAACTCACAGCCGACACACCCCCTTTAAGCGAAAAGACGCTTCACGACTTCGGTCTCAATGTCAGCGCGGGAGTCAGCTATGAGCATTTCCCACGAACAATTTGTGTCAATCCTGTCATTTCTGAGAACGAATCCGCCCGAAATAGGCAGCCTCTCAGCCGAAAGAGTCAGCGATGTGTTGTGCGAGGCGTTGTAGCCGTCAAGCCATCTCTGGTCGAGGTGCTTCTCGTTTTTGCCGACAAACACAACCTCTTTGCCCGTAACTACAGCTTGTGCCATGAGGCTATCAGCGAATTTCACGTACTTGTCCGGGGCCATCTCTGTCATCTGCTTTAATGCTGCCTCGAATGCCTCACCCATAAGCTGCTGGCGGACTCCCAAATCAACGCGCCTAGCGTCAAGTTCTGCGACAATCTCGCGCCGTCTCAACACTTCAGGCTCTTCACGGCCTAATCTGGTGGCGTATGAGTCCTGTATCTCTTTGATTTCGGCGTTTACCTTGCGGCTTATCTCGCGAACTTTGTCGTCATTTTCCGCCTCAAGTGCTTTTATTTGCGCCTGTGAATCTGCTTTAATCTTCGCTTTTATGTCTGCAAGTGCCATTCTTCAACACCTGCCCGACTAGCCTACCTGAACTCCCATGAGCATTAATATACTCGTAAGAAGCGCAAGAACGGCGTATGTCTCAACCATTGCGGGGAGGATTATCGCCTTGCCCATCGCTTCAGGCTTCTTGCTTATCATCTGGATTGAGGCCGCTGATGTTTTGCCCTGCCAGATTGCCGAATACCAGCCAACAACCGCTATCGGGAGGCATGACGCAAGAATTTGGAGTCCCTGATTCCAGTTGAGAGCGACCGCACCTGCACCGCCGAGAAGTCCCAGCTTGTTGAGGACGAAGAACGCTATCAGAAGGCCGTATATGCCCTGCGTACCGGGAAGAGCCTGGAGAATCAAGCATGAGCCGAATTTGTTGGGGTCTTCTGTCATGACTCCGGCAGCAGCTCCGCCAGCAATACCGATTCCGATTGCTGAGCCGATTCCCGCAAGAGCCGCCGCAAGTGCCGCCCCGAAAAGCGCGAGTGAAAGTCCGAGATATTCCATGATGATTTGCACGTTCCTTTCGTGATAAAAATTGTATTGCCTGAATTTGTTACCCTTTCTGCCAAGTCCCTCCTGCGAAGGGGGGATTTAGGGGGGTATGTATATTTACGCCTTCACGTTCACAAATTCCTGTGAGAGCGTCAACGGGGTAAACGGTTCTCCGCCACCACTGTAAAACTTGCCGAAAAATTCAACATACTGAAGCCTTAATGGGTGAACGAATGAGCCAAGTATGTTTATCGCTATGCTGAAGATATGACCGCCGATTATCACGACAACTGCCACAAGCCAGCCCACATAGGGAATATCAGCCGCCAATCCTCCAAGAAGGTTTATCACCATTCCGATAACAGCTGAGCCGAATCCCAATGCAAGCAACCTGCTGTAGCTGAGTATGTCGCCAAGATATGACGTTGAGCCATAAAGCGCGAGGAAGCCGTTTATGATCTTCTTGAACCAGTTAGGCTCACCCTTGCCCGCGTAAATGAAGATTATCACCGCTCCAAGTATCGCCATTGCTCCGCCGACCTGCACAAAGTGAGGGGGTATCATTCCGCCCAAACCAACACCGTACAGGCACAATCCGACAATCAGCAAGAACCATGATATGTCATTCCCGACCGCGTCAACAAATTCACCGTGCCTAATCTTGTCATACGCCGCAATGAGCAATCCAAACATGAGGTGAATCACGCCCAGCAATAACGATATGCCAAGCACCTGCATGGGATTCGTCATAGGGTCAACAAGCATAAGCGAGTTCTTGAGGGGTATCAGCGGAGGAAGGAATGAGTCAATGAAATTCCCGAAGAATGAGCCGGATATTACGCCGTAAATGAACGTTGACACCGAGCAGAAAAGGAACAACGTGATAAAGTCCTTCACGCCGGGGGCAATCTTCTTGTACTTCTTGAACACGTAAAGTATCGTCCCGAATACCACGAGCGCATATCCCGCATCACCTAAGCACATTCCGAAGAATATCCAGAAAAACGGCGCAAGTAACGGTGTAGGATCAATGCCCC
>JAFSKY010000035.1 GCA_017448685.1 Synergistaceae bacterium
TGAAGGATGTACTCCACATCG
The DNA here is from genome assembly GCA_017448685.1 of Synergistaceae bacterium. Taxonomy (GTDB): domain Bacteria; phylum Synergistota; class Synergistia; order Synergistales; family Aminobacteriaceae; genus JAFUXM01. The sequence goes on from JAFSKY010000035.1 coordinate 22, forward strand.
AGGTAGTCCTTGCGTCCATCACCGTTGAAGTCCTCAAGCGATGTGATTTGCGCGCAGTAGGGCTTGCGTTTTGGGGCGGGCGTATCCTCCTCAAAGAGTGATAGTTGTTGCTGGGCTATGGGACTCCCGGCGTAACATGTCGCTATGAGTTTGCGCAGTCCGAGAATGTTGAAGCTTGTCGCGAAATACTCGAAGAATGCGCTCTCGTAGGGATCATCACAATTGCATAGCACAGTTTTGTCCCGGAATAATGGCATGTAGTACATGAGTTCGTGTTCTATGTCGCGTATGTCCGTGTAAAATTCGTCCTGCCTAGCTTTAGCGGCCTCTTGAAGGGCTTTGTTCTTCGCCATGATTCGCGCCTCCACATGTCAAATTTTTCTCCTGAATTATAACCTTGAAGGCACTATGCTATAATGCAGGCGTTCACAACAACTTTCACCATAACAACATACATACCCTCATTCGGGAGATGATTCACAGCCATGAAGGGAAATTATGCGCTGCTGTTTATTGCACTCTGGCCTATGGTCGGGGGGCTTCTGTCATTTTGCGCTGGGAAAAAAAGCAGGCTCGCACGTGATTGCTTCGCTGATGCCGTCTGTGTCATAGAGCTTATTGCCGTATTACTCTGCTGGAATCATATCGGCTCTGAGCTGGTTATTCCGGGAGTTTGCGGGCTGGGCATGAAGTTTTCGCTTGACGGTTTCAGATTCATATACGCCGTCATAATAGCGTTCATGTGGTCGGCAACAACAATATTTTCCCGCGAATATCTCAATCACCACCATAACCGCAACAGGTACTACCTTTTTGTGCTGATGACTCTCGGCTCAATAATGGGAGTGTTTTTGTCGGGGGATCTGTTCACGACGTTCATGTTTTTCGAGATGATGTCGCTATTCTCGTATATCATGGTAGCGCAAGATGAAACACACGAGGCACAAAGAGCCGCTCAAACCTACCTCGCAATAGCCATAATCGGCGGGCTTGTTACATTGACGGGATTAATCTTGCTGTACAACTACACAGGTACGCTTGATATTGAGGCTCTAGCGAAATTCACGCTTCAGGACAAATCACCGTTGTATGTGCCTGGATTCTTGGTGTTTGTGGGATTTGCGGCGAAGGCAGCTATATTCCCGTCTCACATCTGGCTTCCAACAGCCCACACAGCTGCCCCAGCACCGTCAAGCGCGTTACTCTCAGGGTTGCTCACGAAGTCCGGGCTTTTCGGGATTATCGTACTCAGCTCAGGGATATTCCTTCATGATTCGCGCTGGGGATTCATGCTGCTCATTCTCGCGGTGATAACTATGGTTCTTGGTGCTGTACTCGCTATGTTCTCCGTCAACATAAAGCGGACTCTTGCGTGTTCGTCAATGTCTCAGCTTGGATTCATACTGACTGGAATCGCTATGCAGTGTTTTCTTGGGGCTGATAATGATTTGGCTGTGAGGGGGACAATGCTTTACATGGTAGGCCACTCGTTAATCAAGCTGGTATTGTTCCTTTGCGCTGGAGTCGTCCACATGAACACGCACAAACTCAACCTCAACGACATACGCGGATTCGGGCGGGGCAAAAAGGTTTTCATGTTCGCGTTCGTTATGGGTGGGCTTGGGCTAATGGGATTCCCTCTGCTGAATGGCTATTTGGGAAAAACGTTAGTCCATGAAGCAATCGTTGAGCATATTCACGCCCTGAATCACGGAGCAGGGACTCTTGCCTTCATTACAGCTGGCGGGGAAGCGTTAATGTTCAGCGTGTGTGAATGGCTGTTCCTGATTTCGGGAGGACTCACAGCTGCATACGTCATCAAGTTGTTCATAGCCCTCTTCATCGCTAAACCAGCTCATGACATGCACCAAAAAGACATATACATATCCCGTTCAAACGCCGTATTGCTCGCATTGTGTGCTGTAATTCTGCCCGTGATAGGGTTTTTCCCGACCGAAATCGGCGACAAAATCGGCATATTCGCTTCAGGATTCATGCATGGCCCTGAACATCATCATACTGTTCACTATTTTGCGTTCGAGAATCTTGAAGGGGCGTTGATTTCGCTCACAATAGGAATCGCGGTGTATTTCATGTTTGTGCGCAGAGTGCTTCAGAGTGAGGCGGCAAAAGGTGAGATTCGGTATCATGATTTGTGGCCTGCGTGGTTGAACATCGAGAACGCGTTATTCCGGCCTGTAATAGGACTCATACTGCCGTTTATGGGATCATTGTTCGCGAAGGTTGTTGACCTGATTACCGCCGGGCCTGTAACGTTATTGCTGTCTCATGCGTCGCGAATAAAGTTCGTGCGTCCTCCAGAGGATACGGATTTCGGCTACTATCAGGAGGAGGCACAAGGAGAAACAATCGGGAATCTGTTGCCTTCAAGTTTGGCTTATGGGCTGATGACGTTTGCGGTGGGATTGCTGTTTGTGGTGGGGTTCATGATGCTATGAGTCTTGGATGAAAGTTGAGCAGGACGGGAGGCTCATACCAAACCTCCCGCAATTTTTCCTCACACCTTCAAATCCTCAATGATGCTCTAATGTCTGTTCCTTTTCCCGGCGAGGAGTCAATCTTCAGAGTTCCTCCCATGAGATTCATTCTCTCCTTCATGCTCGCTAATCCCCGGTGGCCTTCAACCCTCAATGTTTCATGGCTGATATTCGCCGCGTCAAAGCCCTTCCCATCATCAGAAATCTCAAGCGTCAGAGTGTCATTCTCCCTCGTGAGCTGAATATTCACCTCTGAGGCTTCTCCATGCCTAACAGCGTTAGAGACTGCCTCCTGAATTATTCGTAGCAGGGATAATATTTTGTCGTTCTCGATTTTCGCGTTGTCTGTGTCCTCGTCATAATCCGTCATTATACGAATGTCATACGCCTGCGATAACCTTTCAGCCAGTTCCGTAACAGCCTCGTTTAGTCCCAAATCCATCCACGGAGGCGCAAGCTCATCACAGAATGCTCGCAGTTCTTTCACGACAGCTTTTGCGATAATCTCAGAGCGTTTAAGGCGTGAGGTTTTGTTCTCGTCATCGGCTATCATATGAATCTGTTGCAACAACGCTGTAACATCCTGCAACGCCCCATCATGAATCTCCCTGGCCATGTCCATACGCTCTTGCTCTTGTGCCTGAACGACATCACGAACATAACGGTTGCGGAGGTTGTCGCGCTCAACGGCAGCCTGTGCAAATCGCAGCAACGCACTGTGAACGCTCTCGATTTCCTCAATTGTTCCATCCGGCAATTTTTCGGGAACATCTTTACCCAATGTCATGCTGTCAATCTCTGACGCAAGAGACCGCAACGGCCTGACAACTTTTTGCCATAACAGGCGTATTGCAATGAAGCTCAAAAACGCGATTGCGACAATCAGAGCAGGCCAAAGCCTTACAACGCCGACAAGCCCCCCAAGTAGTTGCGTCCATGAAACCGCCGCCACAACATAGCCACCTCCGGGACGCTTCACCGGGTAAATCGCTAGAGTATATTGCGCCCCGCCTTTGTCCGTAACCCTCACAGCCTGTCCAACGGGTAAATCATTGCGCCATATTGATACGATTATGCTCATTGAGCCGGGAGAGGCTATGAGGACTTTACCGTCTTGGGCTATCAGTGCGACCCAGCCGGGTATTGACGGCCCCCACGAGAAGAACGGGTAACGCGTGAAATCACTCAACATTGCGAACGTCCACACCTCAGAGTCTGAGCTGAGATGATAGCTCATGCTTTCGGCCAAATCCTGAACGTAGGAACTCACAGCCGCTTCCATAGCTTTTTCCTGAGTGAGCATTCCAGCCACAGCCACAAACACAACAGCCGCTGAAGGAAGCACCAATGCGCACAGCAAAAAGGCCAGGAAATGTGATCCTGACCCTGCGAATTTTCTTCGTATGTATGAGAGCATTTAGCGTTTATTCGTCCTCTAAGAGTTCCTCAAGCGTAACGACTCCATATTTGAGGGCAAGCAATAATGCTTCAGTTTTGTTGCGTGAACCGAGCTTGTCATATATTGAGGCTAAATGTGTCTGCACTGTGCGTTCGCTGATGAAAAGTTTTTTGGCGACCTCTTTGCTTGAGAGTCCTTTTGCCGCCAGCAGTAACACTTCACGCTCCCTAACTGAGAGCTGCTCCGGGATAAAATCCTGCTCGCCCATGACTGAAGCAACTTCCGGGTCAAGATAGAGTCCTCCTTTGGCCACAGTGTTTATTGCTGTGGTGAGCTCTTTGGGGCTAACGGTCTTGAGGACGAATCCTCGTGCGCCTGCTCTGAGTGAGGCTATCACATATTGCTGAGCGTCATACGAAGTGAGCATGACTATAGCGGTGTTGAGACCCTCATTCTTGACTTTTTGGGCGACAGTTACGCCGTCATAGCCGGGCATACGAATATCCAGCAATGCCACATCAGGACGTAATTCCCTGATTTTGTCCCATGCCTCAGAGCCGTCTTCAGCTTCCGCGACAAGCTCAAATGATTCTTCGCGCCTCACAAATTCCGCGATTCCTGAGCGTGTCAAAGGGTGGTCATCCGCGAGCAGTATTCTTACAGCCATAATTGCACATCATCTCCAGTGAAATATTTTGTCATGCCTACATGCCTATTTGCTTTTCGACGGGGCGTAATGCTTTGATTGTCTCGGTTATAACATCATCGAGTGGCATATTCATTTTCTCTGCGCCCTGTTTGATTATGTCCCTGTTCACACCGCGAGCAAAGGCTTTATCCTTCCATTTCTTTTTGACGGATTTAAGCTCAAGGTCAGCGAGGGATTTTGATGGCCTTACGAGTCCGGCGGTTATGATAAGCCCGGTAAGCTCATCAATCGTGAACAGAGTCCGCTCCATGTTATTTGACGGCTCAATATCGGTGCAGATTCCGAATCCATGAGACTGGACAGCGTGAATTATATCCTCACTGATTCCTGCTTCCCTGAGAATGTCGGGGGCTTTGTGGCAGTGTGTCTCAGGTGCTGAGGATGTCTCCTCCCAGTCTATGTCGTGGAGGATTCCGACGATGCCCCATAGATCTGGGTCTTCATGGTAGAGTTTGGCGAAATGCCTCATTGTGGCCTCGACTGCAAGAGCGTGATGGATGTGGGACTCTTCGTTGTTGTGCTGGCGTATGAGGTTGAGTGCTTGTTCTCGTGTTGGTGTCAATGTCAAAATCTCCTTGTGAAAAAAGTTTATTCAGGCTTTACTATCATATTCTTTATGCCCTTTAGAATTTGGAATAGGAACGGGCAATTCCTCTTGAGGATTGCTTTTGTCAGTGAAACCATAAGTCTTTTTGTGCTTGTTACGATTCTAAGCGGTTGCAAAGCGAGTGCCTTTGAGTATGAAGAAAAACCCTTGCTGTATTGCCCGCTTTCTGTGTAAAACATGATTAAGTTGTTCATGAAGTTCCATTTCGCATATTTGTGCGTACTAAGGTAGTCAGCATTCTTGCTCATGATAATTGAGAAGCCTTCCGCTTGGGTAGTATAGCTTCCGCCTACATGCTCGCTATTATCGTCTGCCAAATAGTGAGTAAGCAAAGTTTCTCCAGTGTATGCGATTTCGTATTTCTGACTCAGCCTTAGCCAAGTGTCCCAGTCTTGGCGCGCTGGCATGTTCTCATCAAAACCCCCAACAGCTTTAAGGCATTCAGTACGCATCATAGGATTACTGCATGTTCCGACAAAATCAAACAGTATGAGTTGTTCATATATTTTCCCTTCCGCGAATGTGCGTTTTTCTCCTCCGCGCTCGAACTCGCAACCTATAATTTTGCCGTCATGCTCTGCAACATAGCTCCTGCTATACACCAAAGCAGTATCTTTTCCCCGCCCCATGAACACTTCAAGCTGTCTCTCTAGCTTCTCCGGCAACCATTCATCATCATCATCAAGGTACGCGATGAACTCAAATCCCTCATTGACCGCAATACCCAGCGCAGTATTTCTCGCCCTCTGTGCGCCGTAATTTCTCTCATGCGCAACATAACGAATCCTGCTGTCCTTCTCCGCATACCCCTCAACCATCTTCCTCACATCACCGCGCAACTCCCAATCCGCCGGACTGTCATCCACAACAACAAGATTCCAGTCCGTATATGTCTGCGCAATCACACTCTTCAACGCCCGTTCAACCATTTCAGGCGGACGCTTATGTGTCGTTATCGCCGCAAGTATCAAGCTGTCTCATCCTCCGTTGGAATTTTCGCGCCTAATTATAACTTGACACGCTGAATTTTTCCGCAAATCTCCCTTCATGGCCATGCGTGTATAATTCCTGTCATCCATCAAAAATTTTTCAGGAGGCGCAAAATTTTTCACCATGCAAAAATTCACAGCACTCTTAATCCTCGCCGCAATGATTCTGATTCCACATGCCTCACACGCCGCAGAAGAATCATCAGTCAAAGCAGCCATGCTCGTTGTGTCATTCGGAACGTCAATGCCCGAAGCCCGCAAAGCAATCAACAACCTTGCGGACACGGTCAAGGCTGAATTTCCGAGCGCAGATGTGAGAATCGCATTCACGTCCAACATAATCCGCCGCAAAATCAAAAATGAGACGGGCGAGTTAATCCCGAATCCTTCACAGGCTCTTGCGCAGCTCAATGATGAGGGATATTCGTATGTAATCGTCATTCCGACTCACATGATACCTGGCGAGGAATATGACGACCTCAGCGATGTAACAGGCTCTTTTGCGTCAATAGTAGGAAAATTCGGCTTTGAGGAGCTGTTACTGTGCAGGCCATTCCTTGACGGCGTGAAAAGCTGCGAACGTATAGCGGATATACTCATACGGAGATTCGATGCACAGCTTGAGGACGAAGAGACAGCCATAATCTTAATGGGACATGGAACGCCTGAGCATTTCGCAAACGCCCAATACTTACAGCTTCAGCTTGCACTTGACCAGAAATATTACGGACGATTCTTTATCGGCACAGTCGAAGCATCGCCCTCAATCGATGACATCAAAGCCAGCCTCAAACGCCATCCCGAAATCAAAAAGCTAGTGTTATCGCCTCTGATGGTAGTAGCAGGAGACCACGCGAACAATGACCTTGCCGGGGAAGACGATGAAGAGTCATGGCTCAATGTCCTTAAGGCAGAGGGCTATGAGGTTAGTACATATCTTGTAGGATTGGGGGAGGACACAAATTTTGCGCGTGAGTTTGTGCGCAAGGTCTATGAGTTAGTCATGGAAGACCCCGACAGCATGACGAACTGAGAATTGTTCCCCGCGTTAATCCTCATAGCAATATCGATATGGCGGATTGCGTCAGGCGAATGGGACATCCCTTTGCTTGATGTGATCCGCTTTCTTGTGCTTGGCGGAAATTCCCCCGAGGTTGTCGTGCTTCGATTGGTGAGACTCCCGCGCCTGTTATGCTCATTGCTTGCAGGAGGGACTCTCAGCGTTTCAGGCGTTGTGCTTCAAGGAGTGCTGGCGAATCCCCTCGCAGAACCTTACACTCTCGGAATAGCATCGGGTGCTGCATTCGGTGCGGCATTCGGGATTCTTTTCGGCGGCGTAATGGTTATGCCGTGCGCTTTCATTGGGGCATTATGCGCTCTCATTCTTACGGGGATAATTTCGCGTCATGGTGGAGGGGGGAAGCTCATACTTGCGGGCGTAATCTCGAACGCAATACTTTCAGCGGGCGCAACATTCCTCAAGGCTGTAGCTGGTGAAAAGCTCGGTGCTGTAGTGCTGTGGCTCATGGGGAGCTTTGCGGGGGCTTCATGGCCTGACGTGTTGAGGGTGATTGCTGGGGCGGTGATTGCGTTTGTCCCGGCGTATGTCGCTGGGAATAATCTTGACGCTATGTCATTGGGTCGTGATAGGGCTTCGGTTTTGGGCGTGAATGAGCCTCTCACACGATGGACTCTGCTTGTGTGTGCGTCAATAAGCGCGGCATTGTGCGTGAGTTCATTCGGCGTTGTGGGATTTGTGGGGCTTGTTGTGCCACATATTTCGCGGGGGCTTAAAGGTGCGGGACATAGGCGGGTGATGCTTCATTCGTTCATGATTGGGGCGTGTATGATGTGTGTTGCGGATGGTGTAGCGCAGAGGCTCGGCGAGATTCCTGCGGGGGTGATTACGGCATTGGCTGGAGGGCCGTTTTTCTGCTGGGTGCTTGCGCGGAAATGATTACGTGTTGCGGCCATGAAAAGCCCGGCAAATCTCTTCAGCATATATTGACGCTCTGAATTTCCCGCCGGGAATGAACGGAGAGTCGCCGTAATGTTTCCAGCCGTCAAGGTCATACTTCATTTCCTCAAGTGAGCTGCGTACTATTTCTCGGCATAATGCTTCGGCTTCCTCGTATGTGTCAAATTCTCCGGCCTTGTAGCGTTCTGACTCGTCCATAAAGTTATAGTTGTTATCTACCATGACGATATATTTCATGCGCAAACCACCTCCCTTGATACGTGATATACTAGCACAAATCCGCAAAAGGAGTCTTGACACGATGGGAAATGCGCCCATAATTGACACGACACGACACGACACGACACATCATTTTTGCGCTTTGAAGGGACAATAACCGGGGGCTTTTGCTGGGAGGAGCTTACGAGAAAACGCTGGGAAGATTCCAAATGCCTCGAACGTTACGGCTTCAAAGTGTACTCACAGAATGACGAAGACGGAATCATTCAGGAAATCTTCAGGAGAATCGGCACAACAGATAAACACTTCATAGAGTTCGGAGTTCAGAACTGTAATCAGGGTAGGGCAACTCAGAGTCAGAAACGCATTCATAACACGAGACGACATCAATGAGCTTTTCACGTAAGAAAACTTCACAGGCGATATTGAAGGCGTATTAGCTTTTAGGGCGTGAATTGGGGTATCAGCTTGTTGGGACGAATTTCAACGAGGCGAACGCGTTTTTTGTGCGCAATGATTTAGCGGGGGATATGTTCATTACTCCTGATACAGCTGAGAATCTCTACAATCCTTTGAGGTTTGGCAAGATTAGTTTCCTGGCTGGAGGGCATCCGGCACGTTATTGTCTTTGGCGTAACGGCTAGGGCTGAAGCGTCCAGTCCTCACACTGAAGACCGTCAATCCTCCCAAATTCCTGCAAGTTGTTGGTTACAAGTATTCCGTTGCGTACCAAAACTGTAGCGGCTATGAGCGTGTCATTGTAGCCGATTTTCTGCCCTTTGAGTTCAAGCGCGGCTCTAATTCTGGCGTAAGTCCGCAACATAGAATCCTCGAACGGAACGACCTCATACGGTCTGAGGAAAGCGAGAGTTTCAGCGAGAGTTTCTTCCCGCCACTTGCTTTTCTCCGCACCTACAAGAAGCTCGCCTTTGACCATAACGGGAATCTTTATGCGGTCAGATTCGATTGAGTTAATCCTATCAGCGAGAAGCCCCTTAGGCTTGCGCATATAGAATATGCAGATGTTTGTGTTAAGGTAGTATATGCTAGTCAAATTTGATCACATCCTCATCACGCATATATCCGTCCGGTGGAGCAACGAAAGTTTCATCGTGAACGGAGCCTGCTGTATTCATCACGTATTCATGCCAACCTTCGGGTGTGTGATAGTCGAATACCTTAATCTTAATTTTCTCTCCGCCGTAGTCTACCTCTTCATATCTCATTGTGATTCCTCCTTTGGGATGTCGCAATTATATCACTGCACAAAAAAACTCCCCCCAATGAAGGAGGGAGCATCATTTTTCCTGTAACGCTTAAATCTCAAGTGGCTTAATCTTGCGCACAACGTCAAGAATTGTCCCGTCGCGAGCCTCAAGAATCGCCACAACTTTATCTTCCCATTCAAGATCATCCGGCCTGCCCACAAGCGAATATGCCTTCTCCTGAAGCTGTTTGATTGGCACATGCTTTATTCCGGCCTTGTCGAGAGCCTCAATTATGTCCGTACGTCTTGGATTGACCGCCGTCCCAAAATCCGTAACGACAACGTCAACGCAATCCCCAGGAGTCGTAACCGTAACTACATGCTCGCAGATTGTCGCCATTCTTCCACGCGTCAAAGGTGTAACGATTACGCAGCATTTCGCGCCTTCAGCCGTATCAGGATGTCCGCCGGGAGCACCCCTCAATACGCCGTCAGAGCCTGTTATGACGTTCACGTTGAAATCAATATCGACCTCAAGTGCCGCAAGTACAACGAAATCCAGCTTATTCACGAAAGCTCCGCGGTTGGCGGGGTTGGCGTATTCGCTGGCTGTCATCTCGAAGTGATTCGGATTCGTGCGAATGTCCTCAATTGCTCCCGTGTCGAAGTCCTGAACGTCAATTATCTTCCCGACAAGACCCTTCCTCTGAAGCTCGCAAATCGCCGCTGTGATTCCGCCGATAGCCCATGCCATTTTGATGCCCTTCTCATTCATGAGAGGCTCAAGGAATCTATTCACGGCCAATGACGGACCGCCCGCGCCAGTCTGGAAGCTGAAGCCGTCCTTGAACCACGGACATGCGGCAATGACTTTTGCGGTATTTTCCGCCATCATCAAATCGCGAGGATTCTGTGTCATTCTTGCGGCGGCTGAAGCGATTTTCTTCGGGTTGCCGATTTCGTCAACTTTCACAACGTAATCAACATTGACTCCGTGTATGCTTGGCGGGAAATTCGGATAAGGAACAAGCGTATCTGTGATTACAACAACTTTGTCGGCATATTCTGAATCTGGCACGGCGTATGAGAGGACTCCGCAGTCGCCTTTTCCGCCCAAAGCTCTGGCATTCCCATATTCATCTGACGTGGGCGCACCGATAAACGCAACGTCAATATGCACGTCGCCTTCCTCTATTGCACGTACACGGCCTCCATGTGAACGGAGTATTGCGGGTGTCTTGAGCTTGCCATGTGAGACGACATCGCCCATTTTGCCGCGTATACCTGATGTCTGAATGCCTGTAACGATTCCCTGCTCAATGTATTCGGCTATTGGGTCGTGAGCATCTCCGAGACTTGATGCCGCAATCGTGATGTCCTTTATGCCGAGAGCAACAATCTCTTTCATCACCATGTTGACGATGTAATCACCGTTCCTGAAATGGTGGTGGAATGATACCGTCATCCCGTCCTTGATTCCGCAAGCTATTACTGCATCGCGGATTGACGGAAGGAGCTTGCTCTCTGTGGGATTCTCGCAGATTCTTGTTGTGGGGCCGGCCTTCTTGATGTATTTCCCGTCCCTGTAGCCTTTGCCCTGGTAAGGCTCATACTTCCTGCCGTTTTTGAGCGCAACGGCTAACGCTTCTTCGGGTATCTCTCTTCCTACTGCGTTTTTCATGATTTAAAGATCCCCCTCGTAAATTCCGCTGGCTTTTGCTAACCTGATTACCCTTTCCGCGCCAGGAACAAAAGCAATGTCTATCATTTTCCCGTTGTCGAGCGTGAAGACTCCGACTCCCTTGTCTGCCTGCTCACGGAACGCACGTACTATCTTCTCTGCCTCGGCTATTTCTTTCTGTGTCGGGGCGAGCATCTCATGCACTATAGGAATCTGCTTCGGGTTGATGAGCGATTTCCCGTCAAAGCCCATCTCGACATTCTGCTTCACTTCAGCCCTGAAGCCTTCATCATCGTTGAGGTTCGTGAATACTGTATCGAAGCACTGAATCCCCGCTGCCCTCGCCGCATTGAGCATTAACCCACGCGCAAAAAGCATCTCTATTCCGCCGGGAATCACTTTCACCTGCATACACTTGCGGTAATCTCCGCCGGATAACGCAACTCCGAAAAGCCTCGGTGAAGCTTGGCAGATCTCGTAAGCGTTAAGCACACCTTTGGGGCTTTCAAGCGCGGCCATGAGGAGAGTCCTTCCGACTTCTACGCCAAACTCTTTTTCCGCCTCTGTTACGGCCTCGTCAACTGTCTTCACGTCCTGGGCTGATTCGGTCTTGGCGATTCTGATTCCGTCGCAACCGCCAGCAACGCACACGCGTATATCCTCTCTCCAGTGTGGCGTGTCGAGTCCGTTGATGCGCACGATAACTTCCGTGTCGCCGTAATCGATTTCCTTCAATGCGTGGTAGAGTGAGAAGCGCGCGCTGTCTTTCTGGTTCTCCGCAACAGCGTCCTCAAGGTCAAGCATGATTGAATCCGCGCCGTAAATGTACGCGTCCTTTATGAGGCCGGGCTTCTGTGCGTTCATGAACATCATTGTTCTGCGGAGGCGGAATCTCTCCGGCTTCGGTCTCGGTAAACTCATCAGCGAATCACTCCTCCCCAGTCAAATTTGCCGTCCATGTCAATGCCGCATCCCCTGTAGAACGCGCATTCAACACGTGCCTTTATCGTGCAGTCCAAAGCGCCGTGATCATTCACGATGACTTTTGCGTTTTTCACGCCAAGCCTTTCGAGTGATGCGAGTACTTCAGCTTTTATCTGCCTGCCGTACTGATTGAGTACGGAGCTTTCAAGCGTCAAATCGATTCCGCCGCTGTCTTTGGGTTCAAGCGTTATCATTATGTCGCTCGACTCAAGAGTCCCGGCAGTGCCAACCGCCTTTAACTCCATAAGAAAAAACACCTCCTGCAAAATTTTCGTGCCTGCATATGATTAATGCCCCCGCAAGACTCACAGGGTCAACATATGCGCTTGCTGAGTGAATATTTTATAGTTGTTATGGAATTGTGAACAGAATTTTATCACATGGCCGTGAAATGAGAATAGGCGTATTGTCTCAGTTAGGATTGCTGACTGCCCGCAAGATTCTTACGCCCCGCAACAATCACGCCAGAAGCCAACGCACCAAGTGAGTCCAGCGCAACCCCGGCCATGTCCATCAGCTTGGTAACTCCAAGCACGAGTTCAACCGCCGCAGAAGGCACTCCCAATATCCCGGGAATAACAAGCTGTGCCGTAATCCCGGAAGCAGCCACAACTATCAGCATTGCTTGAGCCGCAAGAAGAAACACATCCCACGCGCTGACATCAATCCCGCACATCAATGCGAGGAATAACGATGACACTACACACGGAATGTAATCGCCCTGCTTGTTGAAGATAGCTGACATTGGTACGGATATGCTAAAAACGTTCTGAGGGACTCCGAGTTCCTTGCAGGCTTTCATGTTCACCGGGATTGCCGCCTTGCCAGACATCATTGACGCTGACGTAAGCATTGCAAGCCAGGCTTTTGACAGAAATCTCCTCACGCCCATTCCTGAGACAGCACGCACAGAAGCACAGTAGACCGCCATAACTGCCAGCTCACTCACCAAGAGGCACACAGCAAGCCATGCGATATTAGCGACAGCATCAAATCCAAGCTCCAAGACTTGCCGGGCTATTGAGCAGAAGACTATCAACGGGGTAAACTTGCAGACAATGTATAACGCTTTCACAAGCAGCTTGTCGAAGTCCTCAAAAATTTCACGCAGCCTCTTAACGTCAGCCATCCTCATAGCGAACCCGAAAAGTATTCCCAGTAACAACAATTGTAGAACGTCATTGTCCAAGAACGGTTCAATGATACTAGGCGGCAATAAGTCCTGTAACATCTTCGTGAGAAAATTTGTATCAGCCTCAGCAACTACTTCCGACATTCCCGAAAGAGTCCCAGCAACTGACCTCATCGCAGGCTTGAGCATGAAGAATACCCCAATGCTTGACACAGCCGCAACAGTCGATGCGGACAAGAAACAGGCCATGCATCTTAGCACTGCCTTCTTCATGTCGTAGGGACTCCCAAAACGAGCTATGCATACCACGACTGAGAAGAACACGAGCGGTATCGTACACATCTTCATGGCATTCATGAGCGTTGAACTCACAGGAACAAGGAAATCTGCCTTGACGTATGAACACGTCTCAGGGGTCGCAAACGTCTTCATGAGTATTCCCGCAACAACCGCAAGCAATATCGAAGCTACTATCATGAACAGCGCATTATAGGGTGAACTGAGAGCTGCTATTCTGAGATAGTTCACGCCATCACGATGGTCGTATCTGAGGCGGTCGGCGAACTGCTGAAGCAATACGTTGTTGATGGCATCGTAGGTTTCGGGTGATACTTCGTCTGTGTCTATGTCTGCTGACTGGATGCTGTGAAGGAAGTCAAACTTTGCGCCGGGAATCCTGAGCGTGAATCTGACGTTGCCCAGAAAATTTATCGCTGATACTGTGGCGGTTACGGGGGATTTGTCGGTGAACGTTGCGTACTCTAGGAGCTTCACGAGGGACTCCTCGCACATCATTCTGATTTGAGCTGCCTCACGCGGGGAAGTCCTGAACTTTTCGGCCTCAGAGTCTATGAATTGCAGAGTGTCAGATATGGCTTTCATGTCGTTCTGTGAGGTGAACGTAAATTTGCGTCTGTCTGTAACAAGTTTCAGCATGTGAACTGCCGTCCTTCTTTTTGGGGGAATTAGCAAAATATTCTATCATGGCTATATATCTTCCTGACAACGGAGAAATTTTTACGTACGTCCTATAGTCAAAACACAAAAAAATCCCCCGGCCTTCACACCGGGGGCTGTTTTCATTCACAGGGGAAATCCCTCACGCATTCTTCCTGCTCTCAGCCTCACGCCTGTTTATCTTGCGCTGATTGTATATCGAGAACAATATCGTTGCCACAGACACAACGAAGAATCCCACAGCTATAGGACGGTTCAATATCTCCCAGAAGTTTCCGTTGTTCACGTCCACAAAACGCACGAAATTCTGCTCACACATAGGCCCAAGAATCAACGCCAGCAATATCGGTGAAAGCGGGAACTCAAACTTATTCATGAGCCAGCCAACCACGCCGAAAAGTACGCACACTCCGACATCAAACACATTCTTGTTGATCGAGAATGCGCCCAGCAATGATACAACGAGTATAATCGGGTAAAGCATCTTCTTTTCGACCGAGACAATCCTCGCGAAAAACCTAACTCCCGCACAACCTACCGCAAGCATCGCCAGATTCGCCAGCATTAACGCCGCAAACACCCGGTAAACTGTTGGAAGCTCATTCACATACATCA
>JAFSKY010000036.1 GCA_017448685.1 Synergistaceae bacterium
AAGGAAGCACTGGAGATTGCTCCCGAACTCAAAGAGTGCCTTGCGTACTGCGAAGACCCCTGCGGAGCTGAAGGCGGATTCAGTGGCCGCGAAGTCATGTCCGAGTTCAGGAAGGCCGCAATGATGCCCACAGCTACGAACATGATCAATACCGATTGGCGGCAAATGTTCCACGCGCTAATACTTCAGGCGGTCGACATTCCTCTTGCTGACCCGCATTTCTGGACGATGAACGGAAGCGTGAGAGTCGGCCAGCTCTGCAACGATTTCGGACTCATGTGGGGTTGCCACAGCAATAACCACTTTGACATTTCGCTTGCTATGGTGGTGCAGTGTGCGGCGGCGATTCCTGGACGCATGAATGGAATCGATACCCATTGGATATGGCAGGAAGGCCGTGAAAGACTCACAGTTGAGCCTATGCAGATTGTTGGCGGTTGCATTGACCTGCCCAAGAAGCCCGGTCTCGGCGTTGATGTCGATATTGAGCAGGTGAAGAAGGCTAATGCCCTCTACCTTGAACACGGACTCGGTGCAAGAGATGACGCTATCGGAATGCAGTATCTCATCCCTGGCTGGAAGTTCGACAACAAGAAGCCCTGCCTCGTGAGATAACTACGGAAAAATTTATCCCCCTTGCCGAAATGGTGAGGGGGATTTTTGTTGTGTGTGAAGTCTGGCGTTAATCGTGTGTGAACTCAGGCACTAAATGTTTCAGAATGTTCAATGCCTCGTCAGGGTGTCTCAAAGCGTATTCGAGTCCAGCGTCAATATCCGGGGCGTTCTCAGGGATTCCGGCCTTTATACGGCTCACGTAGATTTTCGGGTGCAACGTACCATGTACGGAATTTTCATCGTAGAATAGCTCCTCATACAGCTTCTCGCCCGGACGCATCCCCGTGTACGTGATGTTTATATCACGGTAAGGCTCATATCCTGACAGACGTATGAGCAATTCTGCCATCTCACGAATCACAACAGGCTCTCCCATGTCAAGCACGAATAATTCTCCGCCATGACCCAATGCCCCCGCCTGAATCACCAAACTCACAGCTTCAGGGATAAGCATAAAGTAGCGTTTCATATCAGGATGAGTTACCGTAACAGGCCCGCCGGAAGCTATTTGCTCCTCGAATTTTGGTATGACACTTCCACGACTCCCCAACACATTCCCAAAACGAACGGCCATATACTTTGTCTCAGGGTAATTCGCCTGCTCATGTTCGAGTATTTTCTCGGCGAGTCTCTTTGTCGCTCCCATTACGCTCGAAGGGTTCACGGCTTTGTCGGTTGAAATCATCACCATACGCGCGACATTGTATTTTCCCGCGCAACGTGCAATATTCCTCGTCCCCAAGTCATTAACCCTCATGGCCTCACGCGGAGAAAACTCCATCAATGGAACGTGCTTATGTGCCGCCGCATGAAACACAACGTCAATCCCGTTTGCGGCAAAAAGATTATCCATCGCTGTTATGTCGGCAACATCAGCTATTACCGGGTGGACTGGGATATTTGCGCCCGTTCTCGCAAGCTCCTCCATAAGCAGATATATTGACTGTTCACCATGTCCAAGCGCGAAAATTTCGGAAGGTTTGTTGTGGATTGCCTGACGCACGATTTCACTCCCGATTGAGCCTCCTGCACCCGTAATGAGTATGCGTTTCCCCTGAATGTAATTCGCTGAGGGGTCAAGGCTGATTCGCACAGGCTCGCGGCCTAACAGATCCTCAAGGCGGACTTTGCGCACACCTGACACGGAGATTTTCCCGTCAGCAAGTTCACGCAGGCTCGGAAGGATTCTGACCTGTATGTTCATGGGGGCGAGTGTGTCATATATCTCGCGAATTTTCCGGCCATGTGCAGACGGTATAGCTATCAGCACAACTTGTATTTTCTCGCGCTCCGAAATCGCTTCAAGCTCAGATGTATTCCCGAAAACCCTCAGCCCAGATACCTGCATTCCCCTTTTAGACTCGTCATCGTCAACGAATCCAACAGGCGACAATTCCGACTCATTCCTCATCAAATCCCTGGCAATGAATGCGCCAGCCTCACCAGCTCCGACAATGAGAGTCTTCAGCCTTGCATTGTCCTGCTTAGCGTGAATCGACCTTGCCATGAGCCACGAAAAACGCAATCCACCGCACAAAAATAGCCCCGCCAAAAATGACAGGGCAAATGATGTCCGAGGGAATACGGCTATTTTCATGAGGCTGTTCACGAGGAGGAAGCACAGCACTGAGACAATGTAGAGCCACATGAATCGGCTGAAATCCTCCGTCCCGGCGTGCTGCCAGATTGTGCGATATTGCCCGGCCAGCGCAAACACAATCACACATGCAAGCGGCAATGCGAATCCGATTCTCAGCCAGTCGCCAACATATCGAGGTATGACGATTCCGAGCCTCAATGCATAGCCCAAATACACGGCCAATGACAGAAGGAGGAAGTCCAACGCCGCGACGACATAGCCGTTTGCGGAGATTTTGCGCCAGGAGTCTTTGAGGGAATGCAACGGCATGATGTCAGTATATGAGCTTTTTACCGCTGTTGTTCGCTCCGATACGGTCAAGCTCCGTGAGGACTCCTGCTGGGGCTGTCTCTATGCGGGGCTTATTCTGTTTCTCTTGCGCTTCCTGAATGCGTTTCTGCAACTCCTCAAGCGAACGGCGTATTTCTTTTGCATCGCCCTTTATCCACAGCATTAGGTTATCCGCAGCGGCCTTTATGGTTTTCTCATCGGGCATGGCCTTTATCATTCCGAGCTCAAGAAGAATTTTGTTCTCCTCGCGGATAGCTTCGATTGCGTCATTCTCATTGAAGAGTCCCTTTTTGTAGAGCATTCTGAACATGATATTGAAGCGGCTTTTCTGGTTGTCGCTGTCCAGAGCTATTTCCTCGACACGTGAAACTAACATGCCGAGTAATTCGTCAAGCCCTATCTGCATTGGCATAATGTGAAAAGTCTCCTTTATGGGAAAAATTGTTGTAGGTGAAATTCTAGCACATTGAATCAATTTCGCATTCCGTGATAAAGTTACAAGCATAAATCCATGAATACATACAGTCAGTAGCCCCACGCTTAAACGTGTGTAAAACACTTGCTGACTAGCCTAAGTCTTGAAATAAACTCTAGCGGGCGGAGGTCTGCTTCATCTTAGCGGATGTGAAAGCCCACTCGCCTCCGGGCGATACGACAAACAAAGGAGGGCGCAATCATCCCCATAGCGAAAACAATGGGTATTAGCGCATAATATTTGATGAATGAAGAGTGCTTGACATGCAGAGCAGGACTCACCTACTTTAGCGTTGAAATGTTGAGGCCGGATATATCGTACAGGTATTCAGCGCAAAATAATAAGTGTCTAGGGACTCGCTGCCCTTCCCATAAATCATGAGCGTATCACTCTACAGAAAATACAGGCCGCAGGATTTCTCCTCACTTGTTGGACAAAGAGCCGCCGTTGAAGTCCTCGCCAACTCAATCACAAAGGACAGAGTCGGCCATGCGTATTTGTTCTCCGGGTCAAGGGGTTGCGGAAAAACTTCAGCCGCAAGAATCTTCGCCAAAGCTCTCAACTGCACCAACAGAAATGGCTTTGAGCCTTGCGGAGAATGCGACAATTGCCGGGAAATCACTTCAGGGGACTCGCTCGATGTAATAGAGATTGACGGAGCATCAAACAACGGAGTCGAGAACATTCGCGGCCTCAAAGAGAATGTGGCCCTCGCCCCGTTCAATTCACGCTACAAGGTCTATATCATCGATGAGGTTCATATGCTTTCACAGGGTGCATTCAACGCCCTCCTGAAGACTCTTGAGGAGCCTCCCGAACATGTGATATTCATCATGGCCACGACTGAACCGCATAAAGTCCCGGTTACGATCCGTTCACGCTGCCAGCATATTCCGTTCAGGAGCATTACGCCTGACGACATATATACGCGTCTTGATTTCGTGTGCAAGTCTGAGGGGATAACGTCTGAACCTGAAGCGTTGCGCGAAATTTCCCGGCAAGCTGACGGGGCATTGCGTGATGCTCTTTCACTGCTTGAACAGGCTGCCTCTGCTGGTGATGTTACACTCGCGAATATCGAGGCACTTTTCGGAGCTGGAAGCCGTCCTGCCTTTGAACGCTGGATTGTGTCATTGCGCGGGAATCCCGGCGAGGCTTATTCGTCATTGAAGGCCATGTTTGATGCGGGGGCATCGGGCGTGAGGGTGTTTGAGGAAATGTTCTCGATTGTCCGGGATTTGTGGCTCGTCTCTAAATGGAAGAATATCGCTGACAATCTCGGAATATCATCGCAGGAGAAAACGTTTTTACTTGATGAAGCTTCACACTGGACAGCCGATAACCTTCACTCCTTGCTGAATGTCGTTCTGAAATCTCTCACTGACGCAAGGTTAGGTGTGAGGAATGATATTTTGCTGGGAACATTCATGTTACGCCTTGAAGCTGGCAATGAGCCTCCGCAAACTGTTACAGTTACACGCCGTGAGCCTCTGAGGATTGAGCCGACAATTTCCGCGCCAGCCCTGTCAGAATCCCCAATGCCTGCAATTACTGCACCAGCCCCCCAGCCCGTGAAGGAAGATACCGCCCTCAAAGAATCGTTGCTCGAAATCGCCCGCGAGAAAAACCTCGTATTATGGTGTGGACTGTTTGACGCACGGCCTTACGTGAGGGGAAAAGACCTCGTGCTTGATATGGGGCATAAATACTGCTATGAGGTGCTGAGGGTATATCGTACGGCGTTTGAGCTTGGCGGATTGTTCCCGGAATATGAGAATGTTATTCTGCGCTATTTGTTGTCGGAGTTCACTTGCCCGAAAATCGAGACTGAGTCGGCAACTGTTGCTCCAGAATCCCCAGCCAATGACACGAAGCCCACGCCTGATATGCCGCCGGAAATTGACACCCCTCCCACGCCTGAATATGTCCCTGAGTCTGATGAGCCACAAGAGAAACATGAACCTTCAGCATTCCGGGAATTTATACGGGATTTGACGCGGCTGAAATCGAAGCCGGAAGTTATATTGCAGAAGAAGAAAGATTCGCAGGAGGATAACGAGACGGATAATGACGAATCAGAAGCAGAGACGGAATCAGAATCGGAAGGGGATAACGAAGAATGAGCTATGATTTTGTGCATCTTCATGTTCACACGGAATACAGCCTGCTTGACGGTGCAATACGTACGAAGGATCTTGCCGCTAAGGTATCATGTTGGGACACTAAAGCCGTTGCAATGACGGATCACGGAGTCATGTATGGGGCTGTTGAGTTTTACGAGAACTGTAACGCACAAGGAGTCAAGCCTATACTCGGCTGTGAGACATACATAGACCCTAACGGAATCACCTCACGTAGTAGCAAGAAGGCCAATCACCTTTTGTTGCTTGCAGAGAACGAAACAGGCTGGCACAACCTCATAAAGCTAATCTCAATCGCTAACACTCAAGGTTTCTACTATAAGCCACGCATTGACCATAAGTTATTGGAGAAAATTCACGAAGGAATAATAGCCTCGTCTGCATGTCTTGCCGGGGAAATTCCTCAGCTCATAATGTCAGGCGATATTGAGGCAGCTGAAAAATTAGCCGGGTACTATGACGATGTTTTTGGACGGGGAAATTTCTTCCTCGAAATCATGCCCAACTCCCTCGAACAACAAAAGAAGGTCAATGAGGCCATAATAAGAATCTCACAGCGCACAGGTATACCCATAATCGCAACAGGAGATGCACATTACCTTGACGCAAAAGATTTTGACTGGCACAAGATACTGCTGAAGATTAACACACATGCTGATGTGAATGATGACGCATTCGGATTTGACCGCAACGAGTTCTACCTCATGTCGCCCGAAGAAATGTACTCACACTTTCAGGACATATGCCCGCAAGCACTCTCAAACACTGTAGAGATTGCAGAACGTTGCAACGTCAAATTACCCCTCAAGACAGGCCACTACCTTTTGCCGGATTTGGGACTCAAAGAGGGAATGACGGCTGAAGATGATTTGCGCGTGAAAGCTCGTGAAGGACTTAAAGCGCGTTTTCAGGCAAGAGGCTCTGACATCCCGGAAGAATACAGCTCACGCCTTGAGTATGAACTCGGAGTCATAACGCAGATGGGATTCGCGGCGTATTTCCTCATCGTGTCAGGAATAATTCAGGCCGCAAAAAGCAGACATATTCCCATAGGGCCGGGACGCGGTTCAGCAGCAGGGAGTCTCGTTGCATGGAGTCTCAGAATCACGGAGCTTGACCCGTTACGCTACAACCTTCTGTTTGAACGCTTCCTCAACCCTGAAAGAATCTCAATGCCCGATATTGACACGGACGTTTCAGACAAGGGAAGGGATGAATTGTTGCGCTATATCTCCGAGCATTACGGTAAAGACCACGTAGCGCAGATTATCACGTTCGGACGCATGAAGGGTAGACAATCGGTAAAGGACGTTGGCAGGGTATTGGGAGTCGATTATGCCCTAATGGATAAAATCGCAAAACTCATCCCGGCCATGTGCAAGAGCCTCACACAAGCAATTGAAGATACCCCCGACCTTAAAGCCGAATATGAGTCAGACCCCGCGAAGCACAACATAATCGATAAGGCCAAAAACATTGAGGGACTCGCCCGCCACACCTCACAGCACGCCGCCGGAGTCGTGATTACCCCCTGCCCAATTACTGACGTTGTGCCTGTCAAACGACTCTCCACAGGTAAAGAGGAAGGCGACACAGGTCAGGTAGTAACGCAATTCACTATGGAGCCTGTAGAGAAGCTCGGCCTCGTGAAGATGGATTTTCTTGGGCTGTCAACACTCTCAATAATCGAGGAAGCATTAGACAACATACGCAACAACAAAAAGCCCGTCCCCGATATGAACAAGGTGAATGATGTGATTGATGACCCGGCAACGTTCAAGATATTACAGGAAGCTGATACTATGGGAGTGTTTCAGCTTGAGTCTGACGGAATACGCTCAATGCTCCGCAAATTGAAGATTGACCGCTTCGAGGATCTCATAGCCGCCCTCGCAATGTACCGTCCTGGCCCGCTTGATTCCGGCATGGTCGACCAGTACATTAACTGCAAGCACGGAAGAACTCAGCCCGTTTACCCTCACCCACTGCTTGAAGGCACACTCAAAGAGACATACGGCGTAATACTCTATCAGGAACAAGTCATGCAATGTGCCTCAGTCCTTGCAGGCTACACGTTAGGTGAAGCGGATATGTTGCGCAGGGCAATGGGGAAAAAGAAAGTCGAGGTTATGCAGGAACAACGCGCCAAATTCATGGCCGGGGCAGAAAAGAAAGGTATTGACCCCAAAACAGCCGGAGCAATCTTCGACAACATCGAGAAATTCGCGGGATATGGCTTCAACAAGTCTCACAGTGCCGCGTACGCTCTAATTTCCTACGATACAGCGTGGCTCAAGGCGAATTACCCCGCCGAGTTCATGGCCGCTTACCTGTCATCACAGATGAAGGCAAAACGTGAGGTACTTGGGCATTATGTGCTTGAGGTTAGAAGGAGCGGAATCAAAGTCCTTCCCCCAGACATAAATACATCACGTGAGAGTTTTACGGCAGATAAGGATGTAATACGTTTCGGGCTTGGTGCAGTGTCGAGAATGGGACATAACACAATCGAAATGATACTCAGGGAACGCGACAAGGGCGGTAAATTCGTAACGTTCTGGGACTTCATGAAGCGTGTAGATATGAGCCTGATGAACAAAACAGTTTTCGAGAACCTCATAAAGGCCGGGGCATTTGACGAAATCGAGCCAAGCAGAGCCGTGTTGCTTGCCGCCCTTCCGAATTTCCTTGAGGCCATCCAAAAAGTGAACGCCATCAAGAAGACTCCACAGCTCTCAATGTTTGGTGATGATGAAACTGACGAGGCATTAAGCGCAGAGCCTGACAAGCCCAAAGTCCCGGAATGGGATGAACATACAAGGCTGGATTACGAGAAGGAAGTTACCGGGCTGTACATTTCCGGGCATCCGTATGAGTCGTATCAGGACAGAATATCGCCCTTCACGAATTGTGCTATATCCGACCTCAAAGAATGGAAGGGAGAAACTGTGAAGCCCTGTGCAGGAGGAATAATAGCCTCGCTCGCCACAAAGACAACCAAGAAAGGCGATACCATGTGCGTGTTGCAGCTTGAAGACTCAGAGAGTAGCATTGACACAGTAATATTCCCGGCCATGTGGTCAGAATTGAAAGGGACTCTCACAGCTGGAACTGCCTGCGTTATTGAGGGGAAAATTGATGACAGAGGGCAGCTTTTGCCGGATAAGATACTGACGATTGATGAGCTTGACGAAAAAGCGCAAAGGTATGTAACTCTGAGGCTGAATGACGTGGGCGGAATTGACCCGAAGAAACTCCTTCAGGCTTTGAACGGTTGCAGGGGGAAGCATCGCATGATCCTTGAACTGTGCAATGACGATGAAACTTGCAGGGTGTATCTTGGTGCTGTTGGGGTGTCTCCTGAGAGGCTTGAAGGGGCGTTATCGGGCGTTATCCCTGCTGATAGCTTTGAGATTCATTCGGGCGGGAGTGGGTTTGCGGCGTGAAAAAGAGTCCTCCTCCTTGAAACGTTAAGGGGGAGGAATTTTTTTTGCCCTAAATTATTGTGGATGGGTTGCCCTCATAGGGGCATATTCTCTTGGAGTTCTCTATCAGGATTCCGAAATTTTCCGGCGTGATTTCGTCCGCGAGTTTGTGGTGAAAGCGTGTGTAGTCGTATTGCTCATGCGTTGTCCGGGATGTGAGTTTTTTCCTGCTCAATACAGACAAATCGTTATTGTGAAGTTCTGTGTTCCAGCTCATAAAATCATCTCCAGCTCCAATATGAAATCTACAGGGTTCATGATTTTCACTTCATCCGTTTTGAATTTAAGCAGCCTGCTATCTACAGACAAAAAATAACCACAGCCCGCAAAAATCGCGCAAGCTATGTGGCAGGCATCCATGAACTTTAAGCCTGATTTCATGATTTCCCCTGCTTTGAGTTCTATGCGTGGCCTATTCTTGTCGCTTACGTATAAGGCTGTGTATTTGTCCGTGAATTTCTTGATGTCCTCACGCCTTGACGCAAACTTATTCGCGCTATTCTCCGCACTGAGTACGTAAGAAGACACAAGCATGATCTTGCCGAGCAATATTTGCTCCTGAATGAGCAATTGTGCCTGTGCCTCACGTGAAATTCTTGGCTGGGATTAGTCATCATATGGACGGTTATAGCAACAATTATCCAGATATACGAGCAAAAGACATTCCCACTTTCTCTAAAATATTTGGAACACCGAGATTATAACAAAATCCCTCATGCCCTGTATAATTCACAGCATCCACATTAATTTTTACGAGGGGGCAAGGTTATATGTTCGTGAAAATCGTATGCACAATCGGCCCAGCCAGCGACAACTACGAAACCTTAAAGGCTATGGCCGAAGCAGGAATGAATGTTGCCCGGCTGAACTTCTCACACGGAGATTACGACGGCCACGAGAAAAAGCTCAAGCTCATACGCCGTGTCGAACGCGCCGTGAAGAAACCTATAGCGGCATTACTCGACACAAAAGGCCCGGAGATTCGTACAGGCCACATGCAGAACGGAGAAATCACACTCACACAGGGCGCAAAGGTCATAATTTCGTCATGTGATGAGGCTTTCGAGGGTACTGCCGAAAAATTCTGGGTGAACTACAAGCTACTTGCACAAGAAGTAAAGCCCGGTCAGAATATCTATATTGATGACGGAGCATTGAATCTTGAAGTCGAAAAGGTAGAGGGCGATGAAGTTACCTGCAAAGTTATAGTAGGTGGCCCATTACGCAACACAAAAGGCATAAACCTTCCAGGAGCTGACATAACTCTTCCAGCATTATCGGACAAAGACAAGCAAGACATAGCATGGGGCATTCAACACGGAATGGAATACCTTGCTGTGTCATTCGTGAAGACTCGCCAAGACATAGTAGAGGTCAGGCGGCTCATTCAGGAATACGGCTCAGGCATGAAGATACTCGCCAAAATCGAAACTCGCCAAGCTGTAGACAACATTGCAGAAATCGTTGAAGTTGTTGACGGCGTAATGGTTGCTCGCGGTGATTTGGGAGTCGAAATCGCAACGGAGGATGTTCCCCTCGTGCAGAAGAGAATCATCGAAATGTGCCGGGTAAGGGGTAAGGCCGTTATCGTCGCAACACAGATGCTTGACTCAATGATACGTAACCCCCGCCCAACTCGCGCAGAAGCCTCTGACGTTTCAAACGCCGTTCTTGACGGTACAGACGCGGTAATGCTCTCAGGCGAGACTGCTTCAGGGAATTATCCCGTTCAGGCTGTAGCGACAATGCGCAAGATTGTTGACCGCGCAGAGAAAGAGTTACAGATTTGGGGCAACCACAAGAACAACGAGCAGAATCCCTTAGAGCTTGAAGGAATCCCTGTGCCTGATGCCGTATCAGGAGCCGCCGTCCTCATAGCCAAGCAGATAAATGCTCCCGCAATAATCTCCCTTTCACGCTCAGGACTCACCGCGAAAATGATCAGCAAACACCGCCCCGAATGCCCGATATTAGGACTCACGCCTTCCCAGCAAACATGGCGCGAGCTGGCTTTGTGGTGGGGAGTGCATCCCGTTAGGCTGTCGGAAATGTCAGACATCAACGTAGCAGCAAGAGAAGCCATAACCACATGTGTACGTGAAAAGCTCCTCCCTGAAGGCGAGTTAGTCGTCATAACGGCGGGAGTCCCTGTTGGCCGTCCAGGCTCGACAAACGTTGTGGAAGTCCTCACGACAGGAACAATATTATTGTCCGGGACTCCGTTATCCCACAAAAACGCAAGCGGTAAAGTCTGCATTGCCCGCACACCACAAGAAGCAATCGACAAAGCTACTCCCGGTTGCATTCTCGTTGTGCGTCAGTTGAACGAGGAATATCGGCCTGTTCTCGATAAGGTTGGAGCTGTTCTGTTTGAGAGCGGGTTATTGTTCTCTGAGGGAAATTCGCTCGCTATGGATTATAACCTTCCGTGTATTGTCGGTGTTGCGGATGCATTTTCGACTCTCATGGATGACGATATTGTTTCGATTGACGGTACACGCGGCCTCGTTTATCGCGGTAATGTAAGGCTGGTCGTGTGATGCTAGTCAGCCTCGCCAATTTCAGAAGCCTCATTGACATAGCAATAGTATCATTCATCATCTACAGGATACTTGTATTGCTTGTAGGCACGAGGGCAATACAGCTCATCAAGGGCGTGTTTTTCCTGGCTATTCTGCTTGCTGTAGCGTCATTCCTACATTTGAGGCTACTGACATGGTTTTTGCAGACAACGTTAATCGCTCTGAGTCTCGCAGTCCCTATAGTGTTTCAGCCTGAGTTGCGGAAAATGCTTGAGGAACTCGGCAAAGGTCAATTCTACCTGTTGAAGCGTCATATGTCGGAAGATGAAGCTGACGTGAGAGTGAACAATATCACCGGGGCATTAAGCTACCTCAAAGCACACAAGATAGGGGCATTGTTGGTGTTTCAGCAGGATGTAGGATTAGGGGATTACACCGAGACGGCCATACCGTTAAATTCGCGAATAACGCAGGAATTAATCATCTCTATATTCTGGAAGGATAACCCTCTTCATGACGGTGCAGTGATACTCGACAAATACAGCCTCATTGCTGGGGGATGCTATTTGCCGCTTGCTGACGCTCCAGAAATTTCACGCTGGTACGGCACAAGGCACAGGGCTGCGCTTGGAATCTCTGAGGTGTCTGACGCTATTGTGCTGATAGTGTCGGAGGAACGCGGAGACATTTCACTTGCCGTAAAAGGTAAGCTCTCGAAGAACCTCAAGGATTTTCAGGTTGAACGACTGTTGAAGCATTACTTTGCGGGCGAGCAGGTTGTTACGGGGTTCAAAGCGTGGAAGAAGACTCTCGCAAATATATTCTGGGTGAAGAATGCTGAGCAAGATGCCGGGGGGCTGGTGAAATGAAGCTGAAGAATTTTGACCTCAACGAAATACTCACATCCCCTTGGGCATTGTGGCTAATCTCGATAATTTCAGCCGTAACCATGTGGGTTTACGTTACTGGCATTGATGAAAGCTCATACATTACCCGCAAATTTTCATGTCCGCTCGAATACAGGGGGCTTGATGCTCAATCAATCTTACGTGGGAGGCTATCGGAAGTCGATATAGAAATACGCGGCCCGGAAATGTCAGTAACTCAGCTCGACTACAACAGCATACGGGCGTTTGTTGACGCAAGGAATCTCCTCCCAGGCAAGAAATACACCATCAATATCAATGTTGAATACCCCAGCAACATAACTCTACTGTCATGCTTCCCATCACAGGCTACACTTGACATAGTGAGGCAGGTTACACGGCTTATGACAGTTGAAACGGAGCTTCCTCAGAATATCCCGGAAGGAATGTATATTGAGGGTGTTGCGATTGTCCCGAAAGAAGTCGGCGTAAAGGGTGCTGAAGATGACGTTGCGAAGGTGGGAAGACTCAGAGTTACTCCAACAATCGAGGAGCTTCAAGCGGGGCGCGAGTTGCTCATGGCCGTAAAAATCTCACAGTCCGAGCCGTTTGAAGGGAGCGTTGCTGTTGAGCCTGCGCAGGTTAGGTTTCACGGAAGCCTCGTGAGGGGACTCCCACGCAAGAGAATCCCCGTTAATGTCCGTCTTGCAGGGAAACTTGATGCTGATTATGAGGTTCACTCAATACTCACAGACCCTTCAGAGATTCAAATTGAGGGTAAAGCTGAAGACATCGCTAAAATTGAGGCAGCTGACACTGAGGTTATCGACATTTCCGCGCTTACAGACGACAGCGTTATCGTCTCACCATTGAGGCAGCCAGAAATCGAAGGAGTCTCAATCGTGAATGCCTCATCCGTGAAAGTGAGCATACAACTCAGTGAGGCCAGAGCGGAGAAGATGATAATGAATGTCCCTGTCGAAATTCGTGGTGCAGATACGTCCCTCAACTGGGTATGCAGTCCCGCTACTGTGTCGCTTGCCATTGAGGGAAGGCCGTCCCTCGTGAGTGAGTTTGACCCGGAAACGGCAGGACTCAAGGCTTACGCTGACATGTCAAATATATTCA
Organism: Synergistaceae bacterium; assembly: GCA_017448685.1. Lineage (GTDB taxonomy): Bacteria > Synergistota > Synergistia > Synergistales > Aminobacteriaceae > JAFUXM01. Next base: position 13,163 of record JAFSKY010000036.1, read on the forward strand.
TGCAGTCAGTTACTCTCCCGGTAAGAACAGAGATGTTATCATCGGATAAGTTCAGAGTTGTGCGTATTGAGCCTCAGAATGTCATAGTGAATAGCCTTGAAACGAGGTAAAAATTTTTCCCCTTTTGTGTGATAATTCATGCGTGAGGGGAATTTTTTTGCGGAAGGAGGCGCGGTGTTTGAGGGATGTGAAGCTTGATGATATGGATCTCCCATTTGAGGAACGCTGGGAGAATTTGACGCTGGCGAATGATTTTATGTTCGGCAAAGTGTTTCAGGACTTGGATTTGTGCCTTGAGCTGATACGGCTAATTCTTCCTGAATTACACATTGAGCGCATAACCCTGCATGAGCGTCAAAAAGCTGTGCATGAGACTCTTGACACAAAGGGAGTAAGGTTTGATGTGTATCTCCATGATGACAAAGGAAGAATTATCAACATAGAGATACAGATCGTGAATAAGGACAATATCCCCAGACGAACAAGAGCTTACCACTCAATCATAGACCTTGAAGCCATATCTGCCGGAAAAATCAGACGCTATCAAGATATGCCGGAAGTCATAGTGATATTCATATGCGCGTTTGACCTGTTCGGACAAGGAAGACACGTATATACGTTCAGGAATGCTTGCGCGGAGGACAGCAGATTAACCCTTGATGATGGGGCAAAAACGATTTTCCTCAACACAAAGGGAAAAGCTGATGAAATATCGCCAAGACTGAAGGCGTTTCTTGAGCTTCTGAACGGAAAAAGCTCTGATGACGATTTCGTGAAGAGGCTTGAGCGGAGAATGAGCTATGCTAGGCAGAATTTGTACTGGAGGCAGGAATACATGTGGAACATGTTTGAGAGGAACGAGTACATTGACGAGGGAATAGCCATCGGTGAGGAACGCGGAATCGCTATCGGTGAGGAACGTGGAATCGCTATCGGCGAGGAACGCGGAATGCATACGGCCAATATTGAAACGGCGCAACGTATGCGGCAGGCAGGAATGAGCGACATTGAAATTCACAAATTGACGCTTCTGCCGTTTGAGGACATTCGGAATTTGCTACAGTGAGACATCATAAGGAGTGATTTAAACTTTGGGACATGAAAGAAAGTTTTTCGGCACAGACGGAGTAAGAGACCTCGCCAACACAGGCAACATGACTCCAGAATTTGCGCTCAAACTCGGTAGGGCATACATCAGACACACTAACGCCCGCAAAATCGTAATAGGCCGCGACACACGCACAAGCGGAAGGATGCTTGAAGGCGCATTAGCTTCCGGCATGAGCTCAGAAGGTGCTGAAGTCCACATCGCCGGAATCATCCCGACTCCCGGCATCAGCTACTCAATCAAAGCACTTAATGCTGACGGAGGAGCAGTAATTAGTGCCTCCCACAACCCCCCGGAATACAACGGCATAAAGTTTCTCGGCCCGGATGGCTGCAAGCTCGCAGATGAAGACGAATACGCAATAGAAGTAACCATGCAGAAGGACGAGCGCAACACTTCCGGCAATGTCGGCAGGGTTCATGACGCTCCCGGACTCGTTGAGGATTACGCAGAGCATATAGCCTCCATGCTTGAACGTGAAGCACTGATTGAGAATGTCGTATTTGATTGCGCTAACGGTGCCTCGGCCATGAGTGTACCGTCATACAATCACACAACAGGATTCTCACGCAAAGGAGCGCGCATAATTTCACGTGAGCTTGACGGCTTCAACATCAACAGGGACTGCGGAGTCATGCACATGGAACACCTCACTGATTACGTGAAGTCAAACGGACTCGCAATCGGATTCGCTTTTGATGGGGACGCTGATAGGGTATTGATCTCTGACGGCAAAGGCAGAATCATTGACGGCGATATTATCCTTTGGGTATTGGGACGCTGGTTGAAACGCTCAGGGAATGACCAAGTTGTAGTTACGGTCATGAGCAACATGGCTCTTGAAGCACACCTCGCTGAAGAAGGCATAAAGACAATCCGCTGCCCTGTGGGTGATAGGTATGTGCTTCTCTCAATGCGTGAAACAGGCGCGGGGCTTGGCGGCGAACAATCTGGCCACATCATAGCCAGCAAATTCACTTCAACGGGCGATGGATTATGCACTGCTACATTGTTCCTCAATGCCATTCACGACTTGGACGAGGATGTTTCAACACTCGTTGACCGTTTTGGGCGTTATCCGCAGAAACTCACGAATTTGACGCTCAAGAGGCCACGTAATGAAGTCGACATGAACGCGATAAATGACATTGTTGCGTCATACCAGCAGAAAATCCCGAACGGAAGAATCTTCATACGCACATCAGGAACAGAGCCACTTCTCCGCATACTTGTTGAAGCACCAGAAGCCAAAATAGTTGATGATATGTCAGCTGTACTTGCGTCAAAACTTGAAGAATATTGTTAGAGGTGAATTGATATGACCGTTAAAAAATGCCTTTTCCCTGTAGCAGGATTAGGCACAAGGTTTCTCCCGGTAACAAAAGAACTCGCCAAGGAAATGCTCCCCCTCGTGAACCGCCCGATAATCTCATACGGCGTTGAAGAAGCTCTAGCGTCAGGCTGTGAGAACATTGTGATGATTACGGGACGCGCAAAGCACTCAATCGAGAATTACTTTGACCGTTCGTTTGAGCTTGAAGACATACTCAAGAAGCGCGGAAAACTTGAGCTGTACTACAAGATGATACACATATCCGAAATGGCAGACGTGATATATATCCGCCAGCATGAACCCCTCGGACTCGGCCATGCAGTTTTGTGCGGTGAACCTGTGTGCAAAGGTGAGTATTTCGGCGTGATTCTGCCTGATGATGTCTTTGTGGGTGCTGAGCCAGTACTCTCACAGCTCGTGAAAGTTCATGAGAGACTCGGAGGAAGCGTTATAGCTCTGGAACGTGTAAGCGATGAGGATGTTTCGCGTTACGGGATTGCTTCAGGCGAGGAAGTTGAGCCGGGAATATTCAAACTTGATGGAATGGTCGAGAAGCCGAAGCTCGCTGATGCCCCATCACATTACGCCATTATGGGACGCTATGTTTTGTCGCCGGAGATTGTCCCACTGCTACACAAACAGCAGGCTGGCGCGGGCGGTGAGATTCAGCTTACGGACGCAATAAGGGAACTCGTGAAGTCTGAACCCGTTTGGGGAGTCGTGTATCAGGGAAGGCGTTTTGATTGCGGGACTCAAAAAGGCTGGTTGAGCGCGAATATTCAGCTTGCTCTTGAGGATGAAGAGTTACGCGATGTCGTGATAAGAATCGTTACTGGCAAATAGCTTCACGGAAAAAAACGGAAAAAGAATCCCCCCGGTTGTCATGGCCGGGGGAATTTTTATGCGCGTGTGTCAGAAATCCAGCAGGGCAGCTCCCTCAAATGACGGAATGACTCTCTCACGCAGAATCTTCAGCACACCGCCAACTATTTCCGGTTCATCATGGTGTAGCCTGAAGCCATGATTAGACATCATGAGCATACAATACGGCATGAGCTTTTGCGTTTGCACTCTGACATCATCATCTGACGAAAGCCCGAAATACGTCCCGCACATTACCCGCCAGACTTTTGGGGCTAAATCGAAATCGAATCCGAGAAGGCCACGCCTCATTTC
>JAFSKY010000037.1 GCA_017448685.1 Synergistaceae bacterium
CGCGCCGGGTTATATGCGAACTGGCCACGCCTGACAATCTTATAATTGCGGAAATCCAAACCAAGCGTGTTGGCTCTGGTCTCTATGAATTTGCCCTCGCTGTTTATGCCCTTCACATTGTCCGTAATCATGTCGGTATTTCTGTCGTTCACTTCCACGATATAATCACCCAGCCTCACACACGGCATCTTCCTGCGCAGGTCCTCAATGTACATATCACACACGAGCCGCAAATCCTCAATCCCACGCGACAATGCACGATGATGATCCCTCATGGCCGTGTAGACTCCTGCGTACTTGCGTTGAATGTCTATCGGTGGAATATATATCGACATATTGCACATATCCTCGAAGGAGAATATATCTCTTGTCGTTCCATAAGATATAAAGCCCGCGTATCTTTGTGTTTCAGGTCTGTTGAACCACATCAACAAATATTCAGGTAGCAACTTTTCTTTGTCGATAATCTCGAAAACTTGATACGAACTCGACACTACACAATCCGGCCCCTCGCGTAATGCTATAGGCAACTTTGTATTGTTGGACTTCATCACCTTGTTGTACGCAAATTGCCCAGTCCGTACAATTTTCCCGCTGGCTGTGTCTTCTGCAATTCGTCTAGGCTCTGTAAATTCATGGTCAACAGTAACGCCCTGAAACAATGTAACAGCGTTATCAGTATTCCGTTCGTTACAGGCACGAATATAGTCTCCTAACCTAACCAATCCCATACCCAATTCCCCCAAACGCACCCACAAGCATCTCCCTCGACTCTCTCTCCTCCAACATAATCCCACGCATCTCACTCTGCACCCTCAACATTTCCGCCCCGAAATCTATACCCATATCCCTATCAGTGAACTCAATATACCTGCTCGGAACAAGGCTATACCCACTGGCGGCAACCTCACCCGCATTCACACTCCTATACAGCTCCGGCAATGAGTAATTCGCGCCATCAGTCCCATCTTCCTGCCAAACGTGATAGATTTCCGCAGCCCTCGTGATTTGCTCCTGGCTCAAACGACATTTCTTTTTGCCCTCATTCTTCACGGCATTTTCCGTCCACGTCCGCAAGTCCATGAATAATATCTCGTTATGACGGTCTCGAAGATTACGGCCATGATAGAGTCCGCCCTTCTTGTTGTTGTTGAGGATCCAGAGCGTTACGCTTATGTCCGTTGTGATGAATAATTCTCGTGGAAGGATGATTATTGCCTCGACTTTGTCATTGTCGATGAGCTTGCGACGTATTTCGGCTGTGTCATTGTCGCCTAAAGCACCGTTAGCGAGGAGGAAGCCTGCCACACCGCAAAGGGGCTTCAAGTGTGAGAGTATGTGCAGTATCCAGGCATAATTTGCGTTGCTCTCAGGGGGGAGGCCGTAATCTACCCAGCGTGAGTCGTGTTCAATGTGGTTGTTGTACCATCCTTTGAGGTTGAAGGGAGGATTTGCCATGATGTAATCGAAGTATAAGCCTCTGTGAAGGTCATGCGTAAAAGATGAGTCTGCACCTTCGCCAAGGTCGTGGCTTATTCCGCGTAAGGCGAGATTCATTTTAGCGAGTCGGAATGTGGCGGGTTCTTTTTCCTGGCCGTAAATGTTTATGTGAGTGAGGTCGCCTAATTTGGCCTTTACGAGTTCTGCGCTCTGAATGAACATTCCTCCTGAGCCGCAACAGGGATCGTACAATGTTCCGTCAAATGGCTGAATCATTGCGGCAATGAGCTGGACGGCATCATGAGGGGTGTAATACTCGCCTTCTTCTTTTGTGGCGTTTACGGCAAATTCTTTGAGGAAGTATTCATACACATAGCCTATGAGGTCTTTTTCGGAGCTGAAAGATTTGCGGGAGATTTTGCTGACCTCATCGACAACTTTCTTGATGTCATTGGGGAGAAGCCCTCGTTCTGTGAATGTGTTGAGCCTGAAACAGCCTTTGAGCTGTGAGCTACTTTCTGCGATTCTGCGTAATGCCTCGTCGAGTGTCCTGTTGAGTTCGCTCGGTGAAGTATTTATGATTTCCGACCAGCGCGCCCCTGGGGGAAGGTTGTATGTTCCATCGGTGAATGTGGGGTCGTCGTCGAAGAATGCGGCGTGAATTTCTGGGTCATCAGGATTGAGACCTTCAGCGAGTAAATTTTTGCGGAGATGGATTTTGCCTTCCTCGAATTTTTCGCCCATGAAGCGGAGGAATATCAGGGTAAGCATCATGTCGCGTTTCTCGAAGAATGAGCCTGAGTTCCTAGCCTGCCTGAGAATGTCGCGGCATTTGAAGAGTATAGCGTCAAGGTTTTGTGTTTCGTCAATGATTTTTTTGGGCATGTTAAAGACTCCGGGTTAGTATATGGATGGGGATATTATATCGGGAAAAGAGTGATTTGCGTTTGTGGTGGAAGTTTTGGGGGGCGTGAGTCCTTGTGTGATTGTGGGAGTCAGCCCCGTGTTTTTGTGGTGAAGCTAATTCTGTGTTGTTGTGTGTGTGCTAGCTTTGTATAGCTCGATGAATTTCGCTATGATTTCTGGGGATATGCCAAGCTCTTTGAGGATATTCACGCATCTGTTGAGTCCTTCCACATGTCCCTCGTTACAGGTCTTCTTCCCCGCGCTGTTGGAATTGTGGGTAGTGGGTTGCTTTATCGTTTTCAGCATTACACAACTTGAGAACGCTCTCTATAAAGTCCGGGGATGCGCCCAAATCTTTCATGGCATTCATGACTTTGTTAAGTGTTTTTGTGCTTCCTTCCGCAAGTCCATCAGAGAAGCCACCTCTGTAAATCCCGCCTGCCAAATCAATCATCGCTACAGGTCTTCTTCCCCGCGCTGTTGGAATTGTGGGTACTGTGTTGGTTTATCGTTTTCAGCATTGCATAGCTTGAGAACGCTCTCTATAATTTCTTGAGACACGCCCAAATCTTTCATGGCATTCATGACTTTATTGAGTGTTGTCGCACGTCCCTCAGAAAAGCCACCTCTGTAAATCCCGCCTGCCAAATCAATCATCGCTACAGGTCTCCTTTCTATTTGAGCTTTTTCATATTTTAACACCCCTTCACGGAACAGGTCATGATAGCCCGTAAATTCCTGCATCAGCTTCAAGAGTGCTTCAACATGTTCTACCGTGTGTATACTGTCAGCTTTGTATTCCCCTGTGAGTCTCAGCTGCCTTAAAGCATCCGCGACAAGCCATGCATCCCCTTTGAGCCTGCTCATTTGCTCATCATCAAGCCACGCAAGTTCTATGACGTTGATATGCCTATCCTCAACAAGCCCGGCTAAACCTTCAGGAATTTCGAGGCATTCTCGCAGGGATCTGAATTTGTCCCAACGCCTGTCAACACCGTAATACATTACCGCCGTAATGACGGGATAGAATTTCGTTGCTCTGATTCGTCTGGCTTCATCCTTGTCGCCTTTGAGCTTTGCTGTTCTCAGAGCCTCATCACGTTGCGTAATCTGATACCTGTAGTCAGCTCCCTCATACCCCATAATCCTCAGTGGCATATTCCTGTCAGGTGAGGTTTGATTCTCCAGCCCCAAGAGACATAGTATGACTTTGCCTTTCTTCCAGAACTTTGCTACATCACGCTCCTGTTCACGGACTGAGTCGCTTTCATCTGAGAGAGGGACATACACGCTTTTTGCTCTTGCGTCTTCGAGGTCGTCCGGGTCAATCACAACGCCTGTGCCATGAAACACTAAGCTGTTGAAGATTTCCGCGAATACATCGTTGTAGGAGGTCAGACTCTTCTCCCAAATATCTTTGTCGTGATTCATCATCTCTTGCACCCCACACCACAAGCCGAGCATGACACACGGCAATCAGGGGTCAATTCACCGCTGTAGGCTTTATGCCTTTCACGGAGGAGAAATTCTCTGCTGACTCCTGTGTGAATGAAATCCCACGCTAATATTTCGTCCTCGTTCCTTTCACGGAGATATTCATACGGATCAATCCCGCAATACTCGAACGCGTCAAGCCACCTCTGAAGGTTGAAATGTTCCGTCCAGCTATCGAAACACGCTCCCATTTCCCACGCCCTGAATATCACATCACACGTCCTAACATCCCCACGCGACAACACGCCTTCAAGGAATGTTTGTTCAGGCTCATGATATGCGACAGACAAAGCTCGGTCATGAATGAGGGATTTAACGCGCCTTCCTTTTTCGCGAAGTTCGTCAATGCTATTCTGCCTCTCCCATTGAAACGGGGTATGCGCTTTCGGCACGAACCCTGACACACTCACGCTTACGGTAACTCTTTTGCGTCCCATAGATCTGCCGAGCTTCAATGCCATGTATGATATGTTGGCGATTGCGTCAATATCCTCGTCCGTTTCAGTCGGAAGCCCCATCATGAAGTAGAGTTTTACGCGTTCCCATCCTCGCGAATATATTTCTTTGAGGCATGACACAATCATATCTTCCGTAATGCCTTTGTTGATTACGTCGCGGAGTCGTTGAGTACCTGCTTCAGGCGCAAAGGTTATTCCACCATGCTTTGAGCGTAACCCTTCAAGTTTTTCCGCAAGCCCTACAGAGAATCCATCCATGCGCAAACTTGGAAGGCTCAATTTTGCCCTACGCTGATTCAATTCTGGCGCGAGGCCGTCAATTAGTGTTTCAATCCCGGAATAATCGCACGAGGCCAACGACAATAACCCAGCGTCCTCCCATCCTGTTGACGCGATAATGTCGAGGATTGACTCGGAGGCTTCATTTTCGGGGCGTTCACGAACAGGGCGGTTGACCATTCCGGCCTGACAGAATCGGCAGCCTCTCCCGCATCCACGGAAAAGCTCCACTGCTGCGCGGTCATGCACGATATTGACGCTTGGCACAATCATTGAATGAAGCGTGAACATGTCGCTGGAATATTGGCGGTGTATGACATTTCCGGCATTATGGCATGAGGGGACGTAAACGCCTGGGATTTTGGACATGGCTTCGAGTCTTTTTGCGCGTGGGAGTCCTTTTGTGCCTTCAATCGCTGGCAACAACGCTGGCAAAATCGCTTCAGCCTCGCCAACACAGAACGCGTCAATGAACTTGCGCATTACATCAGGGTTATACGCTCCATATCCCCCGGCGATAACGATGGGTGAATCATCATTGCGACTGTTAGAGAACACTTCAGCCCCCGACAAACGCAACATGCTCAGAATGTTTGTGTAACTCGTCTCATGCGGTAATGTGAACGCGAGAACGTCAAAATCCTTAACGGGGCGTTTATGTTCGATTGTTGAGAGTGTCATTCCGTGTGAAAGCATTAATCCGGCCATGTCGGGCCAAGGGCAATAAGCTCTGTCAGCGAGGTAATTTCCTTTGAGGGAGTGTATGAGAGGTTCTATAATCTGGAAGCCGTAATAGCTCATTCCAGTTTCGTAAACGTCAGGAAACGCAAGACATATTTTGAGGTTAGCGTCATCCCAAGAAATTTTTGCGCCCGGCCTCCATTCAGATCCGCAATATCTTGACGGCCTCGACACCTGCGACATTAAGCCCCATTCAGGGCTGTTGAACTCGTCAAATTCAAGCATGATTTTTACAGTGAAAGTTGTCCGGGTAGAATTTTCTTCTCTTTGTGTGGGAAAAGCGCGTCAAATTCCTCGAAGCCTTCAGCGTTTTTGTTGGCGACAAAATAGCATTCCGGCGGGGAATATTCTCCCTTCACGCCGTCAAGGTAACCGGGTATGAGTTCTTTGCACAGGAAGAATGATGAGTCAGCTCCTTCTGGGAGATCGTGATAGCGTATTCCGAAATTGCTGGCGTATGTGAAGCCTGATTTGCCGTAAAAGCCTATATTACCCTCAAAACAGACTGCCCCGCATCCAGCTTCCTTTGCTTTTTCCAGCGAGTAATCAAGCAGGATTTTCCCGTAACCTTTGCGCTGTTGTCCCGGCGTAATGCATATCGGCCCCATTGCCATTATGGGAATGTTCCTGCCATCATATGAATCAATATGAGCGCGGACAAAGACATTCTGCCCGATTAATTGGCCGTCATTCTCCATAACAAAATCAAGCTCACTCACAAAATCATGATTTCCCCTCATGCAGTGTAGTACGTAATGTTCAGTGCAACCGGGACGATAAATGTTCCAGAAAGACTCACGCACGAGATTTTCTACAGCGCGGTAATCAGATTCATGTTCCCTGCGAATCAATAGCGACAACTTATAACCCTCCCAAAGTATCAGAATCCATGACGCGACTCAGCCCCCTCAATATGTATGCTTGCCACAAGCCCCAATGCTATGAACGTTGCAAGCAATGAGCTTCCCCCGTAACTGAGGAACGGCAACGGCAATCCTGTTACAGGCATAAGTCCTATACTCATTCCGAGACTCTCGAACATCTGAAACCACAGCCATGAGCCAACGCCAGCCGTGAGAATCTTGCAACGCCTATCCCGGCTATTTATTCCCGTCCAAAGTATTCGTATAAGCAATATGGTGAAGAGGATAACCAGCGTAATGCACCCGATGAACCCGAACTCCTCAGAGAACACGCTGAATATGAAGTCAGTATGCGGTTCAGGGAGGAATCGTAGTTTGCTCTGAGTCCCCATCATGAAGCCTTTTCCCGAAAACCCCCCGGAGCCTACAGCTATTCTTGACTGAATGACGTTGTAGCCAGCCCCTAAAGGATCTCGCATAGGGTCAACAAAAACTAGTATTCTGTTTTTCTGGTAGTCTTTAAGCACGAAGATGAAAAGTACAGGAATCGCCGACAATCCCAAACCTACAAGCCCGCCGAGATATTTCATTGGAGTCCCAGCGGCAAGTAGCATTCCGAACGATATAACGAGGTAAACGAGTGCGCTTCCTGCATCAGGCTGAAGCAATACGAGCATTACGGGAATCATGATAACGCCGAGGCACATCATGAAAGTCTTGAAGTCAAGCGGAGGGTAACGGCTCATGAATTTGCTCATGGTGAGAATCACGGCGACTTTTGCGAACTCTGACGGCTGGAATCTAACGCCCCCGAATCCCAGCCATGATTGAGCACCCTTCACCTTTGGGGCTAAAAGTGTTAGGAACAACAACAGCAACGCAAGTCCGAAAAGCGGATATGCCCCTTCAAGCAGCTTGTTATGCCCGACAATCATAACCGCCAACATAGCGATAACGCTCACCAGAAGCCACGCCGCCTGCCTGAACGCATAATCGAATCCCATACCCGCTGTACCTGCCGCGGCGCTGTAAATGCAGAAAACGCCCCACACTGACAGAATGAGGGCGCATAAAAGCATAAGCCTGTCAGTGAGGGATAAATCCTCCTTGAGCGAGGCCCAGAATGAACTCATTATGTTATGACGCTATGACAGGTCAGCGACTTTTCCGCGCTTTATCCTGAGGATAGGTATGTTTGCTACGAGGGCTACGGCGTTGTCGTCATGGTCAAGGTCGATTTCGATTTTCTGCGTGTCAATGTCCATGTATTTAGCCAGCACGTTCACTATTTCGTCGCGCAGGCTGTCAAGGAGCTGGGGCGATATGTCTGTCCTGTCGTGTATAAGCACTATTTTGAGGCGGTCTTTTGCCCTTTGGCCGGAACCGTCATTTCCTCCTCCGAAAAATTTGCTCAGAAATCCCATCCCTTTATCACCTCTTGCGTTTTCCAGCGAAGAAGCGCTTAATCTTGCTGATGAATCCTCTTGCCGCATAGCTCTCAAGATCCATCAATGGCACATCACGCCCCAAAATTCTCTCGGCAATGTTCAAGTATGCGTGTGCAGCAGGAGAGTCAAGCGTCAAGGTCATAGGTTCGCCGTTGTTGGTTGAGCGTATTACGTTCTCGTCTTCAGGAACAACGCCGATAAGCTCAATCGAAAGCACATCGAGAATGTCATCTTTTGCGAGCATATCCCCATCCTGAACCATGTTAGGCCGAAGCCTGTTGATGATGAGCCTGATGGGTGATTTGCCCATTGATTCGAGCATACCTATAATGCGGTCAGCGTCCCTAACGGCGGGGATTTCAGGAGTCGTTACGACTAATGCCTCGTCAGCTCCTGCGGCGGCATTCTTGAATCCTCCCTCGATTCCGGCGGGGCAATCGAGAAGCACGAAGTCAAATTCCGGCTTCAGTTCCTCGCAAAGCTCTATCATCTGCTCCGGGTTCACAGCGTCTTTTGTTCTTGTTTGTGCTGCTGGAAGAAGGTAGAGTCCTGGGACTCTTTTGTCCTTAACGAGTGCTGCTGAGAGCTTGCAAGTTTTCTCAATAACGTCAATAAAATTGTAGACTACTCTGTTCTCAAGCCCCATAATCACATCGAGGTTGCGCAATCCCACATCCGCATCAACTGCCACGACTTTTTTCCCGAATTTGGCCAGAGCCGCGGCGATGTTTGCGGTTGAGGTTGTTTTACCGACTCCGCCTTTACCCGAAGTCGTTACTATTACACGTGCTGCCATTTAAGAATTAATGCCCTCCTGTTCTTGTTTTCGCAATGACTGAAGAAACTTGTTCTCACGTATAACTGGCGTTCCATCCTCAAGGGTAATAAGCACAGGTTTTCGCCAGCAGGCAGTAGATCTCGGATCGGCGAAGCAGAGTTTTTTCCCGATTCTGACCTGAGGAGTCTCAAAGCACCCCGCCCACACAAAAACATCATCCCTTCCATAGCCCCCAGCATGAACGACTCCCAGAAGCCTCCCGGCAACAACAATGCTTCCCCCTGCGACAACTTCAGCCCCAGGATTCAGATGACCCCACACAAGCACATCGCCTTCAGTGTCTACTTTGTGGCCTGACCTCATAGAGCCATATACTACTTTGAGGCCGGGTATGTGTTTATGCTCTTGTGATTCGGGCTTGGGTGGCTTTTTCGCGCCGTCAATGCTGAGTGGGGGTTCTGTTGTGCTGAGTCCGGCAGCCTTGAAGAGCTTTATGCTTTCATCGTTGGAGGATAGCCATGCTTTAATGGATATGCCTTTTTCCCAGACTATACTGTTCAGCATGTGGAGTATGAGCCTTCGTGAACATTCGCGGCCGGAAAAATCGAGTACTGCTCCTTGCTCATCGGGGAGTTTGTACGCGCCAGCCGGGATTCTGACGAGGAGCTTCAATAGTTCGTCTTCAG
>JAFSKY010000038.1 GCA_017448685.1 Synergistaceae bacterium
AAGCCCCCTCATGATGATAACGAGAGGGCATGAAATTTCGCGTCTAACCTACCATCCAAGCAGTACCGAGTCCAGCGAGGAACAAATACACAGCCGCGTACTGCAAAATTCCTGTGGCGTATGCGTTCGGAATTGAGAGCTTCAGGAAGTCGCGTGACTCAACCTTCGTGTAGGCAAGTCCCCAAGCTACCCAAGACTGCGTAATGCATGAGCCGATGTTTACGGTGATTGTTGGAATGGCAAACACGCCGTAAAGGAATGGCACGGAGAATTTCGCCACATTCGACAGGACTCCGAGTGTAGCAGCTCCGCAACCTACAAGCGTCATTGGCCCTCTGAACAGTCCCATGAAGAGCAATGCCGCAAAGAGAATGCACACAGTAAGCTCTGACTTGGGCATTACACCACCGATTACAACGTTGAAATACGGCGAGGCATATACGGCTACAGCGTTGAACATGGGAAGTGTGAGCAGGAAGCCTACAAGCGGTGCAGTGTCAACAACGCCCTCATAGTAGAGTTTGTTCACGAGCTGGCAGTTCTCACGGAATGAGCCTGACATCCTCCCGCAAAGGAATAATGCCGCAAATCCTGCAATTACGAATCCACCGATGACCGAGAAATTGAACGCTATATTGAGGATAACCGGCACTACAGGAAGTATGAGCGTGTAGATTGGTGCATCCTTCTGAGCGGCCTGGGGTGTGCGTGTCTGCGCTGCCCACTGCCTATGTGATTTCGAGCGTCCAAGATAGAACAATGCGAGCGCGGTCGTAACCACAAGCATTATTGCGAGTGCTGCATATCCCCAATGAGTTGCGTACCAGCCGAGTGTGAAATCAGGCATATCAGACGGCTTAATGAAGAATGCTCTGTACTGCGCGAAATTCACGGGGTTAAGGTATATTCCAGCGGCAACAGCTCCCATGAACGAGAACATAGCAATAGCCTTCGGGACTCCCAGCGACATAAGAATAGGCAGAACGATAACGCCGATTGCGATAACCGGGCCCGCACCTGTCATTGAGGTGAAAATGAGTGCGGTTACGAGGTTAAGCAGGGAAATCGTTACGGCAGGTTTGTCGCCGCCAAGCTCAACAGTCTTGCGGATAAGCGTTGAGGCAATTCCCGTGTCCATGAGAACGCGACCGAACCACGCACCCCAGCAGACATTGACGAGTGTTGTTCCCCAACCTTCAGGGGCTGACTGGTATATGCTGTTGAGTATCTGGACGAGGGTTTTTCCTGTGCCGGGACCAAACAGCAAGACGGGATTAGCCTTGAGGAACTCTTCAGACACGAACAGAGTCCCGCCAAGAGGGAGAACTGTCCACAGCACTGTGATGACGAGGAAGCCTATCATGAGGTTGAAGCCCTTGATGCAGTACCAAGCGAGCGCAAAGAAGGTAAGCAGGAGAATTACACCGATAACGTAATCCATAGGGAGAAGGTCTCCTTTCAGTGAGTGAAATAAATTTTGTATGGATGATTTGAATTTTAAGGCGTGTGCGTTAATTTGTGAATGAGAAATTTACGCGAATGAGAAATTTTTTACGCTGGTACAAATTCTCTTGCCTGAAAAAATAATCCGTCGTAATATCTTGTCCATTCCATCAAAAAAACATCACAGTAAATATCGGAGGCTTATCACGAAATGCGCGGAGTATATGAATGCGTTTCACTGATAGCGGAGCGCATCACGGAGAACAAAGATTTTCTGACGGAGCTTGACCGCGAAATAGGCGACTCGGATCACGGCATCAACATGGCTCGTGGATTTTCTGCTGTCATGGAGAAATTATCCCCTGAAGACACCGACATAGGCGCGGCACTCAAGAAGGCAGGAATGACTCTGCTGTCGAAAGTTGGCGGGGCTTCTGGGCCTCTTTACGGAACTGCATACATGGAGGCCGGGAAAATCACAGCGGGAAAAACTGAGCTTACCCCCTCAGACATGAAAGCGATATTTTCGGCGGCCATAGCAGGAATCCAGAAGCGCGGACATGCTGTTAAAGGTGAAAAGACCATGCTTGACGCACTCATACCAGCAAGCGAGGCATTCACGGCGGAAATTGACGGGGGCGCGGACATGTCGAAGGCACTTGATGCGGCATGTGTTGCGGCGCGTGAAGGAGTCGAGTACACCAAGACCATAATAGCCACGAAAGGACGTGCAAGCTATCTCGGAGAACGTAGCATAGGCCATCAAGACCCCGGAGCAACCTCAACGCTTATCACCCTTGAGGCGATTTGCGACTACTATAAGGGAGCATAACATGGTTGGGATTGTGATAGTGTCTCACAGCTGGAAAATAGCTGAAGGAGTTTGCGATTTGGCTCATGAAATGGCGCAAGGACATGAAGGAATCATCCCGGCAGGCGGGCTTGATGACGGCTCAACAGGAACTGACACACAGAGAATCGCAGACGCAATCGTTGAGGCTGATTCGGGTGAAGGTGTCGTGATACTTGCGGACATTGGGAGCGCGATAATGAGTGCTGAGGCGGCTATTGAGCTGTTAGAGGATGAAGGTCGCGAGATTAACGCGGTCATAGCTGATGCGCCAATCGTTGAAGGTGCAGTTTGCGCGGCAGTTGAGGCTGCTGGGGGAGGAAGCGTTGACAGTGTTTTGTCTTGCGCTGAGGAATCACGCGAGGCCAATAAACTTTAAGGAGGAATATTCATCATGAAGAAGTTAATCAACAACGTTGACGGCATAGTTGACGAAATGCTTGACGGGATGACGGCGGCATATCCCCAGTACGTGAAGCGTCTTGAGGGATTCAATGTCCTCGTTCGCGCAAAGGGAGCAACACCGAAAGTTGCGCTTGTGTCAGGCGGCGGCTCCGGGCATGAGCCTTCGCACGGGGGCTTTGTTGGGCGCGGAATGCTTGACGGGGCTGTGGCTGGCGAGGTATTCACTTCCCCGACTCCTGACCAGGTGTATGAGGCTGTGAAAGCTGTGAACGGCGGAAAAGGCGTATTGCTCATCATCAAGAATTACACGGGCGATGTGATGAATTTCGAGATGGCTGAGGACATGGCCTATGACGAGGGAATCACAGTTGACCATGTAATTGTGGCAGATGATGTTGCTGTGGAAAATTCAACGTGGACGACAGGCAGAAGAGGAATCGCCGGGACAGTACTCGTTCACAAAATCGCAGGTGCTTGCGCTGAATCTGGAGCTGAGCTTGCTGACGTGAAGAGAGTCGCCGAAAAAGTCATAGCTAACGTGCGCTCAATGGGAATGGCCGTGAACGCCTGCACAGTTCCTGCTGCGGGAAAACCGAGCTTCAACCTTGCGGATAACGAAATCGAAATCGGAATCGGGATTCATGGTGAGCCAGGTACTCACAGGGAAAATATCTCCAGCGTGAACGCGATAACCGACAAGCTACTTGAGCGGATATTAGCCGAGGGGATTTACGCGGTCGGGGATGAAGTTGCGTTGCTGGTGAATGGCATGGGAGGAACTCCGTTGATGGAGCTGCTCATAGCGAACAAACACGCTAATGAAGTTCTTGCGGGGAAGGGACTCAAGGTTGCGCGGACGATTGTAGGAAATTACATGACCTCGCTTGACATGGAAGGCTTCTCGGTTACGGTGCTGAAGTTGGACGATGAGTTGAAGAAATATCTGAATGCCCCGGCAGACACACCTGCGTTTGTGCAGTTCTAGGGAATGTGGTTACCCCTCTCGTTTTTGCGGGAGGGGGTTATTGTTTATATCTCATTCCTTATAACGTGCGTAATGAATCTCTGGGAGCATCAGTCCTCATTCAACCCGAACATGCCTGCGCATTTCTTCCTTCACGCCGGGCAGCTGTACGACAAGTACATGAATGACAAGGACATATACAGGTACGGGCGGACTCTGAAAAGACTCCCCAAGCCCAAATGTGTATGTTTCTACAACGGTGAGGAGAATCAGAAGGCGGGAATGAGTCTCGATGAGGCTGTTGACGCAGCAATTGATGATATGCCTGATGATTCATTGCTGAAGAAGTTTTTGCTCGGACACAGGGCGGAGGTGAAAGGTATGTATCTCACAGAGGCAGAAATCCTCACCATCGCAGACTCTCTCGGAATATCCCCCGCATGATTCACACAATGCCCCGGCAAATAAGCTGGGGCGTTTTCATTTTTCCCTTCAATATTCAACAAAAATTCAGCGCGATAAGATTTTTAGGCTATAATTGAGCAATTCATAAACTCACTTGAATAGGGAGGCAGAAATTTTATGTGGCTTTTCTTAGTGTTCGTGACTCTCGTTTTCGGACTTCTCGCCGGATTCTACGCATGGACGGTATACCAGAAGCTTGAAGAGAGTCCTGTAGGCCATCCTCGTGTGGCTGAACTTTCATCAATAATTCACGAGGGAGCTATGGCATTCCTCAAGAAGGAATATTCATGGCTCGCGCCGTTTGTCGGAGTCGTTGCTATTCTCCTCGTGTCAGCATTGGGACTCGGTGCGGCGTTCGCGTTCGTTCTCGGTGCGTTATGCTCGGCTACAGCAGGCTGGATAGGTATGTACGTGGCGACAAATTCAAACGGCAGGACGACATACGCAGCTCTTGCGGCCATGCCCCAGGAGACTCCCGCGAAGAAGGCTCAGAAGCCCGGAGTCAGCCTCGACAAAGAGGAAGCCCCCGAAGAAGCTCCAGCCCCCGCGCAAGAATCATCAGGCGGACTCCTCAATGCCGCGGGCAATGCGCTTGAGGTTGCGTTCTCAGGCGGAAGCATTGTCGGAATGGTCGTTGTTGGACTCGGACTCGCTGGACTCGCTGTGGCGTATTTGTTCCTGAATGACGTTACAGCATTGACAGCTTTCGGAATGGGAGCAAGCTCAATAGCACTTTTCGCCCGTGTTGGAGGCGGAATTTACACGAAGGCCGCTGATGTAGGAGCTGACCTTGTCGGTAAAGTAGAAGCCGGAATCCCTGAAGATGACCCGCGCAACCCTGCTGTTATAGCCGATAACGTTGGCGATAATGTCGGAGATATTGCCGGAATGGGTGCTGACCTTTTCGAGTCATACGTCAACTCAATACTCGCGGCTATGGCAATCGGAGCTGTGTACACGTTCACGCCCGGAGTCGCTGATTCACATCTCGGCTTATGGGGAATCGGTTACCCGTTATTCCTCGCGGCATGGGGCGTTTTCTCGTCAATAGTCGGATGCATGATGATCTCGCAGAAAGCTCCTTACGCCGATAAGGTTCGTGGCATAGTGGCAAAACTTCCGGGCATGGCCGGAGTCGTGAAGCGCATTGAGGACGGAGACGCGGCATTTGCTCTCAGGACAGGCACATTTGTAGCTGGCGGACTCATGATTGCCGGAACGTTCATTCTGAGCATACTTTTCTTCTTCTCCAACTCATTCAACGTATTCCTGTCAGTTACATCAGGAGTTATCGCCGGAATATTAATCGGTGTCGTAACGGAGATTTACACGTCAGGGGATTACAAGTTTGTGCAGAATGTAGCTGCCTCATCAGACACAGGAACAGCAACCGTAATACTTTCGGGATTATCGCTCGGAATGATGTCAACAGGGATTCCCGTATTACTGATATGCTTTTCAACGCTCATAAGCTATTACCTCGCTGGAATGTTTGGTGTTGCAGTGGCGGCTGTAGGAATGCTCTCAATCACAGGTATATCACTCAGCGTTGACGCATACGGCCCAATCGCAGACAACGCCGGAGGAATCGCGGAGATGAGCGAGCTTCCTGAAGGAGTGCGCAAAATCACCGACCACCTTGACGCAATCGGCAACACGACAGCGGCAATGGGTAAAGGACTCGCAATCGGTTCTGCGGCATTAACAGCACTGGCTCTGTTTGTGGCGTATTCACAGGCGGCGAAAATCGACAAGATAGACATCATGAATCCGTATGTCATTGTGGGATTGCTTATCGGCGGAATGTTACCGTTTATATTCTGCTCGCTGTCAATCGATGCTGTGAGCAAAGCAGCCGGCTCAATGATTGAGGAGGTACGCAGGCAGTTCCACGAGATTCCCGGAATAATGGACGGAACAGCAAAGCCCGATTCAAATCGCTGTGTTGAGATTTCGACTCATGCCGCACTTACACAGATGGTAGTACCTGGCGTTATGGCGATCGTTGTGCCTGTGCTTGTTGGATTCTTGCTGGGCAAAGAGGCTCTTGGCGGGCTTCTTGGTGGCTCAATCGTTACGGGCGTTATGATGGCTCTGTTCATGGCCAATTCTGGCGGAGCTTGGGACAACGCGAAGAAATACATCGAGGAAGGCCACTTCAACGGCAAGGGCTCTCCGAATCATGCGGCGGCTGTTGTAGGTGATACAGTTGGCGACCCATTCAAGGACACTGCCGGGCCTGCGCTGAACATCCTGATAAAGCTGATGACGGTTGTAGCGTTGGTGCTTGCGCCGTTGTTCTAGGGCATAAGGGAAAATTTCACGGGAGGAGTCAGAGATGGCTTCTCCCGTTTTTTTTGCGTGAAGAGGGCTGTAACGTGTTGAGAATATTGCTGTATGCAGTGCCGTTAATCGCTGTTTCATGGTGGCTCGGCCCTGAAAAATTGATGTTGACTCTGCGTGGTGTCTGGAAAATGTTTCGTAGGCTTGCGAGCTGGATAGGGACAATCCCCGCGCTTGTGGCTGGGCTTCATTTGTGGGGAAATGATACGTGATTTCAGAAGGCAGTGAAGGGAGTTGCCTCTACGGCTGGTGCGTTGCTGTCGTGGGTTACTGGTTATCGTCGTGGATATGAGCAGGGCTACAGGGACGCTCAAGCGAATAAGGGCAAAAGATGGTGGAAAATTCTGTGGCCTTTCGGGAAATAAAATTTGACGGGAGGAGTCGTAAAGGGCTTCTCCCGTTTTTTTGTGGAGGGTTAAAGGCTCGTTATTATATCGTGGAACTTCCTCGCAGACTCATCCCACGAAAAACGCTTCACATTCTCATATCCTTTTGCGACAAGCTCACGGCGTAAGCTCTCATCCACAAGACACCTTTCAATCGCGGCTTTAATCTCGTCGACATTCGCCGGGTCAAAGAACACAGCTCCATCCCCAGCGGCTTCAGGCATTGACGTAGCATTTGAACACACGACAGGAATCCCGGCAGCTTGTGCTTCAGTTACTGGCATTCCGAATCCCTCATAGAATGACGGCCACACAAACAGGGAGGCTTCGCGGTAAATTGCTGGCTTGTCTTTTTCCGGGACGTTATGCAGGAAATGAACATTCCCGGCAATTCCGCTCTGGTCTATGCATTCTTTCACGGAGTCGCTCGGATTCGTGATGAGTAGCCTGTATTCCGCTCTCAATCTTTCAGGGAGGAGGGCATATGCTTTCACGAGGGACTCAACATTCTTGTGCTTGTCGCATGAGCCGAAATAGAGAATGTATTTTTCTGGGAGGGCGTATTCTTTTCTGAGGCTGTCAGCGTCATATTCTCCCGAAAACACAGCGGAGTTTATACCGTTATGCGCCACTTCAATATCATCAGCATTAACATCAAATGTGCCAGCAAGAGTTTTCCTAGTGAAGTCTGAGACAGTTATTATTTTGTTCGCCCGCCTTATTATTTCCTCAGTGTTTACCAGTGTGTTAATCTTCCTATTGCTGTTGCTCTCCTCAAAAAATAGGGATCTTAAATCATGAATCACGGCTATGATTTTCCCTTTCACGGGAATAACTGGTATTCTGTTCTCGAAAAACACATGAATGTTATTGCCCGTATTGCCCACAAGAGAGTCATAGCTGACGAAATGACGCGCAAGCCAAAATAGCGGCTTCTCTATGGCGTGGATAATATTCCTATTTCCTGTTGGCAACGCATGATACACCAGCGGAGTCGGAATCTTCACGCGCCTCACGGGAAAATCAAACTGTCTCACGTTCCTATCATCGCCAATTGGGAGAAAGTATGACGCTGTTATGTCCAAGTCATCATACTTCATGAGCCTCAATGCTATTTCCGTTTCGTTGCGCCCCATTCCGCATGGAAGGTCAACGCATTGCATATCGAGGTGGACTCGTATTTTTCCGGGCATTTCGCTATATCTCCTTTCATGTTGCGCTATATTTTACTGTATTTCATCCGCCTCACATGAATCACAACAGCCGAACTCAACACAAATCCCATGCAAAGCCCCGCCAATGACACAAGGCAGTTAATCCCATTCGTCTCGACTGTGGCTCTATTCCCAAGAAACAGCCCTGTGAGCGCGAAAAAGAACAAATCTCCGGGTATAAGCGGAATGATTGAGGGGTAAATGAAATACGTTGAGGGCTGACGACGTTTTACCGCGAAAAACTCAGCATACAATGCCGCCGCTGATGCCGCAATCGTCATATACAGGAGTCGGCTTGATGTCAGAGGCGTTAGCACGATAAGCGCAATCCTCGCCAATGCCCCCCCAAGCCCAGCAAGCCATAAGTCTTTCACGGGAATCCTGAACACCACGCCGAATCCCACTGAGGCAACGTATGACAGCACGACCATAACATACGGATTCAGGGTCGGGAGGGGCGAAGGGTTCACCGCAACGAGTCCTTCAAGCATGACCAGAGCAGAATATATTCCCAAGCCAAGTGCCATTGTCTCAACAAATATCTTCAGCATCTGCAATATCCCGTTTATCTCATTCCCGCATAAAAGATTCCGCATTGCGTTGACCAGAGGAATGCCGGGTATCACAAGCAATGAGACTGTAATCAATATTGCCGGGAGGTTTGCGCCGAATCCTGAATACACGAATCCAACAGCAACAGCTGAGGCCGTGAACATCGTGAAAGCGTTTAACACAAGACGATCAAGCCC
>JAFSKY010000039.1 GCA_017448685.1 Synergistaceae bacterium
ATAATTTGAAGGTAGATGCAAAGAGTCGCGCTCAGAAATATTACAGCGATCTGGGCTTCGATAATGTAATTGCTTTCCAAGTTGTAATTACTCCTTATGCGGGAATGAATGAGAGTATTATATAACCTGCAAAGAAAAAATTTTATCTTGTCAAGCCCTCAGTAGAACATGGACATTAAATGTGATATTATTCCCCGCATGAACACTCAAACAATAAGGGAAATCATACTGAAGCCTGACAGCTCAGGCAGGAATATTACGGCTTTATGCTTCTGCGCATTCTCTTTTGTCGCGTCATTCGCCATGAGTCTAACGGGGGCATTACGTCTTTTCGGCGGGCATTATGCGAGCGGGGCGGCGTATATGATTCTTTTCGCGCTCTCACTGGCACTGCTGGTGTATTCGGTGAGGAGTCTGCGCAGAGGAAACGCGGTATCCCTTCTGAAACTTGCATACCCTCTGACGGCTGGAGGATTCATTTACGGGCTGACGGCATTATTCTTCCTTGACGGTGGCACAAAGGGCGGAGTACCTGTGTTCTTCATCCTCGCTATTGTGGCGACTCCGTGCTTCCTTGACACACGCGGGGGAATTGTGATGGTTGCGCTTGAGATTGCCGCATACATCATGAGCGGGATATTTGAGCGTTATTACCCGGCCTCGATAGACCCTTCACTCGCTGACCCCTCAAACACATTCATCCCGATTTTGATTGTTGCGGCTGTGCTTGTCATGATGTGCTTCATATACACATACGCATACAGGTATCAGCAGAGGCGACTTGACACGGCAATAGCTGAGGCTAACACGGCGAACGAAGCAAAAAGCTCATTCCTCAACAACATGTCCCATGAGATTCGCACACCGATGAACTCGATATTGGGAATGAATGAGATGATTCTGCGTGAGGAGGAGAGGCCAGAAATCCGCGAATATGCATTAGTGATTCAACGTAGTGGGCGTGCTTTGCTGGGGATAATCAATGACGTTCTCGACTTCTCAAAGTTGCAGGACAAAAAGATGGAAATTATGCCTGTGCGCTATGATTTAGGCTCGCTGATAAATGACCTCGTAAGCATTGCGGCGGAACAGGCCAAAAAGAAATCTCTCACATTCACCGTAAACGTTGACAAGGACATACCCCGCATACTTGACGGCGATGAATACCACATACGGCAAGTCATGCTGAACCTGCTGAACAACGCCATAAAATACACTGAGCGCGGTGGAGTTACCGTTACAATTGGGTATGACACAGCCGACAGCTACAGCATAATGCTGAAATGCTCCGTAACTGACACGGGTATAGGCATAAAATCTGAGGATCTCGAAAATATTTTCCTCCCATTTGAACACGTTGAAGCCTCCCGGAAATTCAGCGCGGATGGCTCTGGCTTAGGTCTTCCGATTGTGCAGAAATTGCTTGAATTGATGGGTTCAGAGCTGAAAATAGAGAGCGTGTTTCACAAAGGGTCAACATTCTCATTCAGCGTTAGGCAGTCCGTAATCAAGTGGGAGCCTATTGGGGACTATCAGCGGGCATTCTCAGTTGCGGCGGCTCAACAGGGCAGAGGCTTTACTCAGACATTCACCGCGCCAAATGCAAAAGTACTCGTTGTTGATGATGCTGATGTGAACTTGCTTGTGTTCGCTAACCTCCTCAAGAAGACGAAAATCAAGATTGATACGGCCTCAAGTGGTCTGGAAATGCTCCAAATGGTGAGGATGAACCACTACAACATGATATTCCTTGACCACCGTATGCCAGGCATGGACGGAATAGAAGCCTTCCACAACATGAAGAAGATAACGGACGGCCTCAACTACAACACGCCTGTAGTAGCACTCACGGCCAATGCTGTTTTGGGCGCAAGACAACTGTATATCGATGAGGGATTCAGCGATTACATATCGAAGCCAGTTGACACAGTGAGGCTTGAGCAGGTTTTGCTGGAATATTTGCCGCCTGATTTGGTGATTCGGAATGACGGAACAGAATCGGAATCGGAAAATGTCCCGGAAGTTTCAGCACCTGTTGAAGCACCATTACCAGCAGAGCCAGAAGACGAGTCAGCGAAATTCAAGAGTATACCGGGGATTGATTATGACGCGGCTGTAACGAACTGCGGAAGCGAAGATACATTCATACAGGCACTTCAGATATTCTACGACTCACTCGACAAAAAATCGGGAGATATTGAGCGTTTCTGGCATGAAGGCGACGTGAAGAATTACACCGTTCTGGTACACGCCTTGAAGAGTTCAGCCAGACTCGTTGGGGCATTGAATCTCTCAGAAAACGCTAAATACCTTGAGGCTTGCGGGGACAAAAACGACACAGCCGAGATTGACGCGAAAACGCCCGCATTGCTCTCACAGTATAGAGGGTATAAGCCTGTGTTAGCTGAGGTGTTTGGGAGCAAAGATGAGCCGGATATGTCATTGCCGGAAATTTCGCCGTCAGATTTGCAGGAAATGTACTCGCTCATTAAGGGATTCGCGGCAGATTTTGACCTTGACAACATCGACAGGCTGATAGAGGAAACGAAGAATTATCGCATTCCAGAAGCCGAGCGCGAGAAATTCGAGAAGGTGAAAGAGTGCGTTACAAATGCGGACTGGGGGACGCTTGAGAGCTTGCTATAATAGTATTGACCATAAGAATAACATGAAAGAAGGACTGAACGAGGCAAAATGAGCAAAATATTATTCATCACGGAAAAGGTGAGCTTTATCTCTGAAGGGATAATCAATCACCTAAAGGCGCAGGATTTCGAGGTTTTGACCGTCAAGCCTGATGTTACGGCAATATCGAATTTCCTGAAAGAGGACAACGGCAATGAGGAAGACGCAATAGATCCTGAGGTTGCCGCGCTTTTGAGCCAGCAAGAATCAAGCGAGGAAGGTTCAGCCCCACAGGAAGAAGCCAAGAAAGACGACATTCCCAGAATATTCATACTCTACCTACAGGGCGAGGACAATTTGATGATTGATGTACTCGGCTATATTCGCGATTTGGTCGAGGACAGAGGGATTCGCTTCTTCGTGATAGGGACTCAGGAGGAACTTGACACTGTGGTGGGCAAAAAGGCCGATTACGTTGCGCAGATGTACACGCGCCCGGTTGACCTTGCCGAACTCATCAAGCGCCTTCAGAAAGAAGGAGAAGCCGTAGACAAGCTCAAGGAGTTCAAGAGCATACTGATAGTAGATGATGACGCTACAGCATTACGCTCAATGAAGAGCCTTCTCTCAACGCGGTATAAGATTCTTGTGGCCAGCTCAGGAATGAACGCGATAACTATTCTTGCGAAAAACAAAGTTGACCTGATACTTCTTGACTTCGAGATGCCAATTGTGAACGGCCCAAAGGTTCTGGAAATGATACGTTCAGACCCCAACACGGCAAATATTCCTGTGATGTTCCTCACTGCAAAAGGCGATAAACGGAGCATTATGGAAGTGTTGAGATTCAAGCCGGAAAAGTATCTGCTTAAGACGATGCTGCCAAAAGATATACTCGACAGCATAGACGATTTCTTCAAGACAAGGCACTAAACATAAGCTGCCATCATATAACACAACACTCCTTTCTCACACACAAAGCCCTTTCCGTTTTTCAGCGGGAGGGGTTTTTGTTATACCTCAGTCCGCATAGCCCAGCCGCCTCAGTGCCGCAGGATTCCTCCTCCAATCAGGGACAACCTTCACCCACAAATCAATATATGCCTCATGGCCGGTAACCTCCTCAAGAGATTTCCGAGAAGCCTCGCCGATTCGCTTTATCATTTCACCTTTTGAGCCGATTACGATTTTTTTCTGCCCATCAGTTTCAGTTATGAGTGAAGCACGAACATAGAGCTTTTTCCTGCCGGGATATTCGTCCGGGCTCTTGTACTCGTCAATCACAACAGCCACGCAATGAGGCACTTCATCACGCAGCAACATCAACACTTTTTCCCGGATAATCTCTGAGGCCATAAACCTTTCTGTCGTGTCCATGAGAATATCAGGGTCATACAGCGGTTCTCCTTCTGGGATTAACGGCATAAGGGCAGCAATGAGGGAATCAAGTCCGCGCTTGGCTTTTGCTGACACGGCGATTTTCGCGGCAAATGTTCGCAGAGAGTCATACAGCCTGAAAGCGTTGGCGGGGTCTGATTTGTCGGATTTGTTCGCGGCAAGAATCACGGGAATTTTCGCGGGCAATGCTTCAGCGGCGGCGTAATCATCCGGCTGAAGTTTGCGTGTACAAGCATCGACTAGCCAGATTATCACGTCAGAATCCGCAAGAGCTTGGGCGATTTCGTCATTCAGGAAGATTCCGAGCTTGTCGCGCTCATTCGTTACTCGGTAAAGCCCGGGCGTGTCGGTGAAAATAATCTGCGCTCCTTCGTCATTCCATATACAACGCACAGAATTACGGGTTGTTTGTGGTTTGGGCGAAATGATGAGGGCATGAGTCTTCAGCAGGGCATTGATGAGTGAGGATTTTCCCGCGTTTGGCCTGCCAATGATTGAAACTACTCCACACTTCATGGCCTAATCCGGGTCAAGCGTGAACGTGAACGGCAAAAGCTCCTTCAAAGTGTAAACCTTCGCGCCGTCCTCTGATGCCATTACGACAAGCATATCTGGGTTGAACTCGGTCAAAGCCTGCCGACAAGCTCCGCAAGGGGGGCATGGAATGTTCATGTAATCGTCTTTGTCCTCACGTGATCCGGCTACAGCGATTGCGAGGGGATTGCGTTTTCCCTGAGAGGCCATGACCGCAACCCCAGCACGCTCGGCACATATCGTGATTCCGTATGAGGCGTTCTCAACGTTGCAGGACTGTATGACCTCATCCCCAGCGAAAAGCATTGCCGCCCCAACGTGAAAGCGTGAGTATGGGACATAGGCGTTGTTTGCGGCCTCACGCGCTAATGTCAGGAGGGCTTGAGGGGAGATTTTTCGTGATGGCCAGTTTTCTTTTGATGACATTGATTTTGTGTTGACCTGCCTTTTTCGGGATAATTGCAGGTATTGTACACTATTTGAGGATGGCTTTCAGGAGTCTGCTTATTCGGCGAGGAATATATTTGCGGGCATAATATCTCAGTATACCCCCTGAACGTTTCACCATTGCCGCATGAAGTCCGATTGTCTTCAGGTCATCAAGGAATGAGGCATAATCTGCTGGCTTCTTCATGCACGTGTGATACTTGGAGTTGTGAGCGATGACAAATTCCGGGTCAGCTGGCGAAATGTGAAATTCTTGCGCGTCAATCATCCGCATTAGGCGTTCTCCATTTTCGTTGTGGACGAGGAACACTGACACACCGCCGGGGTTATAGCCGTCCATTTCGGGAGTCAGCCCCCAGAAATCACCAAGAGTAATATCTGACACATGGCTAGCTCCCTTGAACTGACACTGATAGCAGCATTCACGTGAATATGCTTTGAACGCCGCGCCGTAATCAGTGCCGTAAAGCCTCTCACAGAATTTTTGCCCGCTCTCAAACTCTGCGAATATGTATGAGGGAGTCCAGCCTTGAATTTTCCGCCGGGCAGTGAAGCTAGTTATGCGTGATTTGTATTTGCGTTCGAGTGAGTCAATATACTGTGCGTGAACCTCATGAATGACAGGGCCATAACAGATTAGATCCGCCGTGAAAAGATTATCCGCGCTGATTCCCTTTGAGGCGATATAGGATTTCAACGCCGCAACATCACAGCCCAACCCTGTGAAAAGAACGAGCCTCCCGGACTGTAATTTTTCCGCCACAACAGGCCACAAAGGTTTATATTCCCCGTCATGAAATATGCGTTTCTCTGTAGGAATATACTTTGAGCCTTTGAGCTTGTCGAGGTCTGCAATGTTTTCAGCGCAAGCAAATTCCGCCGTCCTGAAGTCAGGTGAGTAACACGCCCCGAAAACCAAGCCTCCTTGACGTATTACTGCCTCGCTTAAAGCTGTTGCACCGCCCCCGGATGACGAAGCCAGCAATTTCGCGTTATCCCTGAAGTAACCTGAGTATGCCCTGAGATTCATGGCCTGATGCGCTAAAGGCTCTTCACCTTCTCCGCAACCCTCTCAGCGTGTAATAACGCTTTCTCCTTCATCTGGCGCAATTTCTCGTCATCATGTCTGCTGGCATATGACAATCCTCCGCTGTAAACATAGCCTTCCCATATCATTCCGCAAGCCTTCGCAAACTGCTTCAACGGAATCAGGAAATCATCAACGGGATAACCTTGAATCCCTCCAGCCTGATACATTTCTTCCGGCGCACCTGACGTGAAAGACACAACGAGCTTTTTCCCAACGAGGGCTTTACCCTTTGAGCCGTGTGAGAAGCCATGCACGAATACTTCCTCCATCCACTTGTGCATGAGTGAAGGAACGCCGTACCAGAAGAACGGGAATTGCATCACGATAACGTCTGCACTACGCAATCTGTTCTGCTCGCGTTCAACGTCAAATTTCCATGAGGGATATTCCGAATCGAGATACACATATTCGGCTTCGGGCATGATTTCTTCCATGCGGGAGAGTATTATTTTGTTGGCGAATGAATCGTGCTGAAGGTTTGTGTGGCCTGAGACAACAAGAATCTTTTTCATTGTCAATCCTCCTTACGCCGATATTATAACAGTGCTGTGCTACAATGATTTATCCCGTCTGAAGGAAGGTCAGTAACCCCACGTCTAAAACGTGTGTAAAGCACTTGCTGACTAGCCTAAGTCTTAGCTGACTACGTTATCCGCGAATATATAGGCATCTGCGAATGTAAATCCTAGTTTTCAGCACTGCGGCTTGTGGTTAAACAGTTCTGAGGGGTAGGGACAGTGCTGCAAACGTATAAAACCGCGGGATAACATTGGCGAAGGATTATAACGCTAGCGGGCGGTGGTCTGTTTTATGTTAGCAGATATTTATGCCCGCTCGCCTTTGGGCGATATAACAACAAAGGAGGGTGCGCTGATCCCCATAGCTAAAGCAAGGGGTATCCTAGCGATTATTTGATGAGTAATATGAAACTTTCCATGAAAATTTTTGCCGTCATGGTTGCCGCTCTCATTCTCATTCCCTGCAATGACTCTTACGCAGCCCGCGCAAAACGCAAAGCCTCAAAGACCGCTACACCCGCCACAGCTGCCCCAAAAACCTCCGGGATTAATGCCCTTGTCGGAGTCTGGAAGGGTGAAGGCTCCGGGACTGGCATTGACCCACGTCAACCAGGCGTTGATGTCTCACTGAATGCTGACGGAGTCGTATTGACCATTGAGAGCGTGAAATACTCTGAGAGTGAAGGTGAAGGGAGAGCTGATGTGATTTTCGCAGGGGTAATCACTGACATTCGCGGCGAGGTTGTGTGTGAAAGGACATGGGAATATTCTGTGCCATATGACATGAGGCGAGAAGGCGAAAATTCTTGGAGCTTCAGCACGGAATTTGTTGACGGTGAAGACAAAATCACATTGTCCCTCATGCCCGGCAAAAACGCTTTAATCCGCTGGGAAGGCTCTGTGATTCAGGATGAGAATTATCCCGATGAGATTTATACGTTTGATGTTACGTGTAGCGCGGTAAAAAAATAGCCCCCCTGCCTTTTTCACAGAGGGGCTTGCGACTCAGCTGTCAATCTTTCAGATCCGGCTTGTTCTGGAGAATTGCACTTCCATTTTTCGCAAACGTTATATTCATCACTGATATGTACCTGTCATAAAACGTAGCGGCTTCACTCTCGTTCATTCTCAGTTCCAGCTTAGTCAATGCCCTGTTCATGAGCGAGAATATATTTATCTTGCTCAAATAACCCTCCTCAATCTCGCGTATTACTTCCTGAAGAACAATCTCTGTCTTTAGCTCAAGATTACCCGCCGCAAAATATTCATCAATATATAGAAATGGCACATCATTATTCTGCAATCTCTGGTAATAAAGCTGTGAGCAATTATCATATTCAAGCATGACCATGAATTTCACCTCTGGAGTAAGCTCTATCAATGGCCAGAAATCACAATCGCTTGACACAATCACAGCAGAATCTATCGGCCTCCCTTCAGCTTTTGCCTGCACAATCTCACGGCAGAATTTTATCGTCAATGCCACGTCAACCGCTGATTTGTCATCCTTGACTCTGTCAGTCATGTAGTACTCAAGCGGAAGATTCTCATCCCTCCTCAAAGCTCGCCATTGTGATGAAGTATGTTCGTCATCGACAAGAAGTATCTTCGATATTTTCCCGGCAAGCCCACGCGCTTGAAGCTCTTTCATGATTCCAATAACCTTGCAAGGGTCAGCGTTTTCGCAGTCAATCGCAACAAGTACCCTTTCAGCCTTCGCGAAAAACTCCGAGGGGTCTTCAATTGCCGCATCGCCTGCCTCAGTAACTTTGCTCATGTCGTAGAATTTATCCCTATTGCGCTCGTAAAGTATGGGCAAAAATTTAGCGTCATCACGTAATATATTTCCGTCGCCATCATCGGGATACCAGTTTATGAACGCCTGATAGGGGAACAAGTCCCGGAACTCGTAATAGGATTTTGCCGCGTCTCGGTTGCCTTCTACAGTGTTGCCCTTGATGATGAAGAATAGATTGCGTATGTAGATCCATTTCACCCAGTCAGGTATAAATTTCTGGCAGTTAGGGACATGAGGAAGCAAATAGTTGTGAACGTCAACAATATAATCTTCGAGCCTCCTTCGCGGCCTCACAAAGGGTATTCCGTCCTGCTCTAATGCCTGCAATATTTCCGGCGGCACAAGGTCAGGCATTGAGTCTATGTTCTTCACATCAGAGTTCATTTCTATGCAGATGGCCTTGAAGTTACGCTGCAATTTCGTCCTAAGCTGGCACAAATTACGCACGATTCTGGCTTCCTTGTCCTGATTCATTTCGTCATACACAGAGCGGTAAAAGTGTGGATTCATGTTCTCGCCCTGTGAAAGCCCGAAATACTTCGCGTCTATCCCGATAAGATATGCTACTCGTGAGACAATATCCCTCTTTGAGCGTGGCGACTCCTGCTGGATTTTTGCGGGAAGGTTCTCCGAAAAGCTCTGCAATGAGGCTCTCTTGTCGTCATCTAACATATTCCCTATACTGAAATCACTCGTAATATTCTCCTCCTTTGTATGTGTTGACCCCTCTAAATCTCCCCTTTGTCATGGGCGACTTGCCATTACCCCTCTAAATCTCCCCTTTGTCATGGGCGACTTGCCATTACCCCTCTAAATCTCCCCTTTTGTCATGGGCGACTTGCCATTACCCCTCTAAATCTCCCCTTTGTCATGGGCGACTTGACTATAACGAACGCCAACTCTTGAAGCCACGCCCCAAAACTTCAGACGCATCACAAATAGACACAAACGCCCGGTCATCATGTTCCTTCAGAAAACGCTTCAGCATCATAACTTGCCTCGGCTCAAGCAACGTAATCAATACCGGCCTAACTTGCCCCGTATAGCCTCCACGCCCCTCAAGACGTGTTACTCCCCTGTGAAGTGAGTTGATGAACTCGCTGACCTCATCGGGCTTATTCGTGATGATTATTG
This sequence comes from Synergistaceae bacterium, assembly GCA_017448685.1. Taxonomy (GTDB): domain Bacteria; phylum Synergistota; class Synergistia; order Synergistales; family Aminobacteriaceae; genus JAFUXM01. The sequence continues at coordinate 9,545 of JAFSKY010000039.1, forward strand.
CCTGCTTGCGCCTGTCAAAATTGTGCGTAACACTGTTAACCGTTATCCCGGTTACGTACAGTCCAACAGCCCCATATACCACAGACTCAAGTCCAACGACCTCAATTGAGAGTCCCAAAATCAGCATGTTGATGATGATGGTGAAGCTGCCTACTTCAAGGCCGTAACGCCTCCGCAAAACGATTGCGCTAATGTCCGTTCCTCCTCCTGAACCGCCAGCATTAAGCATGAGTGCTCCCGCAGAACCTTTGAGCAGCCCGGTTATCACTGTGGCCATGAATTTGTCATCGGGAAGTGGCAAGGGATAAAGTGCAAACACTGACAGCATCGTGGAGAATGTGAGTATGGCCGTGATTGTGAGCGCGAGAAATCGTACATTGAGACTCTTCCATGCCCACATGACTAGGAGAATATTGCCAGTGAGTATGACCCAGTTAGGCGAGATTCCGAACATGTAATTTGTGAGAACGGCAATCCCTGACACGCCCAAATCGGGGAAATGATAATGCATGGTGAAATATCTGACGGCGAATGCTTGAAGTGTGCTTGCGAATATGATTACGGCAACGGCTTTCCAGTCTTCGCGGATTATGGTTAGCGTGTGTGAGAGGAAAGAACGCAATAATTTCTTCGTGGTAATCTCTCCTTTAATGTGAAAATTTTGCGTGTGAGTTATATTAGCACAGATATATTTTGCGGTGAGTCAAGCGGATATGTATAATCATGGTCGGATAAACACAAAGGAGGCATAATATTATGGCCAGCGATGATATTTCGAGGATTGAGCTTCTATTGAGGGAGCATTTTGCGCAGACGGATAAGCAGCTTTCAGACATGCGCCAAAATATTCGAGAGCTGAAATTAGAAGTCTCTGCAATGAAGCATGATATAGAGAGAATGAAACGTGATGTAGGCTTTATACATGGCTGGGATTTATGGCTTATTATGGCAGTGATTACTTTGCTTGCGATTCCGAAAATAGTAGAAGGCATAAAATCTCTACTAGGCGCAGTAACTGAAACTATATTGGCGATAATGAGGATATTCCGCAAGGCATAATCACATATACATTTGACGGCAGGCGGGGACTGTGCAAGAATACTCGCATTCCCATGAAAGGAGAAAACATTATGAAACATTATGTCGGAGCTGTCAGAGCTAAAGGCTCGGCGTGAGAGTGTTATTGCCGGGCTGAAAGAGATTGAGTCCATCATGGAGGAAGGCAAGAGCAGAATCCTTGAGGCGATAAAGAGTCAGCGGTGGTATTTCTTCCGGGATAACAAGTATATTCTGCTGGATAAGGTTACGGGGCTTTTGTGGGCTAATCTGGATTACTTCAACTATCAGGGAGGCCAAATAGGAAACTTTGACAAGGTAAGCAGGATAACTGGATGGCGTATACCTTCAAGAAGTGAATTATGCCTAATCGCTTGCGATAAATGTTTCCCGTTTCGTAAAGGAGGTAATTATTATATTTGTGAGGCAGAATATTGGAGATGTGAAGGCGGTCAACTAGATTTATATTACAGTAATAGCTTTGATAGTTCCATTTCTGGCAATTTAATCCCCTGCAACCCATCACTCATAGCCAACACCACATACCCACAAGACGTTGACCCCAACAACAAAATCTACTCCGAAACAGAACGCCTACAATTTACCCTCGACCTTTTCACACGCAATAACCTCTGGCCTAAATTCAACGATGACGAAATCACAGAGCTTTACGGGCAAATCTTCATCCGCAAACCTGACCTTGAGCGACAACTTCAGGAACTCGACGCACAAATCGCCTCCCTAATGGCCGTCCGCATATTGTCCTCAGAGTTCGATTACACAGCCCCCTCGCACAATATGACCTCCACGCAATAAGCTCATCAGTCATCAAATACTTTCAGTCCCTCCAGAAATGGACTGCCGAATTAATGTCCATGCTTGAGGAATACGAACGCGAAAAGCAGCCAACAATAAGCCAGTTCAGCGCAATAACCCTTCACCTGTCAAAGAAATTTGAGGACAGCCCAGCCCTTTCACGCGAAGAGAATGACTTTCTCAGGGGACGCATAGAGTTTTTCCGCCGTAAATTGTCGCTGGGAATGCACAACGCAAAAGAGAAAATACTCTCCGTAAGTCGCCAGGCAGATGAGCTTGAAGCCAGAGTCGACAGCACAGACGACTTGACGTACCTTGCCGCAATTCAGGATGAACGCCGCGCAGATTTCGCCCTCGTAGCGGAGAACACAGCCCGCATAATCATGAATGTCCTGCTGAAAATTGAGTATTTCGAGTCACACAGGGATTTTGTCATCAATGCCGTTAAGATTCTCACAGATTGGACGGAGAATTACCGCGTTTTCATGACAGCACTTTGCGGACAACTCAGAGACTCATGTGTTCAAGATACGATTGACGCAAGAATCTGGGACTCATGGCTCAAAGATTGGCAGGCTTTACGATTCAGGATTGAGCGCAAACTTCAACCCTTGCTTGAATGGGGGCTTGCTGGCGATATTCCTTCCGGTAGTGGTGATTTGAGCGTCCCTGAAAGAATCATTGCGGCACTTGGGGAATACAAATATGCTGTGGATAAGTTCTACCTTGAGGAGCGCAAAGGGGTATACCAGAAATTTGCGTTTCAGGCGGGCGGATGAATTGCTCGACATGCAAATTGATGAAATACTTGCGTTTGTGGCTGATGAGGGACTCGACAAGATTTCAGCGGAGATACTCAATGACTTTGCGGGGCTTAAGGCGAAGAATTATGACGTGTATTTGAGCGATGCTAAGGCATATGGTGATGAGCTTGCGAGGCGTGAAAAGGAATATAACTCGCTAATGTTCAAGATGAGGAGTAACTTGCAGAAAGGCGATGCACAGTAATGGGACTATTCTCAAGCATAGTTTCAGGAATAGGCTCTGCAATCAGCAAGGTCAAATCATTCTTCAGCAGTAGTAGCGGCTCTGCTGTGAGTAGTGCTGTTGCGTCATATGCTGGGGGAAGCTCAAGCTCACACACTTACACCACAACAACAACATATGACCCTGACCGCGTGAAGGCTGCCCAAGTCGACAAGGAACGCGCTGAAATCGAGAACGAACGAATCGAACTCATGAGGCGTGCGCAATTGGACATAATCGAGGCACAAAAGGAAAGCAGAATCGCACAGGAACAAGCTAGGGCTGAAGGTTTCATGAGAATCTCTGAGGCTATAACGGCCATGCAGGAAAAAATTGATGAGCTTGCGCAAAGAAGGCTTGCGATAATTGAGGGAGGAACATTGCAGGCTGTTAGGGAGGCTGAAGAGTTTTACGCGGAATTGACTGCTGAAATAAAGCGCGATAATGACCTTTACACCGCCGAAAAACTTCCCGCATTACTCGAAATTCTAGGACGCTATGAGGAGGGGAGTCCGGCTCATAATCTCTACATGAAGAAGATTGAGGAAGATATAGCCCTTCAAGCCATGCATACGACACGCCAGCTTGAGTCGGCCATGAAACGACAGGACAGAATCATTGACGGGATTATGACGGCGAAAAACGAAATCATGACTCAGACCGGGAATATCACTGCCGGGATTCTTGACACATTGCGCGAAAAGATTGCCGGGCTTGACGCGAATATTCCTGAATTGCCAACGAAGGAGATACCTGCCCTACCTGCGTAATGATATAATCCTCCCAAAAAGGAGACTTCCAAATGAGTAATACCCCGCTCATATCCGTAATAATTCCCGTCTACAAAGTTGAAAGTTACCTGAATGAGTGCGTTGACAGCGTGATGAATCAGACATATACGAATCTCGACATCATTCTTGTTGATGACGGCTCCCCGGATAATTGCCCGGCCATGTGTGATGATTACGCCCGCAAGGACAGCAGGATACGAGTCATCCACAAATCAAACGGCGGACTCGGTTCGGCACGCAATGCAGGCATAAATTCAGCTCGTGGAGAATACATCTCCTTTATTGACAGCGATGATTATGTTGTCCCGGAATATTTAGGGCGGCTGTATTCTATGATTGAGGCAAACGGGGCTGATATATCGTGCTGCATGTACACAACTGACGCGGAAAAACTCACCCATGAAAGCGTAAGTGAATGCCACGTAATTACACCGTCAGAAGCTGTGATGAAGGCTCTTGCTATGGACGGTATAGAGCGTACAGCTTGGGGAAAATTGTACAGGACAAAGATATTCACGGCTGGCGGGATATATTATCATGAAGGGATCGTGTGTGAGGATCTCGCTGTTATGCCTGATGTTTTCGGCTCGGCTGGGAAAATATCTTTCACCGAGAGTCCGATGTATTTTTACAGGCTCAGGAGCGACTCTATAATGTACACGTCATACAGCGCAAAGAGTATGGATTATTACGAGGCACTTTCAATTGCGAAGGAACAAGCGCAAAAGAGATTCCCAAATGAATGGCCGAGAATGTCAAAATATTTCAGGGATGATTATATCCAGAACACAATGAAGATTTTGCGTGAAGTATGCCTCTCACATGACAGGAACAGTCCCGAATACCCCGCAATAATATCCGACCTCACGAAAAGAATAACCCTTCGCGACGCAATCGGCTTCATGTTCAGCTCTGCTTACCTGCCCAAAAAGCTGGCCGCCCTCCTGACAGCAATCGCGCCCAAAATAGCGGTGAGAGTAATTGAGCGTTCAAGGAAGTATGTCCCTGGCTATAACTGATACGGTTGTGGCAGCATTACAGCGCGGATATGTTTTTACCTGATGTTCATGGGAATATATGAAAGTCAATGAAGGCATAAAAAAACTGGACAAGAAAAATGTATGCTATAATATTTTGTATGGTATATGTTTCAGCACTC
>JAFSKY010000040.1 GCA_017448685.1 Synergistaceae bacterium
GAATACGCAAGGGAGTATGTACAGCCCTCACAGCAACAGCAGAATGTTGACGCGGAAATAATACTGCTTGCGATGATTGACGCTGCAAAAGCTGACGGTCAAGTTGACCCCGCTGAACTCAGCAAGATAATGAACACGATGAAGTCTTCCGGTATAGGGCAAGAAGGGATGAATTACGTGATTCAGAAATTGCAGGGACCTATGGAGACTGCGAGAATCGTTGCGGCGGTTAAGGGACGGCCTGAACTGGCTGCGCAGGTGTATTCGGCTTCGTTGATGGCGATTGAGGTTGATACGGACGCAGAACGCAAATACCTCGACAAGCTCGCCAAGGCTATGGGATTGAATGCGGCAGTTGTGCAGAACATTGAGCGTCTCACAAGCTCAAACGGTGGAGGGACTCAGGCGTAAGGCTGAAATGATATGTTTCGGGGGCGGTGAATGAATGCTGCCCCCTTTTGTTATGCGCTATGACTGCTGGGGGGCTTTCCTCGTCATCATATTTTCGACAAGCCTGTTGAATATCTCGTAGCCTTTATCCGTCGGAGGAAGCTCAATCCTCGTTCCGCCAGCCTCAAACACCAGCATTCCCCCAGACCTTTCATCGGCTGGAAGATATGCCCGGCCTGCTCTCTTCGACTGCTCATCCTCGCCAACAATTTCTTCCGGCGAAACTCCAAGCAATTCTGCAAGCTCCATCATTCTTGAACCTGTTGGAGTTGTTTCTCCGGCCTCCCAGCGCCTTAATGTGGCGATTGAGATTCCCATTTTAGCGGCAAGCTCTATCTGAGTGAATCCGGCATTCTTTCTGACTCTGCGAATATTTGATGAAATAGCCATAATTCCGGCATCCCTTCTCCATAAAAGATTGAATGAGCAAATTATACCCGCCTCAATATCTTTCATGCAAACGAAGCCTTATCGTAAACCATGAGCATACGCAAAAAGTTTACAGCACTCGGAATTTGTGGTATACATACAGCCCATCATGAAGAAAAAAATACTGCATGTCCTCGAAATGAGCAGGGGACAATTTGTATCAGGTGAAGCACTTGCGGAAGCGTTCAAAGTGTCGCGGGCGGCAATATGGAAGGCTGTCGAATCATTAAGGAGGGAAGGCCACATAATTAGCGCAGCCACAAACAAAGGTTACCGCCTCGAACAATCAAGCGACATTCTTACGGCTGAAGGTATCGTTGCAAATCTTAGACGGGACTCCAAAATTACCCGCGTAATATGCCTCGCTGAGACGGACTCAACGAACAATCACGCCAAGAAGCTGGCCATGACCGGGGAAGCCTCTCACGGAACACTCATAGCCGCCAACCATCAAACAGCTGGAAGGGGGCGTTACGGTCATAATTTTGACTCACCAGCCGGGACAGGTCTCTATATGTCGCTGGTATTGAGGCCGGATTCTGACGCTGAGAAATTCCAGATGATTACGATTGCTGATGCTGTAGCTGTGTGTCTTGCGATTGAGGAGCTATACCCTGAATCACGTGGCAAGCTCGGAATCAAATGGGTGAATGATGTGTATTTTTGCGGGAAAAAAATCTCCGGCATTCTCACTGAGGCCGTAACAGGATTTGAGAGTGGAGAAATTGAGAGTGTCATAACAGGTATAGGCGTGAACGTCTCAACGCGTAAATTCAGCTCTGACGCGGCGAATATTGCTGGTGCGCTGTTCAATGGTGGAATTGCTCCATTTGGGCGTGATGAACTTTGCGCGAAGATTGCTGACCGTGTAATGACGTTCGCGGAAAACCTCAATGACCCCACAATAATCACAGCATATCGGGAACGTTCAATCCTAACTGGCCGGGATATAACGTACATGAAGGACGGAATGAGGCGAGTTGCACACGTTGAAGGCATTGACGATTCCGGGGGGCTTGTTGTGGTGAATGACGCGGGGCAAAAAGAGACTCTCAGGTCTGGCGAAGTCTCAATGATACGGACGGAGGAGATGACACAATGAAAACTGGAAGGCTGACTCTTTGCGCGTTGTTTGCGGCGTTAATCGCAATAGGGACTCACATCAAGATACCTACACCGTTATTGCCGTTGACGTTTCAGACATTTTTTGTGGTGCTTGCTGGGCTTGTGCTTGGCGGGAAATACGGAGCTTTGAGCGTTTGCGTTTATGTTATAGCGGGGCTTGCTGGGCTTCCAGTATTCACGGGGTCTGCGTTAAATCCTACATTCGGGTACATTATCGGGTTCATTCCTGGGGCGTGGATTGCGGGTTATATCGCTGAAAGATTCCGGCCATGCTTCACAGTATGGATGCTTGGAGCGTTGTCGGGAATGGCTGTGATTTATGCGTTTGGGATTCCGTATTACTATGTCATGTCGAAATATTATCTCGGCAATGAGCTTGGAGCTAAAACGTTGCTGATGTATTTCGTGTTGATGCCGCTTCCTGGGGATGTGGTGAAGAGTGTTCTTGCTGGGATTGTGGTGAAGAGGCTGGCAGTGTTTTTCCCGGATAAATTCACGTGGGGGAGGAAGGATTCAGCCCCCGAATGACGCGCTACACAAAAAAATTCCCCCGGAGCAAATCACTCTGGGGGACATCTCATATCATCATTACATATACACTTCAGCAGCTCCATACTCATCCAGCTTTATCACGCACCTTAACGGCTCAATTATCTGGTCAGGATACATGACAGGCCAGAACGTATCAGACTCATCATTCAACACGTAGAAGGTATACCTGTCTTTGTCAGAGTCCTCGAAATCATCACGCAAGGTGTGAACATCAATCTCCCCTCGCGAAACGTCATATATAGGCGCGAAAATCTGAATCCACATGCCTTTTTCCGATTCCGGCAGCATGTCTATAACGTCATCAATAATGCCCTTCTCATAGTCGCCTTTTGGGTGTTTCGGTGGCGCGGGAGGCTCTATGACAGTCGTGGGCTTCAGAGTCGTTGCAGGCGTTGCGGGTTCTGGCGTGGGCTTGGGAGGCGTTGCAGGCGTTGAAGACTCTGGCGCAGGCTTGGGAGGTGTTGCAGGCGTTGAGGATTCCGGCGTGAGCTTTGGAGGCGTTGCAGGCGTTGAGGATTCCGACGCGGTTTTGGGAGTCGTTGCGGGCGTTGAGGATTCCGGCGCAGGTTTTGGAGGTGTTGCGGGCGTTGAGGATTCCGGCGCGGGCTTCGGAGTCGTCGCGGATGTTGTCGGTTCAGGCTCATGCTTCACGGCGGGTGCGGGCTTTGGGGCTGGTTTAGGGGCTGGCTTTGCGTCCAAGAAATTCACGGGCGCATTCTCACCTTCAATCCTCCGTACAAATTCCTTCGTTACCTGCTTGTAGCATTCAGCACCTTTTGATTTCGGCTCATACTCGAATATTGATGCTCCCATGCTTGAAGCCTCGACTATGCTTATATTCTGCCGTATGTAGCTCTCAAACAGAAGTTCCCCGAATGTCTTGCGCACGTCATTGTAGATTTGCTTAGATATGAACAGCCGGGGGTTGTAGTTCGTCATGAGTATTCCTGCGATTTCAAGCTCAGGGTTAAGACGTTCACGGAAAACGCTTATTGAGCTGCTGAGGAGTCTCAATCCGAAAAGGCTGTAAAACCCTCCGTCCATAGGCACAATGATTTTGTTGCAGGCAGCCAAAACATTACGCGTGAATATCCCCAATTGCGGAGGACTGTCAAGCAACATGTAGTCATACCTGCCGGGCGCAACCTGCTTCAATGCATCGCGCAGAGCTTCAGCACGACTCACAGGGCCTTCATTGTTCAGTTCGGCCATGACCAGACTCAATGAGCTTGGGATTATGTCAATGCCTTCCTTCGTGATGACAATATCATCCCATTTTGCTTCGCCCGATAACAGGTCAAACACTTGCGGGTCTGTTGGCGATGGAGTTATTCCGAATCCGGCACTGAGGTTACTTTGCGGATCCATGTCGACAACAGCAACTTTCCTGCCCATTTTCGCGAGTCCGGCGGCTATGTTCTGGCAGGCTGTAGTTTTTCCGACACCGCCTTTGAGGTTGCAGAAGCCTATGGTAATCATTTCGATGTTCCCTGCCTCCGTATGAACGCTTCAATTTCCGCATTCTTGTGGGTCTTCAGGCTCTCACGGTAAAGGTCAAGTGCTTCTTTCGTTTTCCCGGCCTTGAACAATGCGTTTGCCTCGGCGATTTGCCTGTTTGCGGTGTTCACTGCGTCGCGTTCCTTCAGTACAGCATCAATACGTGCTACCCATCTGCGCATTTCGTCTGACGGGGCAATAGCTTGTGCTTTCTTGTAGAGTGTTGCAGCCTGGTCAATATCTCCCTGCGCGTAAAGCTCATCTGCCTCCTGAATCATTTTCTGCGCATCAATCCTCGTGCCAATTCCGAAATCTTCCGGGCCGCGTATCACTGTGTCAGGGGCTAATCTCGTGCTTCTGCTCAACTGCTGTATTCTCTGCTTGGCGTTGTCATTCGGCCAAACGTTCATGCTTTCGGTGTAACGCTTTAAGGCTTCCTGATTCTGATTGCGCCTCTGAAGGTCTTGACCCTCACGGTAAAGCGCATTGGCTTGACGTTCACGGCGTGAGATTACACTCTGCAACTCTTCTATGTGTTGGCGGAGTCCTGCGTCAGGATTGCTCATTATGCTTGCGCTGTAATGGTTCAACGCTTCCTGCAATTTTCCTTCGCGTTCAAGGTTGTTGCCTTCCCCGGCGTAACGGTCTGCGTCAGATATAAGAGTGAGGCGGTTGCGTATGCGTTCCATTCTGTCGGAAACGGCATCACTTGACATGACAGCGATACTTTTCGCGTAATATTCTAGTGCTTCCTCAAACATGTTCTCATTGTCATATGCGCTTGCGGTATCACGTAGCCAGTTAGCTTCTTGTTGCAATTTCCTCAGCTCTTCAACTTTTTGCTCGGCTGCTCTGATTCCCTCTTCACCGTCATCAGCTGGCCATATCACTTGGGCGATTCGGAGATTCTTCAATGCATCATCAAACCTTCTAGCCGCGTCAAAATTCTTCGCGTCATTACGGAGCTTTAATGCTTTCGTGTACCTGTTGTAATTCGCGGTCATTGCTCGGAGGCCGTCTGATATGTCCGAATCTCTAGGCGAGAGTCCTGCCGCCTTTGTTGCTGTGTCAACCGCCTCAGCATAGCTCCCAGATTCCCAAAGTTCTTGGGCCTTTTGCCATGACTGCCACGCTTCACGCTCCATTGCTGATTCCTGATATGTTGACGCAGGAAGAGTGATGATGATTTTCCCTTCGCCACCGCCTAATCTCGTTCCTGATGCGTTGAAGGCTGATACTGATATTTCACTTTCACCGACACTCCCACGACGTATGAATATGTCGTCTTTGTCCGGGCTCATGAGGGCTGTTGCGGCATCTCCCGTCCATTTCAGCGTATGTTCACCCTTGAAAGGAGGATTTAGCGAGGCGCGTATCCTTATCGGCGTTCCTTCCATGAGCGTATCAGGACTAAGCTCATAGTCTGAGCGTTCAGAGGCATTCCATAGCGTTAAGGGCTTGCCTGCTACAACAGCTATATTGATTTGGAACTCTTTGGGGGTAATCATTCTCTCAGTGCTGGAAATCATATTGCCATCGCGGTCAATGAATGAGGCAACGACTTTAAGCGAGTGAGTGTCCAGCGGAGTGAAGGCGCATTCCCTGCCTCCAGCCCTCAATGAGATTCTGTAAGGCGTTAGTCCTGTCGTGGGACTCACTGACCATTCAACAGAACCGCCTGAAGGAATCTGTGAGGCTTCTACTGAAAGCACCGCCTGTTCTCCCACATGAGCATCACCGTTCATGATTATGGCGTATGAAGCTCCCAATGACGGAGCCGCAAATAGGAGTATGAACAGAACAAGGAGCGCGGGATAAAACTTTGTGCGCATAAAAAAATCCTCCTTACTGTGATTTTGTAGCGTGTGAAAAATTTTTGACTGTGATTGTAATTATACATTGCGCTGAAAAATCTTGAACAATGCCCGCTCTTTTCCCAATGCTATAATACTTGACATCCAACAATCCCAACAAAAAAGGAGCTTGACACAATAAGCATGGCCGTGTATAATCGCACATCGCACATCGCACATCGCACATCGCCTGAATTATTCCCTTCTGACAGATAAGTTTTCCCCTTTCACACAAGCTGAGGAGGATTAACCGCAATGCTCTTCAGCACATACGAGTTCATATTTGTGTTTCTTCCCGTTACGCTTGCAGGATATTTCGCGCTCTCAAAGCAGGGTAGGAATTTTCCGGCATTATGGCTTCTTGCGTCATCGTTTATGTTCTACGGAATCAATGATGCAAAATCGCTTCCCATTCTCATCACATCGATATGCGCAAATTATTTTGTGGGCAGGAAAATTGAGTCTGGTGTGGCAAAAAAATTCTGGCTCATCTCCGGGCTGTCATTCGATTTCATACTTCTGTGCTTCTTCAAGGTTACGGCGTATCTTCCTTTGGGCGTGTCATTCTTCACATTTACGCAATCAGCATACCTCATCAACACATACAGAGGTTCAGCAAAAATAGAATCCCTCACGAAATATGCCGGGTACGTGTCATTTTTCCCGCATGTAATTTCCGGGCCAATCTCAGATTACAGGGACATAATGCCACAACTCAACGACGGCTCAAAGCTCATACCGAACTGGGACAACATAGCCGCAGGTATAACCCTGTTCATTCTGGGGCTGTTCAAGAAAGTGTGCGTTGCTGACATACTCGCGCCCATAGTAGACCAACTTTTTGCGAACATGGAAGCCCTTACGTTTGTTGAGGCGTGGTTTGCGGCATTAGGCTATGGAATGCAACTGTACTTTGACTTCTCAGCATATAGCGACATGGCCATAGGAGTCGCGTTAATGTTCAACATCAAGCTACCTCAGAATTTCGACTCGCCGTATAAGTCCCTCAGCATTATAGATTTCTGGCGGAGATGGCATATCACGTTAGGCGCGTGGGTCAGGGATTACATCTACATACCTATGGGAGGAAGTCGTGAAGGTGATTTGAAGAGGACTCGCAACGTAATCACGGCTATGCTATTCACGGGATTATGGCACGGCCTCGGCTGGACGTTCGTTTTATGGGGGCTTCTTCACGGTCTAATGCTTGCGGTAAATCACCAATGGAGGCGGCTGGGAATGAGGCTGCCTGCTGTTTTGTCGTGGGTGCTGACGTTTGCATGTGTGATTCTGTGCTGGGCTGTGTTCAGGGCGGAAAATCTGAATGAGGCAGGGAAAATCCTCTCGGCCATGCTGGATATACGTCATATTGTGCTTCCTGTAAGGCTGTCGAAATATTTGGGCTTCCTTGAGGCTTATGGGTTGTCATTCCGTGAGCTTGCTTCGGGTGGAAGGAGTGCGACCTTGCTCGCTTCAGTTGTGGCTCTGTTATTGCCCAATACCCGGCAGATTATGGAGCGTTTCAGGCCAAATGCGTTATGGGCTGTTGCTATGTCTGTTATTGCCGTAACAGCCTTCCTGAATTTTTCGGGCGTGTCTGACTTCTTGTATTTCCAGTTCTGATTGGGGGCATGATTCAATATGAGCGCGAAGAAATATGTTGCGTGCGTGGCAGGATTCATGTTTGTGTTCATGGCCGCGAATTTGGCATTGTGGCATTTTGTGGTCAAGGATATTTTCATGCAGGATGAGCTTAACCGTATGGGCAGTTTCTCAAGCACAAGATCCTTCACGCCAAAGCATGAATACTCAAAGAGACATGTTGAGCTGAAAGAATATCTTGCGTCAGGCAGGAAAGAGTCTTTTGACGTTGTAACATTGGGTGATTCATTCTCGAATGGCTCCGGTGCAGGATATTATCAGGATTATATCTCGGAAAAATACGGCCTGAAATTAGTTAATGCCCGTTTCAGGAATCACTGCCTTGAAGATTTATACATTCTCACAGAATCAGGAATGCTTGATGAGCTTAATCCCTCAGCTGTGATTCTTGAGAGCGTTGGTAGACATGTTCAAGACCGACTCGGTGCGAGTGAAATATCGCCGTCAAAGTTCTCAATGACGCGTGAATATGCTGAACGTTTTTTGCATGACAGAGTCAGAGAAAAATCAGAGCAACTTGCTTCAGGATTCTTTGCGCCTGTAATGACGGAGGCCGTCAAAAAATTTTTGGTCAACATCGTTTACCGTATGACAGACTCTGAAAGATTAGGCGAAGAAGCGTATATAGCCGGACTCAGCAGAGAACTTTTCACTAACCCTGTATATGAAAACACACTGCTGTATTACTACTATGACCTAAACTATTTGAACGAATCTCCCAATGCTGAAATGATAAACAGGAATCTCAACGCCGCCGCAAAAATCCTCGCCGACAAAAACATAAAGTTAATCTTCATGCCATGTGTTGACAAATACGACCTGTATTACCCCTACATCACCAACAAAAGAGGTCGCCCGGAAAATACTCTGTTTGACGAGTTGCGCAACATGCCCGGCAAAAATTACGTCCTCATTGACACAAAAGCAATTCTCCGCAAAGAGCTTGAACGCGGTGGAAAAGATGTGTACTGGTTCGGCAATACTCATTGGTCATGGAAAGGCTCGGAAAAAGTCTGCGATGAATTGGCCAAATATTTGCTCCCCGAAAAATTGAATTAAGCGCGATAATCACATAAAATTTAAACACGATTTATCCACACCACAATTCAATCAATCATACAAGGGGGTAATCTCTTTATGGCAGGCGATATACGTCATGGAGTATCACCGATCACTGACTATGACATATTCCTGTTCAAGCAGGGAACGCATTACCATCTGTACGAAAAGATGGGCGCGCAGAAATTCACGGACGCAGACGGCACAGAAGGAGTCGCATTCAGCGTGTGGGCACCTAACGCGCAATCCGTGAGCGTTGTGGGGAACTTCAACGGCTGGAACACGGAGTCGCATCCCCTCGCAGCAAGATGGGACGGCTCTGGCATATGGGAAGGATTCGTGCCTGGCCTCAACAAGTGGGAGCTGTACAAATTCTGCATCAGGAACTCACACGGCGAAGTCAAAGAGAAGATGGATCCATTCTGCCGGGCATTTGAGCTTCCTCCGAGAACGTCATCAATAACGCACTGGCCAGAATACGAATGGGGCGACTCTGAATGGCTCGCACATCGCGGGGAAAAAATGAATCTCTCAGCACCCCTCAGCGTGTATGAGGTTCATATGGGTTCATGGCGTAGGCATTGGGATGACGGTTTGTCGCTATCATACCGCGAAATGGCAGAGGAGCTTCCCGGCTACTGTGAAGATATGGGCTTCAACGCTGTAGAGTTCCTGCCATTGATGGAGCATCCGTTCTATGGCTCATGGGGCTATCAGACATTAGGCTACTTTGCTCCGACAGCGCGTTACGGAACGCCGGAAGATCTCATGTACCTGATTGACTCGTTGCACAAGAAGAATATTGCGGTCATTCTGGACTTTGTGCCGAGCCATTTCCCGACAGATGATTTTGGTCTGGCACGTTATGACGGTACAGCACTGTACGAGCATGAAGACCCCCGCAAGGGCTATCATCCTGACTGGGGAAGCTACATCTTCAATTACGGGCGCAACGAGGTTCGGAGCTACCTCATCTCATCGGCGGCGTTCTGGGTTGACCAGTATCACGCTGACGGATTGAGGATTGACGCTGTAGCCTCAATGTTATACCTCGACTATTCCCGCAAAAATGGCGAATGGATACCGAACATTTACGGAGGCCGCGAGAATCTCGAAGCAATATCACTGTTACGCGACATGAACAGCGAATTGTTTGGGCGTTTCGGGAACATTCAGACGGTCGCAGAAGAGTCTACTGATTGGCCAATGGTAACGCGTCCTGTGTTCCTTGGCGGATTAGGCTTCGGAATGAAGTGGAATATGGGATGGATGCATGACACGCTCGACTATATGAGTCTTGAGCCGATTTATCGTTCGTGGCATCAGAATCAGCTGACGTTCTCGATATGGTATGCGTTCAGCGAAAACTTCATGCTGCCGTTATCACATGACGAGGTCGTTCACGGAAAAGGCTCACTCATCAACAAGATGTCCGGCGATTGGTGGCAGAAACGCGCAAACCTGAGACTCCTTTACGGCTACATGTGGGGTCATCCTGGAAAGAAGCTGCTCTTCATGGGTGGGGAATTTGCGCAGGGTCTCGAATGGAATCACGACTCGGCGTGTGAATGGCACTTGTTGCAGAAAGATGATTTTCGCGGGATTCAAGACTGGGTGCGCGACCTCAACAAAGCGTACAAGAAATATCCACCGCTGTATGAGCTTGACTTCAGCCCAGAGGGATTCAGGTGGGTTGATTGCTCCGACTGGCAGGACAGCGTGATTGTCTGGTTGAGGAAGGGCAAAAGCGATGACGAGTACATACTTTGCGCGGCGAACTTCACGCCCGTTCCGCGTTATGGGTATCGTGTTGGAGTGCCTCGTTCGGGATTCTGGAAGGAGATACTGAACAGCGACGCGACGAAATACGGCGGTTCAGGACTGGGCAATTGCGGAGGAATGGAGGCAGAAATGGTCGGCTGGGACAATATGCCGTACTCAATGCCACTCACATTGCCGCCGCTGGGAATTGTGATGTTCCATTTCAGCACAAAGCCTGAAGAGGAATAACGGAGAAATTTTTGCGCCCCCCTTGCGATTGTGAGGGGGGAAATTTTTTGAGGAGGTATTGTGTTATGGCAGGGACTGAAGGCGGACTTTCAACGCCTGAGGAAATTCGTGATGAGCTGAAGCTGACTGTTGATTTCATTCCTGACGACAAACTGACCGAAGCACTTATTTTTCTTGACAACCTTCTTGTGTTCAACAAAGAGACTCAAGAGGCTATTGACGATGTAATGAACAACAGAAATCTTCTTGGCCCCTATTACAGCGCGGAAGAAATGATACAGGCTGTGCTTGCAGGTGATGACGAGGACGATGACGAATAACCGCAAGTACACTATTGAAATGTCCTCACGCTACAAAAAGGAATTAAGGAAGATGCTTCGCAGGGGAGCGGATGAGAGCAAAATAATTTACGTCATTGATATTCTTGCTTCAGGTGAGATGCTTCCACAAAGCTACAAAGACCATCAGCTTCACGGAAAGTTTGAAGGGTTAAGAGAGTGTCATGTTACACCTGATTGGGTGCTTGTGTACAGGATTGACGGAGACAAGCTGATTCTTGCCCTCACACGCACCGGGACACACTCAGACATTTTCGGGCTGTAACACTTTCACGATTCAGATTTGAAGCGGGCTTCACAACGGAGTCCGTTTTTTTGTGTATTCAAGGCCATACATCCCCATCAAAGTCAACAGCACCATAACTCACGACAAATCCCCCCGCAACATTCTATAATTCCACTCATCCTTTCACACACAAAGAGGTGTTCACATGAAGCACATCATACGCATACTCATAGGAGTCGCCATAATCGCCGGAATATGTTACGGCCTAAGCGAGTTCCGCAAAACACACACCCCAGAGCCAGAGCCGGAAATCATACGCCCAGTACGCACCGTGAAACTTCAAGGCGGCAATGACTCTTTCACACGCAGGTATTTCGGTACAGTTCAAGGAGGGAAGCGGGCGGATCTGTCATTCCGTGTCTCAGGGACTCTCCGCAAAATTAACGCCGAAAAAGGCTCAAGCGTCAAACGTGGGGCATTACTGGCTGCCCTTGACCCGCGAGACTTCAACACACGAATCTCACAGGCTCAAAGCGCACTCTCACAGGCTCAAGCACAATACGATAACGCACAGGCTGACTTCAAACGCTATGAGAACCTCTACAAGCAACGTGTCATAGCAAAAGCTCAATATGACGCATACAAGACACAAGTTGACGTAGCGAAATCGGCTGTAGACTCCGCAAACGCAAACCTCAAATCAGCTCGCGACGCTCTGAGAGACACGGAATTACGCGCACCGTTTGACGGAGTCATTGCTGATAGGACTGTCGAGAATTTCCAAGACGTGAACGCAAAGCAGACTATATTCAGCCTTCAAGACTTGAACGCACTCGAAATCGTGTTCAACATTCCCGATAATGACGTGCTTATAGCTCCAGTGCCAGAAGTCAGAAACCTTCAAGACCTCAAGAGCCACGCTGAAATGTTCGGGATTCAGGCAAGGTTTGACGCTCTACCTGATAGGGCATTCCCACTCACCATAAAGGAAATCTCTGCACAGTCCACAGCCGCCAACACCTACCCGGTTACAGCCACAATGCCGCGACAAAATGACTTGCGCATACTCCCGGGAATGTCAGTTACTGTTGAGGTTGATTTTTCTGGCGGGAAAATGAAAGCTGAGAATGATGGCTCGTATTCTGTTCCTTCAACGGCTATCCTCAATGAGGCGGGGAATAATTACGTTTGGCGTTACATGGCCGGGAAAGTCTCAAGAGTTCCCGTTAAGGTCGGTCAGATTCACGGCGGGGGATGGATTGATGTTGAGGGCGAGAGTCTCAGAGGCGGCGACACTATCGTTACGGCGGGAGTGTACTTCCTCCGTGAAGGGCAAAAAGTCAGGCTCATGGAGGATTAATGCGATGATTATATATTTTTCCGCAACAGGCAACACAAAATATTGTGCCGAGTTTATTTCACGCCGGACAAATGACCCTCACACACTCTCAATCAATGACATGATGAAAGACGGAGTCCGCGAAATTGACTGCGCGAACCAAAAACGTTTGGGGATATTCGTACCCGTTTACGACTGGGATATGTCGTACGCTGTTGCAGAGTTTCTACGCGGCGTAACGTTCAGGAATGTCCCGAATGACTGCTACATATACGGCATATTCACATGTGGGAGCGCATCAGGCATAAGCTGTGAGACTCTGAAATCTATTCTCGCGGAAAAAGCCTTGAATCTTTCGGCCTCATTCGCTGTTGCAATGCCGGACAATTACGTGCTGTTATTCCCGCAGAAATCAGATGACGCTAAACGAGCCATGCTTGAACGTGCTGACATTGAGCTTCAAGAGGTCGTGAATGACATTGAGGCCGGAAATCACGTTTTCAGGCGCAAAGGCAGAAATCTCCCCGGCTTCATGATGTTCATCATACGCAAATTCTTCATCCCATCACAGCGCAAAGTCAAAGGCTTCACCGTCAATGATAGCTGCATAGGTTGCGGGTTATGCGCGAAATCCTGCCCAATGAATATTATCGTCATGAAGGATAATCGCCCCTCATGGACTGAGGACAAATGCGCCTGCTGCCTTGCCTGCCTCCATCGTTGTCCAAAGCGCGCAATCAACAGAGGCAAATCCGCCAAAAACGGACGCTACTTGAATCCTAATGTGAGTCTGTGAGGTGAATATCATGGACATTGCAAGGGCAAGCATTAAGCGTTTCAGAGTCGTGATATTTCTGTGCGTGTTGACGTTGGTCGGTGGGGTCATGGCGTATTTCGAGATAGGCAAGCTCGAAGATCCCTCATTCACCATCAAAACGGCCGTTGTCAGCGCAGTTTATCCGGGGGCAAGCGCATATGAGGTTGAGACGGAAGTTACAGCACGCATTGAGGACGCAATTCAGGCAATGGGAGAAATCAAGCACATTCGTTCACGTTCAACGCCCGGCATGGCAATAATCTACGTTGACATAAAAGACGAGTACACGAGCAATGAGCTTCCACAAATATGGGACAAATTGCGCCAAAAAGTGAATGACGCTCAAGTCTACATGCCTTCAGGGACAACGATAATCATCAATAACGATTTCGGGGAGGTTTACGGGCAATATTACGCGCTCATAGGCGATGGCTACACCATGAAAGAGCTTTACGATTACGCCGACTTCCTGAAGAAAAATATCGTCCTAGTTGATGAGGTTGCAAGCGTGAAAATTCTCGGTGAACAGACTGAAGCGGTATACATAGAGTTCTCAGCAAGCAGAATGTCATCACTCGGAATTTCGCCCTTGATGGTGTTGGCTGCATTGACACAGCAGAATATGTTGACAGCCACAGGAAATATGACACTCGGCGACAGGTACATACGCATATCACCTACCAGCGGAATAATCAGCGTTGAGGATATTGGCGACCTCGTTATAGGCGGTTCAGGCGGAAATCTTACGCGTCTTCGTGAAATCGCTGAAGTTAGGAGAGCTTATGCTGACCCGCAAACGTTCAAGCTCAAATTCAACAATCGTCCAGCACTCGCAATAGGAATATCAACAGTTGAAGGCGGGAATGTCGTAAACATGGGGCGGGCTGTGTCAAAACGCCTCAAAGAGCTTGAAGCATTCCGCCCTGTAGGTATTGAGCTGACACCGATATACTTGCAGTCAGACCAAGTAACCAGCTCCGTAAATGACTTCATCATTAACCTTCTCGAATCACTCGCTATTGTCGTTGGAGTATTGCTCGTTTTCATGGGACTGCGTTCAGGGCTGATTATCGGCCTCGTATTGCTGATTACGGTTGCTGGAACGTTCGTAATCATGAATTACATGGGTATAACCTTGCAGATTGTCTCACTTGCGGCATTGATTATCGCGTTAGGGTCGCTCGTGGATAATGGTATTGTCGTGGCTGAAGGTATGCTTGTGGGAGTCGAGCGTGGTAGGAATCTCACGAGGAGCCTTACCCAGTGCATCGTCCTTTAGGATGATGATGGTCACACCA
>JAFSKY010000041.1 GCA_017448685.1 Synergistaceae bacterium
AACATATCACCGAGTCCAGCCCCGGCAGGAATCACATATGCAGTGAATATCGTTATCATGAAGAGCATTGATTTGACGTTCGACAAAGCAAGGATGAATCCGTAACTGAAACTCACTGGGCGACTCTGCGTTTCTTGCGGACAACTCGTAGCTATTCGCCAAGCAAGCCACAAGATATATGCCGCGCCAAAATATTTGAGCCACTTCACAGCTTCAGGGATTATCCTCGCCAAATGATGACAGAACAACGCCGATAATGACGCAGCAACAACAAACCCTGCTGTTATCCCAGCCATCAATCGCAGTCCATTCCGCCAACCTGATGAGCTGACTGCGTAAAGCGACATGAGATTATTCGGGCCGGGCGTGAATATCGTTATCACGGAATAAGGCAGGTATGACATCACAACATTCAGCATAATCACTTCACATCCTCATACTTTTATTGCCGAAATGTAACAGCCTCAGCACAAATCTTCAAGCCATGAGCAAATTACATATTGATTTAGTCGGTCATTCGTGGCATAATTCACCGCATTCAATACTCCCACGAGGTGAAACAGTATGCGCAACCGTAAAATGTCAATCGCAACATTCAAGGCTGTACATTGCTGTTGTCCCTTCACACTGTAACTTCCACGCGCTAATTTCACATTCACATTAATTTTTCCGTTCATGGCCTGAAACGAATCAGGTTCATCATACGCACATGCAAAGGAGCGTTAATCATGTCGAAGGTTTACACGTCAATTGACCAGCTTATAGGACATACCCCACTGCTTGAACTCGTGAGGGTTCAGAATCATTTCGGACTCGGAGCGAAAATCCTCGCCAAACTCGAATACTTCAACCCAGCCGGAAGCGTCAAGGACAGAATCGCAAAATCCATGATCGATGACGCAGAAGCATCCGGCCAGCTCAAACCCGGAAGCGTCATAATCGAACCGACCAGCGGTAACACAGGAATAGGACTCTCATCCGTTGCTGCCTCACGTGGCTACAAGGTCATAATCGTAATGCCTGAAACTATGTCCGTTGAACGCAGGAAGCTCATGAAGGCATACGGTGCTGAACTCGTTTTGACGGAAGGCAAAAAGGGTATGCGTGGCGCAATCGAAAAAGCCTCAGAGATTGCCGCAAACACCCCCGGAAGTTTCATCGCAGGTCAGTTCGTCAACCCAGCTAACCCCAAAATACACCGTGAGACTACTGGCCCGGAAATCTGGCAGGACACTAGCGGCCATGTCGATATATTCATTGCTGGTGTAGGCACTGGCGGAACTCTCACAGGAACGGGCGAATATCTGCGCTCAATGAATCCCGGCGTGAAGATTATCGCCGTTGAGCCGTCTGGGTCTCCAGTGTTATCGGCTGGGCGTTCTGGTAGCCACAAAATTCAGGGTATAGGCGCGGGATTTGTGCCTGAAGTCCTCAACACGAAGATATATGACCAAATTATCACCGTGAATGACGATGACGCAATCAACACGGCAAAACTTACGGGAAAACTTGAAGGCTTTCTTGTTGGAATATCATCAGGGGCTGCGCTTTATGCGGCGATTGAAACAGCGAAGAAACCTGACAATGCCGGGAAAAATATCGCGGTGATTCTTCCTGACACTGGCGAGCGTTATCTGTCAACAGCACTGTTTGATGATTAGGCCATGAATATTGAGGAGGCATTGAGATTCGCCAAGCTGGAATTATCCGCGCCCGATGAAGATAGCACGAGCTATAACGGACTCAAGGAGAGTGCTGAGCTTGCATTCAGGCATATGCAATCGGCAATGTTCCCGCGTCATGTGAATCATGAGAGAAGGACTCCCGGTGAAAGTCTGACTCTTGCTGCAAACGAGCTACAACATGTTATCTCAAGGGTAATGACTCCTGTTGACGGGGAAAACTTCACGGCAATAATGATTTCCCGGCTGCCTGAGATAAAACGTGTCCTAATGACCGACATTGAAGCGGCCTACCAAGGCGACCCCGCCGCAAAAAGCACGGATGAAATCATACTCGCTTACCCTGCATTCACGGCCATAAGCGCATACAGAATCGCTCATGAGTTATACGTTATGGGAGTTCCGTTAATCCCGCGAATCATAACCGAGTATGCTCACAGGCTCACAGGAACAGACATTCATCCGGGCGCGACAATAGGGGAATATTTCTTCATTGACCACGCTACAGGAGTCGTAATTGGTGAGACCGCCACAATTGGCCGTCATGTGAAGATCTACCAGAATGTAACTATAGGCGCGAAAAGTTTTGACGTTGCTCCAGATGGGACATTAGTCAAAGGCATAAAGCGTCATCCCGATATAGGCGACAATGTTGTGATTTACGCAGGGGCTACTATTCTGGGAGGAGATACTGTAATCGGGGATAATTGCGTGATAGGTGGAAATGTCTGGCTGACTCATTCCGTTGAGGCCGGGCGTGTTGTAGTGAATGATAGGTTGTAAATGTAGCAAAAAAAATCGCCCCCGCCGTTAAAGCAGGGGCAATTCATTTTTCCGCAAGCTAGTCTCTTCTCTTTCCGAATATCCGTATCAGGTACAAGAACAGGTTGATGAAATCGAGGTACAGAGCAAGTGCGCCGATTACCGCGATTTTCCCGGTGCTTTCATCGTCCATGTTCCCCGCGTCTGTTGCAAGGGATTTGATTTTCGCTGTGTCATAAGCCGTCAATCCCATGAAGATTATTATTCCGATAACGCTAATCACCAAATCAGCCGCTGATGACCCAATGAACACGTTGACGATCATCGCGACAAGAAGACCTATCAGCCCCATGTGCAAGAAACTTCCCCATGATGTTATATCGCGCTTCGTGTACAGGGCGTAAAGGCTCATTCCTCCGAACATGCCAGCCGTTGAAAGGAACGCCGTATAAACGCTCTGAGCCGTGTAGACCAGAAGAACGACCGAACAGGTTATGCCGTTGAGTATGCTGTAGACGCTGAAGAGAAGAATAGCCGTTGAAGCCTGAAGGCGTGAGATTGCCGCGCTGAGGTATATGACGAGTCCAATTTCAGCAACCGCAACGATGATTAACGGAGCTTGTGAGCCGTAGAACATGCGAATCATTGAAGGGCTTGACGCTATGAGCCATGCCGTTAAAGCTGTGAGGACAAGCCCCAATGCCATGTACTGATAGACTTTGCGGAATAATGTGTTGACCGCTTCGAGTGTGTCAACTCCGGCAATGTAGGGTGCGTAGTTTTCGTATTGTGCCATAATGGATTACTTCCTTTCGTGTGAATTACCGCCCCTTGCGGATTAGCGGCTTCCTGTCGCAGAGCGAACGCAGTAATTCAATGAGGTTGCGACTCAAATCTTACGACTTGGGTTGTCTTACACGCAGTGCGTTGCACGTCCTCTCCAAAAGCGTAACTTCCCTGCATTCCACAGGTACTAATTTCACTGCAAAAGCTCCAGCAAAGTCGGAATTTCTACACGTATATTCCAGTTATTCAATTGTTGGAGTGCTGGAATTATAGCACACACATAAAGTTAGGAGTCTTCTTGTGTGGTGATGATAAAATAATGCATTCTTTACGATAACAGAGAACATGAAAATTTAACGTTGAAGGTGAATATCTTGGCAGGGAAGAAAAATGATGTCCGCGAGATGACAAGAAGCGGCTATGAGAGACTCAGCGAGGAGCTTACGAATCTTCGCACGGTCAAAAGGCAGGAAGTTGCCCGCCAGCTTGAAGAGGCTCGTGCATTCGGAGATTTGAGCGAAAACGCCGAATACGCCGCCGCAAAAGAGGAACAAGCCAAGCTCGAAGACAGAATCCATGACCTTGAAGAGACACTCAGCAAAGTAACTGTGATAGACGAGGACAAACTCGACACAACAAGAGCAGGAGTCGGCCTCAAAGTTACGCTTAAAGACCTCGACAGCGGCAAGACATATACATATGAGATTGTCGGCTCTGAGGAATTATCCGGGGCGGCAGTGTCAGCGTCAGGGGTTCAGAGAATCTCGCAAAGGAGTCCCGTGGGGCAGTCGGTGATAGGGCATATTATCGGCGATGAAGTGAATGTGAAGATTCCTCGCGGCGTGAGAAAACTCAGGATAACGGATATAACGAAATGATTACGCGCCCCAGAAGACTCAGAATTACCCCCTCAATACGCGACATGACCGCAGAGACTCGTTTATCCCCCTCAATGATGATATACCCCGTTTTTGTCCGCGAAGGTCGCAACATAATCGAGGACATTCCCACGATGCCCGGGCAGAAACGCTACAGCCCTGACACATTGCCGAAAATCCTCGAACGCGCAATGAACGCCAAAATCGGAGGGGTATTGCTTTTCGGAATCCCTGAGCATAAAGACGAATGCGGCTCTTCAGCGTGGGATGAGAACGGAGTCATTCAGCAGGCCATACGCACGGCAAAATCTGAGTTTCCCGGCCTCACAGTTATAGGGGATGTGTGTTTGTGCGAATACACCTCACACGGTCATTGCGGATTGATTCGCGGCGGCCATGTCGATAATGACTCAACGCTCGAAATATTATCGCGTGTTGCAGTCTCACAGGCTGATGCGGGAGCTGATATTGTTGCTCCGTCTGACATGATGGACGGACATACAGCGGCGATTCGTGAGGCTCTCGACAAAAATGGACATGTTGACACGCTCATAATGTCATACGCCGTGAAATATGCCAGTGCGTTTTACGGGCCATTCAGGGAGGCTGCTGGGTCTGCTCCTGCATTCGGTGATAGAAGGACATACCAGATGGATCCGCGAAATGTCAGGGAGGCCGTGAAGGAAGCCCTGCTTGACGTTCAGGAGGGTGCTGACATCATCATAGTGAAGCCGGGTATGCCATATCTTGATGTGTTGAAGACCGTGAAAGCTGCTGTGAATATCCCGGTAGCGTCATATTCTGTGAGCGGTGAATATGCGATGATGAAGGCGGCCTGTGCAAATGGCTGGCTCAATGAGAAGAATATAGCTTGCGAGGCGGTAATATGTCTTGCGAGGGCTGGCGCGGATATTGTCATAACGTATTATGCCCTTGATCTTGCTGAATGGATGCTGAAAGACGAGCTTTAATGCCCCGTACATTCATTGATTTGTTCTGCGGTATAGGCGGTATACGTCTCGGCATGGAGGAAGCCGGGTTTCATTGCGTCATGTCGTCTGACGTAAACAAGGAATGCAGAAATACATACGCGGCTAATTTCGGGGAAATTCCTCTCGGCGACATAAGGAACATAGATGAAAACACTGTGCCTGATCATGATGTTCTTTGCGCTGGTTTCCCGTGTCAGCCTTTCAGCATATCGGGAAAAATGAAGGGTTTTGATGACACACGCGGGACTCTGTTTTTCGAGATATGTCGGATAATAAACGCTAAGAAACCGCCCGTTGTATTCCTTGAGAACGTGAAGCATATGGTTCACCATAATCATGGCCGGACTCTTGAAGTTATTGCGGGAATGCTTGAGAGTTTAGGGTACAAAGTTTCATGGAGCGTCCTCAACGGCTCAGATTTCGGAGTTCCGCAAAACCGCGAACGTATCATCATAATAGGCTCTGTTGTTTCGGAGTTTGACTTTAACGCAGTAAAGAAGAAACCACGCCCCAGACTTGCAGATTTTCTTGACAGTTCCGGGGATTTCGAGTATCTGAGTCCAGATGAATATACCCTTATTGACAGTCCCAAGTAGCAGCCTCTTTCAGGACTCATATTCGCGGGCTACAGGAACAAATCCATAAGGAAAGCCGGAGTCCGTCCCGGCACCCTCCATTTATCGAGAGTCCACAAACAGCCCAACAGGATATATTCAGTATTAGGCGTTCATCCTACACTGCCCTCGCAGGAAACTTCAGGGCGTTATTTCATTCTCACGGAAGACAGCAGAGTACGCAAGCTCACACTTAATGAGTGTTGGAGGATTATGGGATTTCCTGAGAATTTCGTGAAGACGAGTGCAACGGGGGAACAGTACAAGCAACTGGGAAATTCTGTGTGTGTTCCAATGATTGAAGCTGTAGCCTGTGAGATAAAGAGGCAGTTTTTCGGAGGATAATTTGCATGACACATAGCCTGAGCAGGATATACGCTTTCACCAAGCACAGCTTCCCGGCGGTTTTTCCGGCAGGAGCATTGACAAAGAAATAATAACTCCTTTCATGAAGTCAGCAAATTTCCCAGCCATGTCAGAATCAGGCTTGCTCACACGCTCACTTGAACAGCCTCACCCTTACACTATGGATTATCCCGGCAAGATAAGCCCTATTTCTGTCAAGTCGGCATTTCTGGAGATTATAGACAGAGTTCAGGCACATGGCGAAAATCCTGAAAATGTCCTGCAATATATGTTCAGGCTACTCATAAGGCAGAGGGAGGTAATATCTAGATAGCGAAAAAGTGTAATTTAGTGTAATATAATATTATGGAGAACACCTATAACATAGCCGAAGTAGCCAAATATTTAGGCTTTAAGGTGAAAACGCTCCAAAAGTGGGACAGGGAAGGAAGGTTAATTCCCGCTTATAGGACTAAAACTAATCGGAGAGTTTATACACAAAGCCAGCTTGACGAATTTATAGGGTTGCGAACAAG
>JAFSKY010000042.1 GCA_017448685.1 Synergistaceae bacterium
AATCGACTGGATGCAACACACAATCTATTGGGGATTTGCGATAATCGGGATAATCATAGCCCTGTTTGCATTACGTCCACAAGAACACGCTCCCAAGCCAAGCGAGAATGACAGCACGTTATTACAGGATGTTGCCGAATTGTTCAAGCTAATGCGTAGGGATAAGCCCGAATAGCATTACGCTTCCTCCAAGCCTCCAAACGTAAGATCAATATCCCCACAACTAGCTACTTGCGATTTCTTCAACGCCCTAAAACTAGGCGACGTAATCACACACCTTTTAGCCCCCGCATCAAGAACTCGCCTATTCAACTCTGAAGGGTTAATGTCCCTGCCCAAATCTGATTTCTGCCACTTCACCCAATCTTGCACAGCGTCATACACATAGCTTTGAATGTTCCACGCATTGACAGATTTCGCGCTGTCAATCCAATACGTAACGTCAACATTGTATGCGACCTTTTGAGGTTTCAACACATGAACGTAATCAGTATCCGGGCGAATGTCATCGGCTGAACATATAGCCTCTACAGCCTCGATAACCTCATCTGAGGGCAATTCGCCTCCCGTCATGAGGGGATAAATTTCGACATGGCCGGGCTGAGTCTCAGGAGGACCCACAACGCTAACGGCTATGATGTCTTGGTGTGCTGAACGTGCGAAATACTCATATGCTTTAACCGGCCCGGCAGTGCTGAACGATTCGGGGGCAATCTGAATACGTTCCCTGAATGCCTCATCCGATTCAATGTCCGAGCCTCCAGATGTCTCATTGAGATTTTCTACGCTCATCTCATATGGGAAAACGTCAACTAGCTTGTTGATTTGCCCGGCAATATAGCCATTACCCGCTTCACCTGCTGTAGTGCATGAGGCAGATACGGTGATGGATTTTTGCCCGGCAGCTATGGTGTGAGTCTCAGAGACTGCGAAATAGATATTGTTGCCCGGAGATATGCGAGTTCCTGCTGGGATAAGTACGGGGTAATCTTTAACGGCACTCAAAGTGAATTTGACGGTGCATGAGGCATGAGAGGCTTCCAAACGAGTAACGCCTAACCAAGCGCCTATGTGGTCAAGGTATGAGCCTGACGCATAAGCCAGCAAGTTAGATTTAGCGGCAATGTCGATAATGTTACGTTGCTGAATGATAGCGAGGATAATTGCATCCAAAAAAAGCCTCACAGGGTCAGCCGGTGATAACGACCTTCCTGTGAGGGCAGTATAACGTTCTAGGATTTCGCGTGTAATGTTATCGGGATTTTTGTCGGCGAATGAAATATCATCAAGCGCGGGGAATAATTCAGATTTGGCCATGTAGTAGCCTCCTTAGATTGTAATCTTGATTCTGACACATAACTTGCCATCATCATCGCTAGTGAAGTCAATGCGAGATATTTTCGCTCTAGGCTCATACTTCCTGACAGCCTGTATGATTTCAGCGGAGAATTTAGCGCGTGAAATGTTGATTGGCTCATCAAGCATGGTATTACTTATGCCAAACTCACGGAACATAGGAACGGAATATTTTGGAGTGGATAATATGGTGATGACGTTCTGTAGGACTTCCTCAGCGTCATTAGCCGGGTAAAAGCTGATAACCTTATGGCCTCCGAAAAGAATCTCATACTCTTTCATTCTACATACTCCTTCAATGACACAGAGACTTCAGCGCGTAACAACGCTCCCCCCGCGCCTATAATGCTGTGCGTCTCGTTCAACGTCTCAATGACCCATAACCCTCCGCCCATGACTTGACCGCCTAAAGTGAACGCAATCGCCTCATGTGCATTCATGGCCTCATAGAGAGTCTGTAACTCTTCAGCGGGATTAACGCCGAATTGAGCATCAAGAAATATCTTCATGGAACATGTGCTAGCGTTTAAGCCCGTGAACTCTAAGAGACCTTTACGGCCGATGATTTTATGTTCAGCGTAAGATGCGGAATGAGTGAACGACAAATCACGGAATGTGCGAATCATGTCCTCACTCACGGAGAACTCAATGCTGCCTAATGTGCCAACCATGCGCTAACCTCCTGCGTAAACATTAGGGCTTCCCCCTGCCCCTGATCCGCCACACTTGACGGCATCACCTACACGGCCTAAAGGGATTCCGTTGACGTAAACGGAGGATGAGCCGACAGCGAGAATAGATGCGTGGCAACCATGTGGGACTCCTGGGTGAGTGCAACAATGTGAAGCGTAAGCATCGCCCTTCCTGTGAGCGGGTAAGCCGTTGACGTAGACATTTGGAGAGCCTTCAATGTTAGGACGTGGTGGCCAACATTCATGGCCTGTGCAGTTGTCGCCTAATCGTAAAACTGCGGGCATATGGTAACCTCCTTCATGATATGGCGTTAATTCAAGTCTATTCTCGCACCCTGAATCCTCACATTCCCTGTAGCCCTTATCGTTATATCTCCCATCACGTTAATGCTCATTCTGTGATTCTTCCTGTCATATTCAATCGTAGTGCCATCAGAGTATTCAGTGCGTCGAATATCCGCATCACCTCCCGGAGGCTTGTTGCGGTCATCGTATATACTCCCGGTAACCACGCCCGACTCCGTTCCGTTACCTTGCATGAGGCACATAACGTGTGAGTCAATATCTAGGTGGGACTCGTCATGATTCCCCGCTGAGTTCATTACACTCACAGGAAGCCAGCCCGATATGATCCCATCCCTATCAGGAAATCGAATCCTGGCCATGTGCCTTTGAGCGTCATAATCTGATACCGTTCCAAAACGAACGAAACAAGGTTGCTCGTTAGTAGTGCCGATCGCCCTCATAGAATAGCTCCCCTCCTCCTGATGATGATGATGCTTTTACCTTTGAACGCGCTTTAGTTTTTGCTGACCTTATAGCCTTTTTTGCGCCGCCTCCCATTTTCAGACTTAGCGCAGTCGTATATCCGCTACCTAATGTGTGAGTCGCTTTCTCGATGAAGTATTTCCCGTTGAACATACCGAATCCCGTCAGCGTAACATTGAGGCCAGCGAGGAATCTCGTATCACCCTTCACAGTAATGCTTGCGGTGATCTCCTTACTGTTAGCTTGCGTAAGCGCTTTTTCTGCAACTTCCTGTGCTTGCGACTGGCTGTCGACTCGTTCGTAGATTTCAAGCTCCCGTTCAGAGCCTTCTTCATCATCATCTTCACATTCTGCCTCGTAATATTCTGCCTTCACAGGATGATGATACTTCACCTTAGCTTTGCGATATGTGCCTGCTGATTTGCTCGTGAACTTCACACTGATTAGCCCTTCAAACGATGCGTCAATCTCCGTAACACTATCATGTGAGTCGTAATCGGCTTCAGAGTAGACGATGAGTTTACCGTCTGAGATTTTGACGTTCAGGCCATGTTCGGCGCATAAGCCTTCGAGAAATTCGAGGTCAGATTGCTGGACTTGTTCACGGCGTTCAAGCATGACATATCCCCCGTCATAGTGCAGGGCTAATCCACTTGATGCGGCTATGTCTGTACATATTGTGCTTAGTGTAACGTTCTCCCATGCACGGCTGTGTTTCTCACCCTTCATGGCCTTCTTGATTGATGCTGAGACTCCTTTAATGCTTATGACGCGAGGAGGGTATGAGTATTCGATTTGATCAATGTCATATTCGCCACATGGAAGTGTGTATGTCTGAGAGTCTTCCACAACGATTGAGGCTTTGAGCTTATCACCTTTTGACGGCATCCAATCTGTAAGCCAAATGCTTTTGCGGTCTTCAAGTGTGAGGGATATATCATCGGCAGTGCCTGAAGCGTTATCGGTGAATGTGAATGTGAGTAGGAAGGGGGAAATGTCGCGGGTAATGTCCTTACCCTCATAGGTGAGGCGGATATAGGCGGAGCGTGATTTAGGCATGATATACTTTCACCATCCAAAAAAAAAATGAGGCGTTCCAGATGAAAATCATGAAGAGGCGCAATAATGAAAGCTATATTTCCCGGCATAAACGGACTAATCGTATATTGCTGGCTATGCTGGGATTATGGACGGCGTTTTTTGCCGTTGTGGTTATTGGGGCTGTTATGTTCGTGAGGGGGTAAGGGCATGAGCGATGATGAAATATACGTGCGTAAAGATGTCTACGAGGCGGAAAATGACCACATAGCGACCGCAATCAATGATACACGCGACATGATAGAGAATGTAGACAGGCACGTAAACAGGTCATTAACCTTTTGGGGGATAACCATTGCTGTTATTGCGTTCCTTTTTGCCGGAATGCAAATCGGGCTTGCTATCTTCTTGTACATTCTCACTAAAGGAGGGTTACAATGACGCTCAAAGAAACGTTGCGGAAAGTCCATGAAGATAATATGCGTGTGAACAAATTACTTATCAGATGCGCTTATATCTTTTGCGGCTCTGTCATCTTCGCGACAATCGTTACTGCTTGGCGACTCCTCCGGGTATAATTCCTCATCCCCAGACTCTTCTGCTTCATTCTGCTCATTCGCCCAACCCTCTAAACGCTTCTTCAAACTTTCAGGAAATGGCAAGCCTATTCTCACGCAATTTTCCAGTATGCTTAACCCTTCATTGCCCAGGTAAAAGAACACTAGCGCATCCCGAATGAAGTTTGCATGTCCGAGTAACTCATTGTCCAAGATATTCGCCATAGCTACAAGCATGAAGATCACCATTTTGCGCGCAATACCATGAAACCCCACGCCGCTATCAAGCCTCTGCTGAATGAATGCTGCCATTACGCCCGTAATGTAATCGATAACCACGAACGCCACAAGCACCTTCAAGAATCCATCCAAATCACCGACCAACCACGATAACAGCCCCCCGATAATGGCCATGCCAGTACTAGCGATTTCTTCTTCCATCATTTTCATCTCCTCCAAGGCGGTATACTATTTTGTGTCCATGCGTCTAACTCTGGAACGTTAAGCACAATTCCAGCCGGAAATACCACATAATCGGCGTATTGTTCGTTGGCTTCAATTAGGGATGTGAGATTCTTTTCGCCACCTTGAGACGGCCATAACCTGAACGCTATCATGTCCCATGTATCACCCATCAACGTCCTATACTCACGCATAAGCTAATCTCTCCTGACGTGAAGTAATCTCATTCAATGCGTCTATGACTGCCTGCTTGATTTTCTCCGCTATACTCATGTCCTGCGTGTCTCCTGATATGTTCACCGTTAAATTCACAGTCGGATGTGTAGAATTATCACTATTGCCGCCGCGTATGTTATGAACATCATCAAATCTTCCTGCATGCGTTATCCCTCCAATGTAATTTGCTGCCTGAATGAGGCTTGTATTCTCCGTGATTGAGCTTGCTGCTTGTGTCATGGCCGTATGATTTTGCGTGAGGGTATTGCCCTGCGTCATGGCCGATTGATTCGCCGTGAGATTACTTGCTTGCGTCATGGCCGATTGATTCGCCGTGAGTGTGCTATCTGGATGAGTTATCGTTGTGTCATTACGAGTCAGCCCTAACATTTGAGCCGCCTGCATGAGTAACGGAATGCCTCGCGCCTTATCCGTTAGGGGGATGATAGCTTCTGCTCCACGTTCAGCCGCCCATGTCCATATGGGACGCGTGTAGATTCCGCCCGTTGCGTTCTTGATTGACGGGGGCATATATGTAGATGACATTACCGACACGCCGTAATCTATATCCGAACGCGATAATGAGCCGACTTTAGCCGCTTGAATTTTCCCCGTGTCAATGCTGGAGATTGCCTCACCAGCTTTTGTCGCCCATGCTGTGATTTGCTCCCAATGCTGATAGATCTCATAGCACGCTAAGGCTATCAACCCTACTGTGCCTAATATCGATGAGAGACTCACGCCGAAAATCCCAGCTGCCTTTGACGCATTATCGATATTACCCGCTAATGTCCCGGCATTCCCCGCAATTGTGGCCATGTTCGCAGCATGTTCTGCCAGTCTCATATCTAACCACGCTTTAGGCAACTGCAACAACAATCCGCCATACTTAAACGCCGTCATGCCTACCTTCCACGCCGCTATCCCTGCACCTATCTTTATCACTAACTCCGCAAGTTTCTCGTTCTCCTTGATGAATGACGTTATCTTGTTTAGGGCATTCGTTATCCCTTGCACAATCGTGCGCGACCAATCTTGAAGGGGATTGCCTACAGATTCCATAAAGCCCTCCCACGCTGAAGAGAGTCCGGTCAAATCACCTTTGAGGTTGTCATTCCGTGTGCGTGCCATTTGGGCCGCCGCTCCGGTCTTGTTGGTCATTAATCCTTTTTGGAGCTTGGCTACCTCGTTTTCTTTGACCGCAATCGCTAGCTTCATCATATCCCCGCCATATGCCTTACCAAATACCCCCATAAAGGCATTCTGTAAATCATTCGGGCCTTTCGCTATCGTCTTGTCATACAGCTCTTCTACAATATCTTCAAGCATCCTCATACGGCCTGAACGTGTCTTTGTCGCTATACCGTATTGCTTGAGAATTTTATCAGTGTCGCCCTTCCTCATAGCAAGTGCGGAGATTGAACGTTCTAGCGTTGTAGCCGCCTCTGTGCCTTGAAGATTCGCACGATTCGCCAACACTCCGATATAGCTCGCTGCTTGTTCTGGCGTTATCCCTTGCACCGCCGCTGTTCCTGAGATGCCCTGTAACGCCGCTCCTGCCATTGCTACGTTTGTCGCTGAGCTGGATGATGTGAACGCTAGTATGTCGGAGATTCTTTGTGCCTGATCCGCCGCTAGGTTGAAGCCGCGTAAGTTCCCTCCCACTATGTCAGCTGCTTGCGCTAATTCCATCCCGTCAGCCGCCGCAACATTCAACACTTCGGGCATCATCGCTAGTATCTTGTCGACCGTAAAGCCTGCTCGCGCTAAATTCTCCTGCGAGTTGGCCGCCTGTATTGCGCTGAATTGTGTCGTCCGTCCAAGCTCAAGACTTTGCGCCCTCAATGCCTGATATTGTTCCTCGTTCGGATTGGCTACGGCCTTCACCTGACTCATGGCCTGCTCATAATTCATTGAGACCGTTACGGGGGCTTGCAACACTTTCAGCGTTCCCATTGACGTGAGAATATCCCCCTTCATGTTGCCCCATGAGAGTTTGCCGCGTATTGACGAGTATTTTTCCTGCGCTCGTGTCAATCTATCTTGCGCCGCTCTAACTTTATCCGTCTCACTCGCTAATCGTCCTTGCTCCGAGATGAGCTTACTTGTATTCACTCCAGATTTCTGCAACTCGCTATTTAACTCAGCAAGTTTCTTCTGTTGCGCTTGAAAGTCGGCACCTAATAGCCCGGCTTGCTTTTGCGCATCGGCAAATTTCTTCCGCATCTCCTCTGTTGGATGACTCGTTCGCTTGAACTCCTCGCGTAATCGCCTCACATTTTCACGCGCTTGCACTAGCTTTTCTCGCGACAATTCAAGCCGACTCTGCTGCTTCTGAAACGCCTGCATTCGTCCGGATAATTTCTGTAATCCTTGTGCGTGTTTCTGTAAGTTCGATAACGCTTGCCCCGCTTTAGTCGCTTCTGGCACAAAATTTCCGCCCATTAACATGGACATATTTATTCCAAACTCTAACATTGACGCCATGTATACACCTCACCTCCTCCGTGTTATGATTCGCTCATCCCCATTTTAGGAATGATGATTTATGCTTGAATACATTAAACTTGCCATTCGGGAATTACTCGATTACGCTTACGCTTTACTCTGCTATGCTTTCATGCTTGCCTTCTCTTATGGCGTGTTCATGGCATGGTTTGATTATCTGGCGGGAGTCTTCAAATGATTATTTTTGCCGCCATACCTGTACCGCTCATCATGGGGGCGGGAGTCGTCTACTTGTTCTCATGGATTTACCATTACGGGAAATTTAATGCCGATAAGCAATTCATGAACGCTGATATGCTTCAAGCACAAGGCTATAACTTCCTCGCCTCACTCGCTAGATTTTGCGGCCATGTCTACAACCTCATATGCTACATTTTCCGCATTGCCCTCTTCATGGCCGGGACGGGTATAGGCTGGTTCATCGTCCTACAAATCGCGGGGAAATTCTCTTGACTCACTTCTTGCGACTCTCCTTGATCCGCCTCATCATCAAAAAATATTGTGCCGGATACCCCCAGCTTTAGCTATGGGTAGGAAGCACAACTTCTCTCCTTTCTGTTAGAAATGTTTGCCTTTTTCCTATCAGCTTTAGCTTTTTGTAGCTTATTCCTGCTGAGATTTTCTCACCGTCTAAACTCTTAACGAGAAAACTACCGCTCATCCTACGACCAAAGATAAAGCCTGTTTTCCCCTTACAGATAACCTTATCGAATAACCTAAATCCAAACACCATATAGGGAGTCTGATTGCATTTCCTTATGCCCCCCTTCAGGATTTTCAGCTTGTGAATCTGCCTATTATGCTTCCGTACCTGCTTGTGATACCAGTAATACGACAACCTCACAGCCTCATGATTACCGGCTATGCAATATGCATCAATGTAATGCGTTTTAGGCAGTCCTAAACGTATCCTGCTACACTTCGTCAAATAGTCATATGTATTCTGCACATCAGGATAAATTCCTCTCAGCTTATCCAGTAATGCCCATCTCATTATCCCCATAAACGTGGCATCTTTCAGACGTTCTCCGCGCTTTTGCCCAAGCTCAATTTTCCCAGCGTGATATGCCTTATGACAAATCTCACAAAGCGTTATGTGGTTATTCGGAGCATCACCGCCAATCTTGCGACTCTCTAGGTGATGAACGTTTAAAACTTTATCCCCGCTCTTACCTTTGCAATGTTGGCAAATATGACCGTCCCTGAATAGCACATACTCGCGGACATTCCAGAAGCCTAATTGCGCTCCTTGCTGATATTTCGGGATTGTTGATTTTCTGAAGGTCAAATGAAGCCGTTTCAACGATAATTTTCACAACAGGAAGTAAACTACAAACTCTCTTTATCACAGATAAATGTGCGTTGATCCTATTCAACACTGAGGGAGCTAACCAGCCTTCTGGCACTTTCCTGTTATCGAATCTGGCCGGGCGGTATCTGGTTTTGCGATTACGCCGACTATGACGTAATTCCCTACGCGTTGATAACAACTCTGTTATATCCGTCCTCAGCTCAACGTCTGCTGAATACAACTCTTTGTACTTTGTGCTAGCTGATAGCCCAATATGCTTTGAGCCTGCATCTACTCCGAGTGTTAGAAGCATACACTCCTTTATTCAAGGGTTAGAATCCTTCGCCAATGTTGCCCGCGGTTTTCAGCAGCAGCACTGTTCCTACCTCTCAGAACTGTTTAACCACTGCACTTAGAGCTACAAGTTAGGATTTACGCTCGTAGGTAACTATATATTCGCAGGTAACGTAGCTTACGCTAAGGCTAGTCAATCAAGACTTTTTCAAGCCTCCGGCTTTAGCCATGAGGTTTTTGACTTCTTCCTGATAGTCTTTCACAGTTTCAAGCCATGAGGGTAAATCCTTCACCTTCATGCCCAACCATTCATTCACACTTGTGCTTAACTCACACGCACCTAACGTTACGGCTATGCGTCTGAGGCTACTGCCTGTGAGTCCTCCGATGCCATGTTCCCGAAAAAATTCGATACGGCCATGTACACATTCATGAAGTCCTTTGCACTGAGTCCCTTCAACACATCGGCGGGAATGTGGGCACTTTTCGCGGCTATGTGGATTATGTGTTGCGTTCCCCATAATGATGCGTTGGGGGAGGTCTTGCGCAAATTCTCTTCCGCTTGGA
This sequence comes from Synergistaceae bacterium, assembly GCA_017448685.1. GTDB lineage: Bacteria > Synergistota > Synergistia > Synergistales > Aminobacteriaceae > JAFUXM01. Next base: position 9,750 of record JAFSKY010000042.1, read on the forward strand.
TGAGGTCATTCCCTGTGAGGGAGTCGAGGTCAAAATCGAGACCGTTTAATGTCGTTTCACGGTAGGGGATTTCCTTATTGAATGTTATATGCATGATGATTCCTCCTGTATAATTTTTGCATCCCATTATTGAAAGCGTGATACATCATCCGTAATACTATAAGACTTGCGACAAGACAATATATTTTTTGGCGCGATAATTTCACTTGCCAATATTGCGGGCGTGAGGGGCTGTTACCTTTCATGCTGCCAAGACATAAACTTGAAGATTATAATCTCCCTCATGGGACAATACAGAATATACTTCACTGCGATCATATTATCCCCGTCAGCGCAGGGGGCTCTGATGAACTCGATAACCTCATTACTGCTTGCATGTTCTGCAACTCTCAAAAATCAGGCTTTGACCCAAGAATTTGCGGTATTGACGCTCTCAAAGCATATTTGCGGGGCTTAAATCACGACAAACCTCAATTCTATTTACGTCCTAATAATGATACTTGGATTTTTCTTGAACCATCACCAAAACTAAATATTGAATATCTCATACAGCTATGGCTCAGGAAAAAATAACCGGGAGAACGTTCTCATCCCCCCGGCCATGTCCTTACATCTTGCCCAATGCACGACGAGTCTCCGCTAAGTAATCCACGCCCTTCACTCGGTATATGAAGTCGTATTTGTCCACCTCTAGGACTTCCACGCCGTCATACGTTACCTTCATGAAGTAAACCTCATGCGTCGTCTTACCTTCCTGCGAATCGTTCACCGCCAGCTTGCCTATGTCGAAACTTTTCGTTACTGCCTTCATGTACACGTTGACGCTATGTGAGACATATTCACCTCTGCCTGCGTCAAATGATAGAATTTCTCCGTACATATCCAACGTATGCGCTACTGGCCTCATCAGCTCCATAAACATTGAGGTTACCGCCCTCCATGTTAGTTCTACCGTGATGCTGTTCATGTGGCCTAACCCGGGGGAGTCAATCACTCCTGCGATTCCCCCGCCGCGTATTTCCGTCGTCATAAACTCGCCTGTTGGAAAATTTCCATCCGCTATTCCGGCTTGCTCCTCGCCATCGATATACACGTTAAAGTTGTTGATCTTTTCGGGTACTATGTTGCTCATTGAGTCTCACCTCCTTTCAAGGTGATATAATTTCCGCATCCCAAATCTTTCAGGACGTGAATCACATGCGTTACAAATCTGATTACGTTCCTCCTACACCTGAGGAGGACGCTGGAATTTTGCGTAAAGGTCTATATAGGGCTTTGGCGTTTATGGCTCCCGGATTGGCTGTTTATGTTGCGGCGGGTGTGTTTACCGTCTGGCTGCTTAGAGGGTAATGCTATGAGTGAGAATGACTATTTACCATTGACGCGAATAATAAGCGTGTTGATGACCTTCGCGATAATATCAACAGAAATTTCACCGTCTTAAGCATCGCTATGGCCATGCTCGCAATCTTGATGGCGGGCGTTCAGGTTGCTGTGGCTTTCTTCATTTACTTTCTCACTAACACAGGGGGCTAAACTCACTGGAACAATCCGCCGTCCGTCAACTTCATGTAACGTTCGCGAATTATGTCGCAATATTCCGGGCTGATTTCCATCATGAGACATTTACGCCCGGTCATCTCGCAGGCGATTAGCGTTGTGCCTGATCCGCCGAAACAGTCAAGGATTATGTCTTCAGGCTGGGTGAAGTCTTCAAGAATATGCATGTGTAACTCTACAGGCTTTTGCGTCGGATGAATACGCGCCTTATCTTTTCGGGCGTTCAATGTATAACTTCCAGCCATGCATACGCCGTTCCATAGCTGTGTGTATTTCCTTACTCGCTTACCCTCACTGCAATACGCTAATTCTCCGTCCGAGAAATCATTATTACCCGTCCGCTTATCCCAGAATAGCCAGCCTCCATTAAC
>JAFSKY010000043.1 GCA_017448685.1 Synergistaceae bacterium
AGAGCTGTTCGGGATTCATTTCGCCTAATCCCTTGTAGCGCTGTACGCTCACCCTTGACGGATCTGCGGCGGTGTCAACCCTCTGGCGCAATTCCCTGTCAGTGTAGCAATAATGCACCTCACGCCCATATTGCACACGGTAAAGCGGGGGCTGTGCGAGGTACAAATATCCCTGCGCGAGTAATTCGGGCATATGGCGGTAAAAGAACGTGAGAAGAAGCGTTGAAATATGCGCCCCATCAACATCGGCATCCGTCATGATGATGATTTTGTGGTAACGGAGCTTGCTTGCGTCAAACTCGTTGCCTATACCGCAGCCCAATGCCGTTATGATGGTCTGAATTTCGCGGTTGGCTAACATCTTGTCCATATGAGCCTTCTCAACGTTGAGGATTTTCCCCCTGAGTGGCAATATCGCCTGAAATTTGCGGTCGCGTCCCTGCTTTGCGCTTCCACCTGCTGAATCTCCCTCGACTATGTACAGCTCTGTGTTCTCCGCTTTCTTTGAGGAGCAATCAGCCAATTTTCCCGGCAAGCTCATTCCCGACATAGCTCCTTTGCGGACAAGCTCACGGGCTTTCTTGGCGGCTTCCCTTGCACGGCGGGCACGTATTGCTTTCTCCGCGATTGGCCTCACAATTTCGGGTCTGTCCTCGAATGCTGAAATGAGTCCCTCATACACGAACGAGTCAACAGCCCCGCGAACCTCACTATTTCCGAGCTTGGTTTTTGTCTGACCTTCAAACTGCGGTTCACTCAGCCTCACTGACAAAACGCAAGTCAAGCCCTCTTTCAGGTCATCGCCGGATAAGTTTTCTTCCTTGTCGCGGAGAATTTTGCCTGCCCTCGCAAGCTCATTCAATGCTCGTGTCATAGCCGACCTTAGTCCGGCAAGGTGAGTCCCGCCTTCAATCGTGTGTATCAGGTTGGCGTATGTGTACACATGCTCCTGATAGCCGTCGTTGTACTCGAATCCCACATCGATCGCTATGTTGTCGCGGACTCCTGAAAGCACAACAGGCTCCGGGAAAAGTGGCATCCTGTCGCGGTCAATATACTTCACGAACGCGCTAATACCGCCCTTGAAGAAATATTCACGGGATTCGTTAGTGCGCTCATCAAGCACAGAGATCTTCAAGCCGGGATTCAGGAATGCCAGCTCCTTGAAACGGCTCTTGAGGGTGTCAAGAGAATGCTTCACTTCCTCGAATATCTCTTTGTCAGGGAGGTAATCTATTCTCGTTCCGCGCCAATTAGCCGGGACTCCTTCGCTCAATTCCGTAACAGGGACTCCGCGTTCGAATCTCTGAGTCTTCTCCACGCCATCGCGAGCAATCGTAACGACTAGCCATTCTGACAGAGCATTGACGACAGAGACTCCGACACCGTGTAATCCTCCTGAGACTTTGTACGCTCCCTCGCCGAATTTCCCGCCAGCATGAAGCACTGTAAGCACGACTTCGCTTGTTGGCCTTCCGTTGTAGGGATGTGGGTCAGTAGGAATGCCGCGCCCATTGTCCTGAACGGTGATGCTTTCATCCGTGTGAATGACGATCTCTATTTTGTCGCAGAAACCTGCCATTGCCTCATCTACTGCGTTGTCGACGACTTCATACACGAGATGATGAAGCCCACGTGATGATGTATCGCCTATGTACATTCCTGGACGCTTGCGAACGGCTTCGAGACCTTCGAGGACTTTTATGCTTTCTGCTCCGTATTCAGTTGTTGGCGTTGTGTTTGTGAGTTCTTCCATGTGTGAAAAGTTTATGCCTCCTGTTGTGTGTTAAGCGTGATTATAGCAGAGTGGCTTTATGATATGATTACGGCGAAATTTTTTGCGGAAGGACGTAGCTTTGATGCCTGAGAGAAAACAAATCACACGCACTAGAGTCCGTTATGGTGAGACAGATAAAATGGCTGTGGCATATCACCCAAACTATTTGAGCTGGTTCGAGATGGGAAGAAGCGACTTGTGCCGGGCAAATGGCAAGAGCTTTGCGCTCTGGGAAGCTGAAGGAGTCTTGTTGCCTGTCGTGGAGGCTCATTGCAGATACAAATCACCGCTCTACTACGAGGATGAAATCATCATAGAGACGGCTGTAACCAAGCTCACGAAGGTTAGCGTTGTATTCTCATGCAGGGTACTTCATGCTGACACAGGGAAGGTTGCTGCAGAAGGGTACACAAAACACGCTTTCACATCGACTGACGGGAAATTATTGCGTGATGGTAATCCCCTCTATGAATGGCTGAAGAGTTTTCTGTGTGAATGATTAGCTAGAAATGAGGCAGTGAAGGATGTGTGATGTCCTTACTGCCATACTTGCCACAACTTAACTCACAATTTCATTCTGCTTTACCGTAAATCAGCCTGCCAATCTCTGAATTTTTGTCGAGGATGATAGTTTTCTCGCCATTCCCGGCAAATGACTTCTTCAACGCATCAAGCGAACGAAGGTAGTTATAGAACTCTGCTTTTTCGGGAGTGTCATACGCACTCTGCAATATCCTCATGTACTGTGCTTCACCATCAGCCACAATAATATCTGCACTCTGTTCAGCCCCTGCGATTTTCACGGCGGCTTCCCTGTCAGTTCTGTTGCGAATCTTCTGAGCCTCCGAATTTCCCTCAGCTGTGAATGACGCGGCTATGTTCTGACGCTCCGAAATCATGCGCTCATATACGGCGGCTTTGTTGTCATTGGGGAGGTCAAGTGCTTTTATTTCCGTCTGCACAATCTCAATACCATACATACCTATATCGGAGTTTGAGTCCTCAGCTATTTTTGTCGAGAGTTTACCGCCCCTAGCCTCGATTACTTCATCTTGCGTCATTGATGAGATTGCGTTCTTGAGGGCGTTATACACGGCAGCTTCGATTCTTTCACGTGCGCGGGCTTCTATTGCGTTGAGGCTCTGAATGTATTTCACCGGGTCAGTAACTCGCCATGTAACATAGTTGTCAGCGATCATAGATTTCTTATCCTTCGTGATTACACCTGAGCGGGGGATGTCGTAAAGGTGTAGACGCTTTGAGATGTACTGAACTGTGTACACGCCCGGAGCTTTGTATTTGAGGCCGGGAATGTCTGTAACTGATACGATTTTCCCGAACCTGAATAACGCGGCGTATTCATTGTAGCCAACAACGTAAAACGAAAATGGCAGCGTGAACAGGATAACGAACATAACCACTCCAGCAATGAGAATGGCCAGCTTTTTGGGTGCAACCTTCATGTTATTTCCGCCTCCTTAGAATTTTCCGAGCGGCATTAATTTTTCCGTTCCGCCGTCAGTGATTATGACCTTTGCGCCGGGTAATATTTCCTCGATTGCCTCATAGAAGAGTCGTTGCTTTGTGATTAGCGGGTATGCTCTGTACTCCTCATACATTCTGCTGAATCTCGCGGCTTGCCCATTAGCCTCGGCGATTCTTGCTGTGCGTACGGCTTCTGCTTTCTGGATTACTTGGTCAGCTTTTGCTTCAGCGAGTGGCAATTGCTCGGACTGGTATTTTCTCGCGCTGTTGATCATTGTCTCACGTGCCTGCCTTGCTGTTTCTACCTCCTTGAACGCCTGAATGATTTTGTCCGTTGGTGGCTCTGCGTCCTGAACAGTTAGGTTGACGCATTGAAGGCCGATGTTGCTTTTCGCGAGCATTTCCGTTAGGCGTTCGCGTACTGTGGCTTGGATTTGGCTTTTTCCCGTTGTGATAACCTCATCGACCGGGAAATCTGAAACGACTCCCCTAATGCATGAGAGCAACATATTTCGGAGGATTTGCGCGGGATTGTCGGAGTTGTAGAGGTAGGCTACAGGGTCTGAGACTTTGTACTCAAGGTAGAAGTCTATGTTCACGAAGTTGAAATCTGACGTTATCATAACGCTTTCTTCCTCATTGGCGGAGCTTCTTCCTGTGCGTTTGTCGGTGCTGTAACCTATGCCAGTTCCGTGCGTGGTCATGTCAACGATGTGAACTCGCTGGATAAATGGTAGCTTGAAGTAGAGTCCGGCTGTGTCTGTGCGAATTATGCTGCCGAACATGGTTACGACTGCTTGCTCCTGTTCGCCGACAGTGTAGAAGCCATCAAAGGCCACCAAAACGGCAATGGCAATGACGATTACGGCGGGAGCAAAAAATTTCTGCTGCCTCATAAAATAATGCCTCCTGTTGTGATAAATTAGCGGTGGATAAATTATAAGGGAGGCAAAAATTCATGCGCAAGATATACAACATTTACGGCTCAGATTCCCACGCAATGACGCTGAAGCTTCTTGACTCATACGGGGCAATAAAGCTCGTTCCCTCTGGGGCAAATGTCGCACTGAAACCGAATCTCGTGGTATCAGGTTCACCCGACAAAGGCGCAACAACACATGCCGGAGTCCTTTCAGGCTGCATAGAATACTTCAGGGACAACGGGGTGAAGGACATATCGATAATCGAAGGTAGCTGGGTAGGGGCTGAGACTATGAGAGCGATGAAGGCTGCCGGATATGATGAGATTTGCCACAAGTACAACGTGCCATTCCATGACCTGAAACACGACAAGACTCGCAAGATTGACTCCCCAATAGGGCCGATTGAGGTATGTTGCCGGGCGATTGACGCGGGATTTCTGGTGAACCTTCCTGTGCTGAAGGGACATTGCCAAACGAAAATGACATGCGCCCTCAAGAATCTAAAAGGTTGCCTGCCTGACCGCGAGAAGAGTCGCTTTCACGCATTGGGACTCACGAGGCCTATTGCGGCGTTAGGGGCAGTATTACGGCCGGGATTTATCATCGTTGACAGCATATGCGGAGATTTGAATTTCGAGGAAGGCGGGAATCCTGTCCATACAAATAGGATGTTCGCGGGAACTGACCCGGTTATGATTGACGCATACGGAGTGGGGCTTATGGGGCTTGACCTGTTCAGCGTGCCATATATACAGGTTGCTGAAATGTGGGGTGCTGGAAGGACATCAATAACTCCAGATGATATAGCGTTCCTGAATGAGCCAGAAAACGCTGGGAGTTATCCGAAACCGTCAAGGGAGGTTGCTTACCTTACGCGGAAAGTTCATGAGGACTCTGCGTGTTCAGCCTGCTATGCGTCATTGGTGAGGGCGTTATACACGGATAAGCGTGGGCGTGAGAGGGATATATACATAGGTCAAGGGTGGCGTGGGAAAAAGATTCCTGAAGGCGCGTTAGGTGTGGGAAGGTGCTGTGCTGGTGCTGTGGAATGCGTTAAAGGCTGTCCACCTTCAGCGAGAGATATTGCGGCCATGTTCTGAGGGGGGAGAAAGGGCGCGCAGTGTCAATGTTACCCGGCACTGCGTGTTGAGTCTTCAAGCGTGGAGATTGTGAGAGTCATTCCGTCAACAGATTTCACTGTTGCATGAGTTCCAGCCGGAATCATATTGCCGTCAGAGATTGCCCGCCATATTTCGCCATGACACATTACCTGACCCGCTGTATCACATCCGACATCGGTCAATGCCTCAACGCTGAGTCCTAACATGCCCTGACTGCCTGTAGAGACTTTTCGCCGTAATCCCTTGACCGCAAAATATGCTGCCCCCCCGAAGCAAATTCCTAGAGCTATAGCCGCGCCAGTGATGAATGACATTGAGATTTGTAGCAACTCGCCACCAGGAGCGCGGAACAAGAACACTCCCCCCAAACAGAACACAGGAAGCCCCAATAACGTCAGCAAGCCCGAAGTCCCTGCGACAATGTCTATCACCATGAGGATAATACCTGCAACAGCGAGTACAATTCCCGCCCAGTTGAACGGAAGCATTTTGAGTCCTACAGCACCAAGAAGGAGCATCACTCCGCCAGTTGTGCCGAGAATGAATCCGCCGGGAGTTATGACCTCAAAGAATATGGCCATCATTCCGCCTGAAAGCAAGAGGTACGCTATTTCTGGGCTTGAGACGAACTGAATTATGCTCTCACTGAGGGACATAGTAGCGCGACTCACGCTGACTTCATCGTCAAGGGCTATGCGCATTGAGGTATTTCCGTTTTTGATGCGCCTACCTGAAGCGGCCTTGATGAGTGAGGTTACATCCCCTGCGATAATGTCAATGACTCCTTCGTTCAAAGCCTCCGGGGCAGTCAGGGATATGCTGTTCTCTATCATTTGCTCTGTCGTTTCCTGATTGCGTCCTCTAAGCTGTGTAATGCTTCTCATTTGTGCTTTGAGGTCATTCATCACCTTTTTGTTCATGTCGCCTTTTGGAACGTCATCGCCTCCAGCCGTAACGGGATGTGTTGCGCCTATGTTTGTTCCTGGGGACATGGCCGCGATGTGTGCTGCCTGAACGATGAAAGCTCCTGCACTGGCTGCCCTTCCGCCGGGAGGAATCCAGACGGCTACGGGGACTTGCGATGCTAGAATGGCTTGGACGATTCCGCGCATTGATTCGACGAGTCCGCCGGGTGTGTCGAGCTGGAATATGAGTAGTGAGTCGCCGTTGAGTTCTGATTGGCGTATTGTGTCGCGGGCAAATTCTTCCATTTGGACTCCGACTGTGCCGGATAATTCTGCGAGAGTGATTGTGGATTTGGCGTTTGCCGGGAGTGTGAGTGTGAATATTAGTGTGAGTGTGAGAAGAAATTTTTTCACGGGTCAATCCTCCTTTGCTATTTTTCGCCTAGCTTAGTTAATGCGATAAGGGCAGGCTCATATCCTTGTTCAGCGGCTTTTCTGCACCATTTGAGAGCCTCAGCGTAATTTGGTTTAACTCCTTCGCCTTTATAGTACATATTTCCCAAGTTGTATTGAGCCTCAGCAAGTCCCTGCTCGGCGGCTTTGCTTAACCATTTAGCAGCTTCTGTATAATCTTGCTTTACACCTTGACCATAGTAGTACATAAATCCTAAAGCGTTTTGAGCTAAATCAAAACCTAGCTCTGCAGATTTTCGAAACCATTTGAGAGTTTCCGCGTAATCCTGTCTTACTCCCTCGCCGCTGTAGTACATCTGTCCAAGATTGTATTGTGCTTCAGCATAATTTTGTTCAGCAGACATAATATATAACTCAAGAGCTTTCGATTTATCCTGACTAACACCTTCACCGTGAGAATACATAAACGCAAGATTATTTTGTGCAGGAGCAAATCCCTGTTCTACAGCTCTACGAAGCCAGCTTATAGCCTCTGTATAGTTTTGCTTAACTCCCTGACCGTTTTTGCTTAACTCCCTGACCGTTGTAGTACATATTCCCCAAGTTATACTGAGCTTCTGCAAATCCATTTCCTGCGGCTTTGCTATACCACATGACAGCCTCTGCATAATCCTGCTTTACTCCCCAGCCTTCTTCGTACATAACTCCTAAATTGAATTGCGCTTGAATGAGTCCCTGTTCCGCCGTTTTCCGATATAATTTTACGGCCTCTGTGTAATCCTGTCTTACTCCATAGCCATTTTCATACATAATCCCAAGGTTGAATTGCGCCTGAACAATTCCCTGTTCAGCAGCTTTACTTAACCATTTGGCGGCCTCTGTATAATCTTGCTTTACTCCTTCACTTTCTTTGTACATAAGCCCCAAATTATTTTGTGCAAAAGCATAGCCCTTCTCAGCAGCTTTGCGATACCATTCGGCAGCCCTTACATAATCCTTGGCTAAGTAATATTCTGTGCCTAAACGGTATTGCGTTTCGACATCTGTCGGTTCACCGAGACTTTCTGCTTCCGTCTGCGGTTCACTCACCCACGGCAACCTGTAATCCAAGAAAAGCTGCCTCCAAGTCGGGAAAAAATACACTAAAACCGCAATAGTTATAACCCAGAAAATTTGCTCTGCAAACTTCTTTACGCCATCAATGATAAATGCACATAACTTGATGACGATTCCCCAGTGGCTTAATTTCGGGCTGGCTACTTTTCCTTTTCCCGTTTTCTTCTTCCTTCTGGCCATCACTCTTTCTCCTTCCCACGCCAAAACGTTCGCACAGGAGTCCCCGTAAAGTCTTCAAGCTCACGAATCTTATTCTTCACGTGATTCTCAAAGCCCCCGTTAACGAGTTCAGGATTATTCACGAAAAATATAAACGTAGGCGGCTCCCCTTCAGCCTGTGAACAGTAATACACCTTGAGGCTTCTCCCTTTTCTGTCAGACGGAAGGCGGTCAAACGCAAGTACATCACGCATAAGACGGTTCAATACGTTCGTGGGAATATGCTTTTTCCTGTTGGCAGTCGCAGTAATAGCGGCCTGTAGAATCTTCGCAACCCCCCTTCCGTTTAAGGCTGAGGCAAATATCACTGGCGCATAGCTCACGAACGGCATATCATCGCGAATCTTCTTCATGATTTCGTCCGCCTTACTGCCACCGCTCACCAAGTCCCACTTATTGACCACAATCACAAGCCCTTTACCTTTTCTCACGACATGAGCCGCAATCTTCTTGTCTTGGTCGGTGCAAGGTTCTCTAGCGTCCATCAGCAATAACGCAACGTCTGACCTGTCAACAGCTCCCAGAGTCCTCACGAACGAGTAATATTCGAGGTCGCCATCAAATTTAGCGCGTCGCCTTATTCCGGCAGTGTCAACAATCCTGAATGCCTGACCATCAATTACCGTCCGAGTGTCTACAGGGTCTCTTGTCGTTCCCGCAATGGGACTCACTAATGAGCGTTCAGAGTTTGTGATTTTGTTGAGGAGGGAAGATTTGCCGACATTGGGCTTGCCGGCAATCACTAATCGTATTTCGTCCGCATCATCATAATCATCATATTCATCATATTCATCATCAGGGGGGAGAATGCCATTCACCGCGTCAAGAAGCTCATACAGTCCTCGCTTATGCACCGCGCTAACGGGGATAACATTCTCGAAGCCTAATGCGTATGCGTCATTGGCGAGGTCATCATGTTTGGGGTCATCGAGTTTGTTCACGGCGACAACAACAGGCTTATTCCCAGCACGGCGAATGAACCCGGCTATTTCCTCGTCTGAACCCGTAATGCCTTCGCGCCCGTCAACGACAAAAATCACAGCATCGCATTCCCTCACGGCCTCTTCAACATGCGCCCTTATGCCGTCAGTAAACTCTGTGTCCTCGCCATATATCCCGCCAGTGTCGATAACGTAGAAGCTCCGCCCCTCATGCGCAACTTCACCGTAAAGACGATCGCGGGTAACTCCGGGCATGTCATCAACAATTGCGTCCTTTGTGCCTGTGAGACGGTTGAAGAGGGATGATTTTCCGACATTGGGACGGCCTATAACCGCAACAGTTCCGGCCATGAGCTATTGCCTTCCTGACATGTAATCAGCGAGCGATTTTCCCTCAAGCCCGGCCGATTTCCCGACAGCCAGCTTGATACGCGCCTGATATGGTGAGAGCATTCCGCCGTTTATCAGCCCCATCTCAAGCAATTGGGACGCGCTTCCCTCGTAATTCTCTGTAGCCTGAACAATTCCATCAGGGTATCTTGATGTCAGCACTATGGGAATATCTGACTTCATGATTTTGCGGAGTAATGGAATCCATGAGCTTGGAACATCGCCATCACCAAGCCCGGAAATTATGAGGCCGTCAAGTTCCTCAAAACGTTTTTCCAGCAACGAACGCAATATCAACTCACTATCACCAAGCGAGGCCGTAAGAATCGGGATATTCCTCGCAACAGGATGAAGCATTTTCTGCGTGTACCTGTGTCGTGGGTATCTCAGTGAGATATATTGCCCTGAAGGTTGGCTGAACACCCCAAGCGGCGACTCTGGGAATGCAAGAAGCCCAGCCCTGTTGAAGTTTGAGATTCTGAGAACATCCGCCGGGGCATATATTGCGTCCTGAATGCATATCAATGCGCCTTTTCCTGTGCATGAACCCGACAAGGCCGCGCGTATTGACTGAGTCAGCCTCGTGGATGTCTCACTGTTCGTAGTCCCTGCGCTGAATATTGACCCTGTGAATATGAGAGGGGGATTCAAATCCCACACTAAATCGGCGAAATACGACATCTCAGCGAGAAGTGATACTCCGCACGTAACTACGACTCCTCTTGCGCCCTCATCATGAACATATGACGTTATCATTGTCATAAGCTCTGCGCACATTCTCAGGGTGTAATTGCTGACTGGTTGAAAGCTCCATTTCTGGAACACTGTATGACTCTTCACGTCATCAGGCAGAAGCGCGTATAATTCCTCGTCTTTGAGTTCCTGCCCATCAATTCGCTGAACGATTCTTCCCCCTGCTAGGAGGACTACTATTTTGTCTCTGTTTTCCATCAGTAACCGAAATCTTCTCCTACTATAATTACGTGATAATTCCTGCCTTTTACGGCCTGTTCAAGAATGAGTATTGCCCTGCACATTGAGTCGTCATTCCCGGCTGCGGAGCAATTCACGCAATGCCCCGCCTTTACGCAGGCTGTTTCAACGTTCTGGCGTATAGCATTGGGGATTGTTGCTGACTTTGCGCGCTTGAGTCCGTCTTCAAGGTCAAACGCAAGTTTATTGATGCCTATCACGAACAACACTAAGCCATTGCCCCAAGCCATTCCCGCAACACGATTCCCAGTGCCGTCAATGTTGATGATTCTCCCGTCTCTTGTGAGAGCGTTTGCGCTGGTGAGGAAAACATCTGCTGTGTTCTCGCGGAATCTTGCGGCTCTGCGTTCCTCATTGGACATTTTCCCCCAATGCTGATAGACGGTATTCCCGCGTTCCCTGAGAGCGTCCAAAGCTCCGATGTCGCGAACTGTGATTGTGCCGGGGATTCCTACTGTGGCATCAGCCGGGATAATCTCAAGAATCCTCCTGAGAGCGTCTGCACCTGTTGGAACGTATTCAGCTGTGAACCCTCTGCGCTGTAATGCCTTCACAACGTCATTGCCGATGATTTCATTTGCTCTGATTACGTTTTCATGCGCCATAATCATTTAGCCTCCCTCAAAATTTTGTACCCCATCTCGATTGTGGGATCCCTCTTGAATTTCTTTCGTGCCTCGTCAAGAATACGCTTCGAGTCAAAATACATTCCCTTAGCGTAATAGCAACTCGCAAGCCCTATGTAGGGTCGTATGTCGTTGCTGTCAATCTCCATAGCTTTGAAGAAGTTGACCGTTGCCCTGTTGAACATGCCTATGTTGTAGGCGTAATTCCCCTCGCTGAGATAAAACTCAAACGATAACGGAATCTCTTTGAGTGGGAAATGTTCCGGGGATTTTTGTGGCTCAGGCTGTTTCTGCGGGGCTGGTTTGATTTGCGTGGTAGTTTCAGGCTTCTTCACTGGCGGGAGATTTTCCGATGGGTCATGCTGTGATTGCTCGTGTGCAATATCACCTCCCAAAAGTTCAAGCTGCTCTTTTGCGTGAGTAATGTCCCTGCTGTTTTCGCGGGGAATCACTCGGATATATTCATCCCAAGCTGTTTTTGCCGTCTGAACATGGCCGGATTTCCCAGCGTTTTCAGCAAGCCCGGCAAGGAACTCAGGCATATGAGGATAACGCCTATACGCTGTCTGATAGATTGAGGCGGCCTGCTCATATTCTCCGTTATTGGCGAGGGACTCAGCGCGTATGTTCATGCCTTCAGGAGTCTCACGGCGTATAAACCACAAAGACAGCCACGCGAATCCCAACACCATCAGCATTGTTGCGCAAATGATTATAGTTTTCTGCATGTATGCGCGATTTGGATTGAGTTCGCGTTCAGCCTCGGCGCGTTCATGGGCGCGTTCTTTCCTGTGCTTTAACGTGTGTTGAAGTCGCTCGGTGAAATTCCTCCCGTGAATCTGAACATACGCAGCTCCCTGTAAGCTGTCTGTAGGCTCGTAATCTACATCTTCATCGTCATCATTTATGTGTGTCCATAATTCTGGGGGAGGTTCGTCAAGGCTCAAAGTGAATCCTGTTGCTTGTTCTTGCCATTCGTGAGTCTGATTTGCCGGGTCATCTTGCGGGCTGTCATTGTCTGCGGGTGATTCATGCGTGTCATTCGTGGCTTGCGTATCATCTTGCACGTAAGAGTCCTGCGTGAGGTCTGAAACTTGCGAGGCTTGTACGTCATCCGCTGTGTGAAAATCTTGCGCGGGGTATGAAGTTTGCGGTGTTGGTTGAGCATCTTGCGCGTAAGCGTCCTGCGTTAGGTCTGAGGCTTGCGGGGCTTGTACGTAATCTTGCGTGTAAGCGTCCTGCGTGAGGTCTAAGACTTGCGGGGCTTGTATGTCATTCGCTGTGTGAAAATCTTGCGCGGGGTATGAAGTTTGCAGTGTTGGTTCATCATCTTGCACGTAAGAGTCCTGCGTGAGGTCTGAAACTTGCAAGGTTTGTACGTCATCCGCTGTGTAAAAATCTTGCGCGGGGTATGAAGTTTGCAGTGTTGGTTCAGCATCTTGCGTGTAAGAGTCCCGTGTTAAGTCTGAGGCTTGCGGGGCTTGTACGTAATCTTGCGTGTAAGAATCCTGCACTAGGTCTGAGGCTTGCGAGGCTGATTCATCATTTGGCGCGTAAGATTCTTGCATGAGGTCTAAAACTTGTGGGGCTTGTACGTCATCTTGCGCGGGAATGTCATTTGCTGGCTGTGAGTCGGCTATGTCTTGCGCGGAGGGCATCTCAGAGAATGTGCCACTGTCCTGCGTCAATGCTTCAGACTCATTTGCGGACTCAATGTCATTGTTGCCTTCGTCCTGTAACGATTCTGAATCCCTTTCACCATCCCCGGAAGCCGTCATTAACTCCTTCACCGCTTCACGCAAATCATGAAACTCACCAGCTGTTTCAGACGCAATAATTTCAGCGGGAGAAGTGTCCTGCCGTCTGTCATTCAGTGGCGCGAGAAGAAGACCTTTAGAGGCGGAATTAGACTGAGAGTTAAGCCAGCTGATTAAATCACGTTCCATAATAGCGAGTCAGTTTAACAACAATTCATGAACTTAGCAATGATACGGGCAATGCAACATGCTATTATTATGCGCATAAAAATTCGGAAAGGCAGTAGATGTTAATATGTCTGATATGAAGATTAACACTGGCCGTTTCGGCGAGGTCTCATATTCGCAAGAAGAAGTGCTGTTTTTCCCGCGTGGTATTCCGGCCTTCGAGACAAATCACAGCTGGATACTTGTCGGCAATGATGATAGCGCGGTTAAATGGCTTCAATCACTCGATGATGGAGAACTCGCTCTCCCAGTAACCTCCCCTGACGCAATACAACCCGACTACAACGCACGAATCCCAGATGACGAACTCACACTAATAGGCGGAAAGAGCCTCACGGATTTAGCCCTGCTTATTGTTGTGTCAATCCCAGAGGCTGCCCCTTGGAACATGACAGCCAACCTTCGCGCCCCCATCGTGATAAACATCAAGACCCGTAAAGCCGTGCAGGTTATCGCGCTCAATGAGGAGTACCCAATAAGGCATGTTGTTTTCCCTGAAGATGTCCGCGAGAAGATGAAAGCCTCAGCGTTTCAGAACGGAGGCGACGAATAATGCTCGTGTTAAGCAGGCGCGTCAATGAAAGCATACAAATAGGCACGGACATTGAAATTATGGTGATAGACGTTCGCGGCGATGTTGTGAGATTGGGGATAACCGCTCCGCAATCAACACAGATTTGGCGCAAAGAGCTGTGGGACGTTATCGTCAAGGAGAACAGGACAGCCTCAGAAGCTCCGAAAGTCTCAGACCTTAAAGCAACACCACGCCTACCCCTTTCAGCGTTCTCAAAACTCAGCAAGATTCCAACAGTAAAGGTGAACAGCGAGCAATGAAGAATGTAGCAGTAATACTCGGCAGCGATTCAGATTTACCCATAGCCGAGAAAAGCGTTGACATACTCAAACGCTTAGGCATTCCCTTTGAAGTGAACGTAATCTCAGCTCATCGCACACCCGAAAAAGCTCGCGAATTTGCCATCAATGCCCGCGCAAAAAATATCGGAGTCATTATCGCCATCGCAGGAAAATCAGCAGCCCTAGCAGGAGTCCTAGCAGCACATACACGAGTCCCCGTTATAGGAGTCCCCGTGAAAGGGAATGACCTCGGCGGAATGGATGCGCTTTTGTCCACAGTGCAAATGCCTCCGGGAGTCCCTGTTGCTTGTGTTGCGATTGACGGCGGAGCTAATGCGGCGTGGCTTGCGGCGAGAATACTTGCTGTTGAGGATGAAGAATTATCGTTGAGGCTTGAGAGTGAGATTGCTGACATGGCCGGAAAGGTTGAGCGTAAGAATGACGAAATCAGAGCCAAATACAACGAGCAATAGCTACAGGGATTCAGGCGTAAACGTTCAGGCAGGGTATGACGCTGTCAGGCTCATGCGTGAACACGTCAAACGCACAGTAATTCCCGGCGTAATGGGTGGGCTTGGTGGTTTTGGCGGAATGTTCGAGCTTCCAGAAGGAATGAAACGCCCCGTGCTTGTCTCAGGGACTGACGGAGTCGGGACAAAGCTCAAAATCGCGTTCAACATGAATCGCCACGACACAATCGGAATTGATTGCGTTGCTATGTGCGTGAATGATGTGCTTTGCTGTGGAGCGAGGCCGTTATTCTTTCTGGACTACATAGCTTGCGGGAAAAATATCCCTGAACGTATTGCGGAGATTGTCTCAGGTGTTGCGGAAGGTTGCGTGATTTCCGGGTGCGCTTTGATTGGTGGTGAGACTGCTGAAATGCCCGGCTTCTACCCTGAAGATGAGTATGATATTGCGGGATTCTGCGTTGGAGTCGTTGAGCGTGATGAAATACTTGACCCCAAGAACGTTAAAGCGGGTGATACGGTCATTGCGATTCCGTCATCGGGAGTCCATTCAAACGGCTTCTCACTCGTCAGAAAAATATTCTCCGGCCATGACATGAACGCGAATATTCCCGAATTAGGTTGCAAGCTCGGCGATGAATTACTGACTCCGACAAAAATTTACGTTCGCGAAATTCTGCCATTGATGCCCCATGTGAAAAGCATTGCCCACATTACCGGCGGAGGCTTCTATGAGAATATTCCCCGCGCAATTCCTGAAGGGCTCGCCGCAAAAATCAACCTCTCATCCATAATTACCCCCCCAATATTTGACGTGATTATGAGGACGGGAAATATCACACTCGATGAAATGTATCACGTGTTCAACATGGGAGTCGGATTGACGGTTATATGTGGACGCGTTGAGGCGGATGAAGTTTTGCGGGCTGTTAAAGGCTCATACGTAATGGGAGAAATCGTTAAAGCTGAAGGAGGAATAATACTGTGCTGAAAATCTCTGTGCTTGTGTCAGGTGGAGGAACTAACCTTCAGGCGTTAATTGACGCTCAGAATAACGGCGTACTCTCATCGGGGAAAATATCTCAGGTCATTTCCAGCCGTGAAGACGCATACGCCATTGAACGCGCAAAGAAAGCCAATATCCCCGCAGTTGTCGCAAAAACTGAGGACGAAATATTGAAGGCTCTTGACGAGGTGAGGCCGGGTATTATCGTTCTTGCTGGATATATGCACATACTGAGCAAAAATTTCATTGACCGCGCCAACGTCCCAATCATAAACATTCACCCGTCATTGATACCGTCATTTTGTGGCAAAGGCTATTACGGCCTGAAAGTTCATGAGGCTGTGTTGAAGTCAGGAGTCAATATCACTGGCGCAACCGTCCACCTAGTGAACGAGATTCCTGACGGAGGCGAGATATTAGCGCAAAAAGCTGTAGAGATTCTCCCGGATGACACGCCCGAAAAACTCCAGCGCAGAGTCATGGAGCTTGCTGAATGGGTCATATTGCCGCGAGCTGTTGAGGATATGTGCCGGAAAATTGAGCCTCGAATCTTCCCGAAGCCACTCAAATATGCCGGGCGAGGAATCATTACGGGCATGACTCCTTCAGGGCGGAAAATGCTGGCGTATTTCATCATGGGCAGGAGTGCTTCAAGTAAGGCGCGAATCTTTGAGCGTTCCGGCGATAATCTCATCATAA
>JAFSKY010000044.1 GCA_017448685.1 Synergistaceae bacterium
AGGGTGTCTTTGTGGCGTGAAAGTATCATGGCCGCCCCCAATGCCCCCGAAATGTGTACGTCATGTCCGCAAGCGTGCATGATTCCGGGATTCGTGGATGCGAAATCACAGCCAGTAGCTTCCGTTACGGGCAATGCGTCAATATCCGCCCTGACTGCCGAATTTCTGCCGGGCAAAGAGCCTTCAACGCGGGCAATAATCCCTGTGCCTATGACGCGGTTATGAGGGATTCCGGCCTCGTCAAGATGATGCTCGATGAGTTCGGCTGTGTGAAATTCATTGTTGCCTGTTTCGGGGATTCTGTGGAACTGCTTGCGTATTTCCGTAAGTTTGGGCTTTAGGGCTTGAGCCTCGCGGAAAAATTCTATGCTCATCATTTGCCACCCTCGGAAAAATTTTCCATGTAACGCCGTATCCTGTTCAGAACATCAGCGGCAGAAACGAGTCCTTTTGAAGCCTGCTCGCCTGTCCATTTCTCTTGGGCTGCCCGGTAATCTGAAGACTTCTCCCAAAATTTGACTTCATCATCACTGAGAAGCCTTACTTCAGCATTATCCGCCCTCAGAGTCTCAATTTGCCTCAGAAAAGACTCATCCATAACCGCGCCGAGTCTGTCATAAGATATTTCGCCAGCCTTGATGATTGCTTGCCTGTCTTCATCCGTGAGGCCGTCCCATGCGTTTTTGTTCATGGCGATTATGTATTCATGGCCGAGCCATAATTTTGGCGAAGTCAGCACATTGGGCGCAACTTTGTGGGCGTTGATGTCATACCCGCTGTCAATGTTGACTATAAGCCCGTCAAGTGTTCCATCATTGAGAGCTTCTGACACTCCCGCTCCCCATGGCATCGTTACGGGTTCAGCTCCGGCATTTGCGAGGAAGTCTTTGTGCCAGAAACTTGCACTCCTCCACCGCTGACCTTTGAGACTCTGAAGCCCGGCTAAAGGCTTTGCGCTAAAGAATGCTGCGGGATAACCTGTTGCAATGAAGATTACGTGCAGACCTTGAGCTTCAATTTCACGTGTAAGCTCTGGGACTTCGATATAAACTCCCCTGAAGAATTTAACTTGTTCCTGCCCCGTGGGCCCTGTAGGAAAACTCTTGAATATCTGGTGCAAAGGAAGTTCATTCGCGCTGTACTCTGGTACTACAACAGCTATTTGCGCCTTTGTGCCGTCCTTAACGGTTTTCAGAGCGTCATAGCTTATGCTGATTTCACCATTCCAGTGAGGCTCAATTGTGATTTTCCCGTTCGATTGCTCATTTACGGCCTTGAAGAATACGTTATTGAGAAACGTTGTGCGCATATTTCCGAGTGGCTCATGATCAGAATACACGAGCGACACTGCTGAGGCACTGCCCGAAAACAGTAGGGTTGCCGTCATGACACATGAGGCTGCGAATTTGCCGAGCTTTTTCGTCTTACGTGAAGCCATCGCTAAATCTTCCTCAACGATTCCTGCAAGGCTGTCTTGAGGGTAGTATTGCCGTCCTTATCCTTGATGACTCTTGCCGGGCAACCTGCTACGACTTTCCCGGCTGGAACATCCTCAATCACAACAGCCCCCGCAGCCACAACAGCATTTTCGCCAACGTGAACGCCCTCAATGATTACGGCATTTGCGCCAACCAACACGCCATCTTCAACAACAACAGGCTTTGCGCTCGCAGGCTCAATGACTCCTGCGAGGACTGCCCCCGCTCCTATGTGGCAATTTTTCCCGACTGTGGCACGGCCTCCCAAAACCGCGTTCATGTCAATCATTGTGCCTTCACCGACAACCGCGCCAATGTTCAAGACTGCTCCCATCATGATGACGGCATTACGTCCGATTGAGACGTTATCGCGGATTATTGCGCCCGGTTCGATTCTTGCGGGAATGTCTTTCATGTCGAGGAGGGGAATTGCGCTGTTACGTGATGAGTTTTCGATGACAATATCAGCGATTGAGTCTGCGTTTGCGTCAAGAATAGGCTTGAGCTCTGACCAGTCGCCGAATATGATTTTGTCGTCAGCACCGAAAATTTTTGCGTTTGTTGTGCTGAAGTCTATGTGTGATTTCTCGCGAAGATATATTTTTACGGGAGTAACCTTTTTCGCGTCAGCTATGAACCTGATAATCTCTTGAGCGTTCATGACATTACCCCGCTATGTAGTCTTTCATGCCGTAAAGCCCGGGCTTTTGGTTGATGAGCCATTCAGCAGCCGACAAAGCTCCCCTTGCGAACAAAGCGCGGTTTTTCGCGTCATGCCTGATAGTGATGGTTTCGAGTCCGTTGGAGAATATGATTTCGTGGGTGCCCACCTCAGAGCCATAACGCAATGAATGTATGCCGATTTCGTTTGAGGGGCGTTTTCCGTTTTCGTGCCTGCCAATGTTGAGCGGCGAATCTTTGCGGGCATCCTGAATCCTTTTCGCGAGCATTAACGCTGTCCCGCTTGGAACGTCAATTTTCTGGTTGTGGTGAGCCTCTATCATCTCAATATCACATTCACCGAACAACCTCGCTACCCTCTCGGCAATATCCGCCACTAATGCAACTCCTACTGACATATTTGGCGACATGAACACGGGGATATTCTTCGCGGCATCATGTATGTATGCGAGTTCATCGGGAGTGTGTCCTGTCGTGGCTATGAGTACAGGAAGTTTGCGCCTCACGCAGTATGATGTTACGGATTGAATTGCTGTGTGATGGCTGAAATCCACAACGCAATCAGCCTCCCCGGTGAAGTCATCGAGGCTGTGATATTTCCCGTTCCCTGTGTCAAACGCAACGTCAGCAAGGGCAGCAATATTTTCATTCCCGGCCATGTCTGCGAGGATATGACCCATTTTGCCCCCCGCACCGTTAATGATAATCTTCATGGCTAGATTAACCCTTGCTCTTTCATGAGGCTCATGAGTTTTTCGCGGTGAGCATCCTCCATAGGCACAAGAGGAAGCCTCAAATAATCCTCACAGAATCCCATAGCACTCATTGCGGCCTTGACGGGTATGGGATTGGTCTCACAGAAAAGCGCGTTGATGAGTGGAAGATACCTGCATTGAAGCTCGGCAGCTCCCTTGACATCTCCGGCAAAGAACCTGTTGCAGATCTCCATAGTCTGTTTTGGCGCGGGGTTTGACAGCACGGAAATTACTCCTTGACCGCCCATAGCGAGAATAGGCACAATCTGGTCGTCGTTGCCGGAATAAATATCCATCCTGTTGCCGATTAACTGAGCTGTCTGCACAATCTTGCTTATGTTGGAGTTCGCTTCCTTGATGCCCTGTATTTTCGGATGCCATGAAAGTTTCTCGTATGTCTCTGGCTCAATGTTGATTCCCGTGCGTGAAGGAACGTTGTAGAGTATTACGGGCTTGGTTGAAGCGTCCGCAATCGTTGTGTACATTTTGACGAGGCCGCCCTGAGTCGTTTTGTTGTAGTACGGCGTAACGAGCAATAACGCATCAGCTCCGACATCACAGCAATACGCCGACAGCTGAAGGGCATAGCGCGTATCATTCGAGCCAGTCGCAGCAATCATTACGCACCTTCCTGCAATACGTTCAGCCGCGAATTTCACCACAGCTTTGTGTTCCGCGTCATCAAGAGTTGAGCCTTCTCCTGTAGTGCCAGCGATAACGAGCGCATTAATACCTTGCTCAATCTGCCAATCAATGAGCCTTGCGAACGCGTCATAGTCGACACCCTGAGCATTCATAGGTGTGATGAGGGCTGTAGCGACTCCCCTGAAAATGGGCTTATCAGTCATAAGACAATCATCCTTCCATAAAGTTATGTGCATAAAAAAACCGCCCGCCTTTTTGAGGACGGACGGCCAATTGTATGCGAGTGTGTACAGAAATCCGCCAATCCTCTAAGGCAAAATGATATGCTTGCGTTTTATGCCGGGCATTGACGGGCGGGAAAGCACAAAGACATTCAGGAGAGAATGAGTAACTGACATGAATTTATGCTCCCTTCGTGGAAATTTGCGGGAAATGATAGACGCGAAATATTTTTTTGTCAACTTTGAAGGCTTCATACTCGACAGTGATATTTGACTTTGCAAACTTTGCATGTTTTAATTACCCAACAAAAATTTTTCACACATAAGGAGATGTATTGCGCATGAAAAAGACAGGCGCATCCTTGTTGTTGCTTGCTGTTGCTGTTATGCTATGCGTGAGTTCCGGCCATGCTGAAGACGGCTATAAGTACGCTACAACAAACATGACATTTGCGGAATTTTACGCGGGCGAAACTGGAACGGCCTCAGCTGATTTGCTCTCACAGGGGCTTGACGCGATAAGCACACCCACGACTAACGGGCTTGCACGTTTTCCGCTGTTGCTTGGCGAATCAGGCGACAACGGCACAACCATAACCGGCCTCAAAGCTGTTCAGGTTCGCATGACGGATGAAGTTTACGCGGCATTGAGCAAAGACTCTCGCTACACGTTCACGGATGATGCCTTCACGGAGTACAAAGAGGTGAACGATGATGGCTCATTCGGAGAAATGGTTACGACAACAACAAAGCCTGAAGCCGCAAAAGTCTCATTCGCCAGCGGTGCAAGTGCCACATGGGGACATTACGTTTTGAGCGTGGCCAGTGCTGATATTGAAATCGAGAGCGCAAATCGTTACTGCGATTATTATCTCGGAGCATTGCTTGAGACCTCAGAAGGAAATATTTACGGCATGAGGCATGACAATAACCTATGGAGCAACACGGATATAGCCTTCACCGTAAATGACAACTTCACCGAAATACACGGAACAGGCGTAAAGAGATTCCCTGAATACACTAAAGATCTTCCCGGCCAGACAATCACAAAGATTACATACATGCTCAAAGGGCTTCCTGATGTCGTAATTGACGGACTCAATATCTACGTCAAGGAACTCACAAGCGCGAGCGTTGCGCCAGTATCATCAAGCGTGAAGTCAGGCAGCAACATTGCGGTTAAGTTCACGTTCTCGGATGTCCTTGACGGAGCAACATACACACCATCTTCAGCGTATTCAGGGAGTGGACGCGCAAGAAAAGCCATCACGGATTTCACATACTCAGATGGTGCTGTAACATTCGCAGATCTCTCAGCAGGAAGCTACACGGTCATATTCTCATCGGAGAAATACGCTGACATTTCCGCCTCATTCACAGTAACGGACTATTACGCCACAACGGATATGACGTTTGCGGAGTTCTATGCGGGTGAAACTGGCGAAACTGCATCGACTCTCCTCGCTGATGGCCTCGACGCTATAAGCACTCCAACAACACATGGCCTTGCACGCTTCCCGCTTCTGCTTGGCGAGTCAGGCGATAACGGAACGACAATAACGGGCTTGAAGGCTGTACAGGTCAGAATGACAGGGGATGTCTATAACGCCCTCACTGACAAATCACGCTACACATTCACGGATGAGTCATTCACGGAATACAAGCTCGCAAGCTCTGACGGCTCATTCGGCGCAATGGTAACTGAGACAACGAACGCAAAAAGTGCTGACGTAACCATAGCAACAGGTTCAAGCGCGAGGTGGGGACATTACGTTTTGAGCGTTTCAGGTGCAAGCATCGACATAGGCACAAGCGGAGACAAAATCGCCCGTAACTATCAGGGAGCGAAAATTGAGACCTCTGACGGGAAAATTTATGCCATGCGCCAAGATAATAATTTGTGGAGCAACACAGACATAGCTTTTACCCTGAACGCAAATTACACCGAGCCTCACGGAGTCGGCACAAAGAGATTCTATGAGTACACATCAGATATTGAGGGCAAAACTATACGCAAGATAACGTACATGCTCAAAGGGATTCCCGATGTCGTAATTGACAGCCTCGACATAT
>JAFSKY010000003.1 GCA_017448685.1 Synergistaceae bacterium
AAATATTTTGCGCTTGAATGCCCCAAGAATTTCACACAAAAACCTCGCATCCCACGAAAGTTTAGGAAGGCAGGGAGGTATTTTGCCATCAAATTTTGATGAGGCACATTCGGCCATGAGGGAATATTTGCGCTTGAATGTCCCAAGAATTTCACACACAAACCTCGCATCCCATAAAGTTTAGGGAGGCAGGGAGGTATTTTGCCGTCAAATTTTGGTGAGGCTCATTCGGACTTGATGTAAGAATTTGTGCATATACATTCGCCGTGAGCTTCCCAAAAATGCCCCACGAATCTCACACACTCATACGCAAAAATCTTCCCCCGCAACAAAAATTTCTGGCATAATATACGCATTCCAAAAAAATTTAAGGAGGCTCATACAGCCATGAAGAAAAAAGTTTTTGCGCTCGTATCTGCCATTGTGATTATTGCCATCATGGTAATCACTCAGCAGAACAGAGGCTCCCTTGTTGCGGGGACAGGAACAGCTGACGGCTTCGGAGGCCCTGGCGCTCTGACCGTAACAATCACGCTCAAGGACGGCAAAATCTCCCAAGCAACAGCTTCAGGCCCTAAGGAAACCCCCGGCATAGGCTCTGTAGCAGTCGAGAAAATGCCCGCCGAGATGGTCGCTGGCAACACAATCAACGTTGATGGCGTTTCAGGAGCTACTGTAACTTCAACGGGAATCCGCAAAGCCGCAGAAGCTGCTCTCAAAGCCGCAGGAGTTGACCCATCCGCCTACATGGGAGCGTCAACAGTCAAGGTTGAGGATAAAACGTATGACACTGACATAGTGATAGTTGGTGCTGGCGGTGCAGGAATGATAGCCGCGATAACAGCTGCTGACGCGGGGAAGAAAGTCGTCCTCATCGAGAAACAAGCCATGACGGGCGGAAACTCTGTGCGCGCTTCAGGTGGAATGAACGCCGCCAATACCCCCGAACAGAACAGCAACAAGTTCACGGAGGAAGCCGGAGTCGAGAAGACACTCAAGACAGCCGCGGAGAAATGGGCTGACCATACTGTAATCACCGAGCTTGCCGGGAAAGTCAAAACCGAATGGGACGCGTACAAAGCTAAGCCGGAAGGATATTTTGACCGCTCAGAGTTGATGCAGCTCGATACGATTATCGGTGGACACGGAATCAACAATCCCGAACTCGTCAAGACTCTCGCCGATAACACTGCGGATGCTATAGCGTGGCTCAAAACTGTGAACATTGACCTGATTTCGGTCGGTGCAGCAGGAGCGGCATCAGTCAAACGCATTCATAGACCGCTGAACGAGCAAAAGAAAGTCGTCTCTGTTGGAGGCTACATGATTCCGAGACTCGAAGCTGCCTGCAAATCACGCAAAAACATCACAATGCTCATGGAGACAACCGCAAAATCAATCATGACGGACGACTCCGGCAAGGTCTCAGGCATTGAGGCTGAAAGCAAAGGCGCGAAAATCACGGTGAACGCAAAGGCCGTAATCCTCGCTACAGGCGGATTCGGAGCAAACTTGAAGATGGTAGCTAGGCTCAATCCCGCGCTTGAAGGTTTCATGACCACGAACGCACCCGGCATTGACGGCGACGGACTCGTTATGGCGCAGGAGCTTGGAGCTGCTGTTGTCGACATGAAGCAGATTCAGATTCACCCGACTGTGCAGTATGACTCATCCAACCTCATAACCGAGGGACTTCGCGGTGATGGTGCTATTCTCGTCAACACTGAGGGCAAGAGGTTTATCGATGAGGTTCTTGCGCGTGATGTTGTCTCAAAGGCTGAAATCGAGCAACCCGGCTCATTCGCTTTCTTGATTATTGACCAGAAAATGGTTGATGAGTCGTTGCTGATTCAGGGCTATATCGCAAAAGGGTATTCGTTCAAGGGAGACACATACGAGGCACTCGCTAAGGAGATAAAGATTCCTGCTGACGAGTTCGTGAAGACTATGAACGCTTGGAACAGCTACGTGATGAATCGCAATGACCCCGATTTCGGGCGTACGAGCTTCATCAACCCGCTGGACAAAGCTCCGTTCTACGCAATCAAGGTTACGCCTGGAATCCATCACACAATGGGCGGCCTAAAGATTGACGGAAGGACACGTGTACTTCGCGGAGATGGCTCTGTGATTGAGGGGCTGTATGCTGCCGGAGAAGTTACCGGGGGCGTTCATGGTGGTAACAGGCTTGGCGGTACTGCTGTGTCGGATTTCGTTGTGTTTGGGAGAATTGCGGGGCAGGAAGCCTCAAAGTATTAGCGTAAGGTCATGGCCGGGTCTCTTTCATGGGAGGCCCGGTTGTTTCATGCCTTCCCACTGATGAACGTCAATATACTGTCATATGGTAGGGGCAGTTTCAGCAATCGCTTCAGGAATCCGTCAGGCCATCCGCACAAAAAGAAATCGCGCCTAAAATCCCTAGGATAAATGACATAATGAAGAATGCTTGAAGGAGAAGCCATTTCCGATATTCTTCCCTCATTCGTGAACTTAAGCTCGCCTAATATATTTGCGTCATGTAGTGAGGGGAATTTTGCGACCTTCCTCAGCTTTGAATATCCTATAGAATAATCAGAGTGTTCATATCCATAGCCGTACCGCATAATCGAAATGAAATCAAGCGCACCCCTCTGAATTTCCCCTATGATTTTTTCGTCCTCAGTCCCGGCAAATTCATACTCTTCAAGCTCCGGGGATATTGTGTCGTCATTGTTGCGTGTGTAACCTTTCACAGAGCCTGTCTGTTTCGTGAAGGGATATTCCAGCAGGACGGAGCAAAAATATGATGGGTGAAGCTCATGCGGTATGAATGATTCAGCTTCAGAGCCAGTGATGTCTTTTCCCTTGAGGCCGAAATACCAACCGTATATTTCCGTGTCCATTCCTAAACGTGATACATATTCCCGCAAATATTTCTGTATATGTCCTACCCAACCTATATCAACAATTCCTACTGACCCGGAGAAGCCTTCCTGTCTGAGATAATCTGCCACGGGAGTGAATTTGTCATGCGAGATGCTGATTATCTCATCCCTGAACGCCTCAAAGAATTTCTGCACCCTTGAGTCTTTCACAAGCTGAGGTGTCAATAGCTCTTCATTTTCTGGCAACCCACAAGACTCCCAGACTTCAAGCCCCTGTGCATAATCCAGCCCAAGCCATGAACATACCTGATCGCAATGCCACATCATATATTGCGTTTCAGTGCCAAATATCCCTTCAAGTGTTGGGGCTGTCCATAGCATAGAGAGCCTCAATGATTTTCTTGACACATAGAGATATGAGTTCTTCACAGCCTTATCCCCGAAAAGCAGGTTATACGCCTCCTGCATGATATATCCATCCCGTGCAAGGAAAAACACTTTGTCATGCCCCTTCTCCGTGAACCTCTCATGAAGCCAGCAGCACAGCCCGTACAACATCAGTCCAAGAACCTCGAAGCCGTAACGGTAATATTCATCGCAATCCGGCGGAACATGATTGCTGGTTACAGCCTGATACTTTGCGTATTGCTCTCGGTCTTCTAGTTTGAGTCCCTTTGTGCGAGTGTATTTGCTCCTTGCAGGGTAACGCGTGATTTTGTACGCCTTGAGTCCCGCCTGCAATGCCCGCAGATAATCGCCTCTCCACGCATCGCCAATGTGAATATGCCTTTTTGGGTCAATGCCTGAGTCGTTGATGAAATGCCTGAAGATGTTTCCTGTCGTTTTCCTGAGTCCTATATCCGATGACAAGTACAGCTTTTCATAGCCCTCATAGCCGCATGACGATAATATTTCCTGTATGACCTCTAACGGAAGGTACATATCCGAGATGATGAATATACGTTTATGATTCTCCCTGCACCATTCATAGACTTTGCGCATTACAGGGTCGGGGCGACAACATTTCAGCTCGCGTTGAAGCTCAATGGTCATAAGCTCATCCGTCATGCCGGAATATTCATCAGGAAGGCAGGCGTATATTTCCTGCAAAGTTGTTTCCTCGCGACCTGCGGTGTTACGTTCCGCGAATATTTCAGCGTTGTGCCTGTCATCCCGGAATTTCGCGGGGTCAATGAATATCCCGGTCTTGTCCGTGAAATCTCTGGCTACCCTGTGAAAAACATCACGAGGCCGAGCAACACACCTCTTTATGAGCGTGTCGAAAATATCAAAGCTCACAGTGTCATACCGCGCTAATGCCCTGATTATTTCATCAGCACTGTATGACCTTCTGAAGTTAATCATGTTACTTCCTCCATTGGGATTATTGGCCGTTATTCTATACCAGAATGCTATAATCTCGGAAATTCCATAATTCAAACGAGGGGGAAAATTTCATGCCTCTGCATATCGTAACTGAAGCTGAACGTTGCCTTCAGTGCAAACGCCCAATGTGCCAGGAGGGATGCCCGGTTCACACACCAATCCCGCAAGTGATACAGCTCTTCAAGGATCACAAACTCATGGAGGCTGGCGAGATTCTTTTCCGCAACAATCCTTTATCGCTCGTCTGTTCTGCCGTCTGCAACCACGCAAAGCAATGCGCAGGACACTGCATTAGGGGACGTAAGGACAGCCCTGTTCATTTCTCCAGCATCGAGAACTATATCTCGGACATGTATCTTGACCGTATGCACGCCTCAATCCCATCGAAACGCCTCGACAAGAAAGTAGCCGTAATAGGTGCTGGGCCTGCCGGAATAACTGTAGCTGTGATAATGGCGCATGAAGGTTATCACGTAACTATATTCGAGTGGAAGAGCAAAATCGGCGGGGTAATGCAATATGGCATACCTGAGTTCAGGCTAGCGAAAAGCATTCTTGACCGCTACGAATCACGCCTTGAAGAGATGGGAATACAAATACGCCTCAACGCCACAATAGGAAGCGTACTCATGATTGATGACCTTTTCCGGGATGGCTATGACTCTGTTTTTGTCGGCACAGGTGCAGAACGTCCTCGCACACTCGGCATAAGGGGTGAGAGTCTCGGCAATGTTCATTTCGCGATGAATTACCTCGCCAACCCTAAAGCGCATCACCTCGGACGCAAAGTCGCTGTTATCGGCGTGGGTAATGCCGCTATGGACGTGGCAAGAACAGCCCTGCGCAACGGGACTCACTCAGTTACGCTCTACGCAATGGGAAAAGAGATCGCAGCAAGT
>JAFSKY010000045.1 GCA_017448685.1 Synergistaceae bacterium
CACTAAAACTTGAAGGACGTGAAAAGCTCCCTGCTCCCGTGATTCTGTAACGTTCCTGACATTTTCACACGCCCCCAAAAGTTTTAGCGGACAACCCCGGAACAATCAGAGGCGCAACTCGCAATCATGTATTGAGGCAGATATTCACACTTGCGGGGATTATTATAGGCAAACTTCACGGCTTGGATATTGTCCGGGAATACATGCCATCATTCACGCTTGAACATGACATGCTGAACCTTAGAACGCTTGCTACACTCAAACTTGAAGGACGTGAAAAGCTCCCTGCTCCCGTGATGCTGTAACGCACACGAATTTTTCACATGCCCCCAAAAGTTTTGGTGAACAATCCCGGAATAATTAGAGGCGAGACTCGCAACCACGTGTTGAGGCGGATATTCACACTTGCCGGAATTACTCACGGCAAACTTCACGGCTTGGATATTGTCCGGGAATATATGCCATCATTCGCGCTTGAACATGACATGCTGAACCTGAGAACGCTTGCTACACTCAAACTTGAAGGACGTGAAAAGCTCCCTGCTCCCGTGATTCTGTAACGTTCCTGACGTTTTCATACGCCCGCTAAAAGTTTGTGCCTCATAACATAAAACTTGACCGCGATATTAACCGCTGGTAAAATTCTCACCACATAAAAGTTTGACCGATATAATTTCCCATATGATAAAAGGAGTCTGAAACCACTTGCTGAAGTGTAAGAAGGGCTTTGCGTATTTCGCGGGGCTTGCTTTGGTGTTGCTTGCTGTAATCTTCATGACAGCCGGAGATTCTGAGGCCGCTCGCAAAAAGAAGAAGCACTATGACGACTGGCGCGGAGTCGCTGCGGATATGGCGTTAGAGTTCAACGCGGCAATCGATGACGTTATCAGCGACAACTACAAGGACGCATATAACCACGTCAATGATGCATACTTCAAGTATTACGAGGTGCAGGGAGTCGAACGCACAGTAATGTATGCGATTTCTGCGGCTCGCGTCAACCACATAGAAGCACAATTCCGCGACATAAAACACGTTCTACTAGGCAATCAGGAAAAAGAAAAGTCCGCATTGATTCAGCAGATTGAAGACCTCAAAATCAAAGTGTACAAGGACTCAATGGTTCTTGATGGTATGGCTGAAGTTTCAGACCCTGACAGCGTCGGCGAGGCAATATATTCTGACACAACAACACCACGCCCCGCAATTCTCGCATCAACCCCCCCAACACCATCAAGCGACTCACCGTCAGCACCTGAGACAATCCCGGCATCCACTACAACAACAGGCGACTCGACTCCGTCAACACCAAAAGCTCCCGTAAATCGCGATTGGCTCACATTCTTGACGGCATTCGGTCTTCTCGTTCGTGAAGGGCTTGAAGCAATACTCGTCATCGTGGCGATTGTCGCATACCTCATCAAGACGGGCAATAAGTCCATGCTGAAGGGCGTATATCTCGGTTCATTGGCGGCAATTGTTGCGAGCGTGATTCTTGCGTGGGCGTTAGAGGCTCTCATGGGTGAACAGAGCGGTGTTGCGCGTGAGCTGTTAGAGGGCTGGACAATGTTCTTGGCGGTTGCGGTGCTGTTCTACGTAAGCAACTGGATGCTATCGAAGGCGGATAACATAGCGTGGGAAAACTACATCAGCGGAAAAGTTCAGCAGTCAATCGACTCAAAATCACAATGGACTCTAATCTTCGCGGCGTTCATTGCTGTAATGCGTGAGGGAGCAGAGCTGATACTGTTCTATTCGGCGGCGTTCACAGGGGGAATGAGTAACCCTGCATACATAGCTTACGGAATAGGCGCAGGAGTTCTCGTTCTGGTTATCGTGTGGATATGCTTCAGATATTTCAGCGTCAAATTACCTTTGCGAGCATTCTTCATGTTCACGAGCATATTGCTGTTCCTCATGTGCATATCGTTTATGGGTAAAGGAGTCGTTGAGCTGACAGAAGCAGACGTGATTACAGGACGCACAGTTATCCCGGCCATGAAGGGATTTAGCATCGAGATACTCAGCATCTATGACAGGGCAGAAACTCTCATACCGCAAATAATGCTTGTGATTGCGGCGGTATGGATAATGTTGCCCCACATTTTCAGGAAGAAGGATAAATCCCCTGCGAAGTAATCAGGGAGTTTATACACAAAATTTCAGGAGGTTACTTTTACCATGAAGAAAGCTATTCTTGTAGTAATGGTTCTCGCGCTTGTGGCCTCAGCATCATTCGCGGCATCAACACGCGTTGCCGCCCCCGTAACGATGAAGCCCGGCGAGGCAGGCTTTGAGGAGATTCCCATCGGTGAAACACAGGTCGGCCCGTACAACGTTGCGGCGGTATACTTCCAGGCCGTTGACATGTACCCGTCAGGCAAGAACCCTTCACGCGAGGACTCAGACATGCACCTTGAGGCAGATATTCACCTGAAGCCCGAAGCAGCTGTAGCATACGGATTCGGTAATGGCGAGGACATCTGGCCGGCATATCTCACAGTGAAGTACGAGATCAACAAGATTGACGGCAAAACCGTAATGTCAGGCTCATTCATGCCGATGAACGCTGACGACGGCCCCCACTACGGCGCGAACATCGCAAAAGGCCTTCCCGTTGGACCGTACAAGCTGAAATTCATCATTGAGCCGCCCACTGACTACCTGCTTCACACTG
>JAFSKY010000046.1 GCA_017448685.1 Synergistaceae bacterium
ATGAGCAATCCAGCATGAGAGCATGTTGACCTCATCACGATTAGTGCAGGCTATGAGGATGTCGACATCACCGCCCTGAAACACGCCAGCCTTCGCCAACACTTGAGGACGCGCCCCGTTACCACGTATGACTTCTACGTCAAGTTCCTCATCAGCCCTCTTAGCGGTGGCCTCATCCTTCTCCACTAAGTAGACGTTATGACCCTCTGAGGATAATCGCCCTGCAACGTTACGCCCAACTTCGCCCGCGCCAACTACTACAATGTTCTGCACCCGCAATTGTTCCGGCATGTTCATTCCCCCCACATTAAGGCAAATTCAGCACAGGGCTTCACGATGCCTTCACGCTTTACTCGGCATATCATCATTCCGCCTTCATGGCCGTATTCAAGCGTAACAGTTTCACCGAGCTTAGCCCCTGAACGGAATGAAGCATATATCCGCCTCAGATTACCCGATAACGGCGCATTGTCATACACCTTCTCGAAATAGGCGGAGTTATTCATGTGGCCGTTGTAGTCCATATCATGATATTTCACCGTCAACTCGGCAGTGTGAGTTACGGCTTCAAGGCTTGGGATGGCGTGAAAATCATCGGGGATTTCCTCATTGTCGCGAGATGTTATGCCGGGAATGTGCGCTAAGGGCTTCACAGGGCGTAATGTGTTTACGTCTATCAGTAACCATGATGTTTTGGCACGGATTATCTCACTTTCACCGCTGTAAACATGAAACGCCCTCAATGTGTTATAGCCGTGTGAAGGGTCATGATAGGTTACAATTCTGAAAGCGTCATCAAGATAGGGCAATTCGCCGTCAAGATATATCTCGTAACGTGTCAATATCCAAGCATAGCCCCTAGCGTATAGCTCAGTGGCAGTACCTTCAACGCCCTCAACAGCAATTCCGGCTGTGTCTTGGAAGTAATCGAGTAATGCGCGCAGTTTCATACGGCCATTCATGGAAACATCAGACGGCCTCGCTACAAGTTGACGCTCAAACATGATTTGCCCTCACAGTGATGCTATGTGCATGCCCCGTTAAACCCTCAGACATTGCAAACGCTTCAATATCCCCCGCGACTTCATGTAAGGCATCAGGGCTGTAATATATGTATTGCGATTTCTTGGTGAAGTCATCAACGCTTAGGGGGCTAGAGAACCTTGCTGTACCCATTGTAGGCAGTGTGTGATTTGCGCCCGCGTAATAGTCGCCTAATGCTTCTGGGGAATGTTCCCCGATAAACACGCTCCCAGCATTGTGGATTGATGGCAGGAAGTCAAATGCATTTTCCACGCATAACTCTAGGTGTTCCGGGGCGTATGTATTGGCTAGGTCTATGGCTTGCTTCATGCTTTCAACGAGGATTATTCGGCCGTTATCGTCGATTGATGAGCGGGCTATGTCATGGCGCAACAACCTCACTATTTGCGCTTCAATCTCATCACATACGGAATGTGCAAGAGTTTCAGACGTGGTAATGAGTATTGCTGATGCGAGTTTGTCATGCTCAGATTGCGCCAACATGTCAGAGGCTATGTAGCGTGGATTAGCGGTATCATCGGCGATAATGAGGATTTCGCTCGGGCCTGCTACCATGTCAATATCAACATGGCCGTAAACCTGCCTTTTCGCCTCCGCAACATAGGCATTCCCTGGCCCTGTGATTTTGTCGACACGAGCAACGCTCTCAGTACCATACGCCAACGCCCCAATACCTTGCGCCCCCCCCGAACGATATACCCCTGTAACGCCCGCAACGTGTGCCGCCGCGAGGATTTCAGGCTTTACGCTCGGAGGGGTCATGATGTAAATCTCTGGGCAACCTGCTATTTTTGCGGGGATTGCATTCATGAGGACG
Organism: Synergistaceae bacterium; assembly: GCA_017448685.1. Taxonomy (GTDB): domain Bacteria; phylum Synergistota; class Synergistia; order Synergistales; family Aminobacteriaceae; genus JAFUXM01. The sequence goes on from JAFSKY010000046.1 coordinate 1,862, forward strand.
CTTGAAGGGTATGAAGCTGTACCGCCTGGAACGTATAGCCCAACACGCTCAAGAGGCATAACACGTTGTCCCACGATTACGCCTTCTGAGGGAGCATACATGAAGCCATTACGCTTTTGATGTTGATGGAAGGAACGTATATTGTTTGCGGCACGTTCAAGCAATGAGATATAATCCTCGCCGACAACCTTTAATGCCCCATCAATTTCAGCCTGTGAGACCTGTATAGCATCGAGCTTCACGCCGTCAAAATCGTGGGCATAACGCCTCAATGCCTCATCGCCATTCCTGCGAACGTCATCAAGTATCTTCCTGACAGCCCCGCTTATGTCGTCATGTTGTGTTTTAGGGCGGGTTATTGTCGTGTCATGCGTTATCCGTATCATTCGCCAACCTCCTTATGATTTCGCTGATTATTCCTCCATTAAACTTATACGCTGATTTATTCGCTATCAACCTTGCGCTTAACTCGGCAATAGTAGCTATCACACTGAGATTATTCTCGCGTAATGTTGTGCCAGTCTCTACGATGTCGACAATCACATCTGACAGCCCTAACACTGGTGCAAGCTCCAATGACCCGCGTAACTCTATTACATCAATCTCACGACCTAATGAGCCGTAATATTCGCGTGATATGTTTGGGAACTCAGTAGCAACTTTGAGGGGGCGTTCTATGGGGTCATGAAATCCGTTTACCGCAGCAACACACATCTTGCATTTCCCTGCGTGAAGGTCTAACAGTTCGTAGACATCGGGCTTGCGTTCCATGAGAATATCTTTACCCGCCAAGCCAATATCAGCCGTCCCACGTTCAACATACACAGGGACATCAAACGGTTTAACCCAGAAGCAACGCATATTCAACGCCTCATTGACGAACACTAAGCGCCTTCCTTTGTCGGTAATGCCGTCAAAACTGTAGCCAGCATTCGCCATCATCTCATAAACTTTATGGCCTAATCTGCCTTTAGGTAGCGCAACATTAATCACCGTAATCACCTGCAATTCTGCCCAAATACACCGCAAATCCTGCCCCTCTCATGCTATTACCAGCAATCCTCATCATGTTATCGTATTGTCCACCTGAAAGCACAGCCCTAGGGATGCCTTCAATGTAACCCTTCAAGACGAGGCCATTATAGTATTTGAGGTTGCTGACTGTTGAGAAGTCTATTCTTATGTGAGCGTCATTCAAAGCTGAGACGACATGCCTACATTCCGTGCCGAGAAACTCCAAGCCTGACGCAATAGAGCCATCAAGTGAGGCCATATGCAATAATTTTTTGGGAGCGTTTAATGCTTTGAGGCCATGAATATTTTTGTCCTGAAGGCATTTGAGCAAATCGCCGCAATCATTACCCGTGAGCAAATCAGAAACGCATCCAGCATCAGCGACATCAAGCAGGTAATCTCTACCGCCGCTAAGCTCATGAAGGCTCATCAAAGCGAGATTAGCGACTTCAACGAGTTCATTAACGTGTAAATCGCCGATGCATTCAATGCCAGCTTGAGGTATTTCGCTCCAACGTGCAGTATTCTCGCTGACCCTGTAGACTTTTTCGTCATAGTAATACTTCCCTGCTGAGGCTCTACGAATGAGGGATAATGTAACGTCAGGGCGTAAAGCTTTCAGTTTTCCGTTAGTGTCAGTGAATGTGAGAATGGCAGATGATGTGAGGAAGTCCTTTTTGCCTGCGTAATAGTCGTAATCCTCAAAGCGTGTCATGCGTTTATGCTGGTAGCCGTGTGAATGCCAAAGCGTTCTAAGAGTGAGGCCGTAACGCTCTTCAGTGGTCAAAACATCCTCATACATAGGTAATCTCCTTGCGTGAAAATTTCCGCCAATAATAGCACATGGTATAATTACCGAAAATTTCATCCATAAAAATAACAAGTGAACACGGGGGACAAAATACGGAATGCAGTTAATTACGTGTGAAAAGTCATGCCGAATAATACTCGTTAGACATGGCCAAACTCAATGGAACAACGACTACAAGTTTCAGGGTATGACGGACACGAGCCTTGATGATGAAGGAATAAAGCAGGCCGAGAAACTTGCAATCCGTTTAAGCACATGGCCTCCCGAAGTGATATACACCAGTCCCCTCAAGCGTGCCTACACCACAGCAGAAGCAATCTCCCGACAATTTGACATTCAACCTACAGTGATGCCGGAGCTAGAAGAGGTAAATTTTGGCTCATGGGAAGGAGCCTCAATCCACAATATTGAGCGCGACACTCCAGAAATCTTTTCACGTTGGAGAGCAGATCCCTTCTTCAACCCTCCCGAAGGTGGCGAGTCATGGCCAGAAATCTCCTCACGTCTAACACGAGCCGTAAACACGATGCTAGCCTCCAATCACGAACGCATAGTAGCAGTAACGCATGGGGGCGTAATACGTGCATTATTTGCGGTGATACTGGGAGTTGACCCACATAAAGCGTGGAATGTGGAAGTGTCTAACTGTGCTATTACTGGCATAGAATTTCGCGGAGGAATGGCGCGATTACATTTTGCGAACGATGACATGCACATACGGGGCGGCGAAAATGGAGTGAAGATGCCGTTATGGGGTGAGAGATATGAGCCTTGATGCGGAACGTGAGCGAGAATTGTGGCGAAAATGCGCAGACGGGGACATGACAGCGCGTGAGGAGCTAATAGTGTCATATCGCCCGTTAGTATTCTGGATAGCGAGTAAAATCACGGTATATGATGCACAATTGAGGCAAGATATGATACAGGAAGGAATGTTAGCGCTAATAAACGCTGTGGATAAATACGAGCCGGAACAGGGATATAAGTTCACGACATACGCCTATCACACGATACACGGACGAATAATAAACATGTTGGAGCGTTCTGAACACAAAGCCCCTGTGCCAGTACCCGATGAATATTTAGTGGATGAAGCTACATATGATGACGGGGCAAATGATGATTGGATAGATGCGTCAAGCGCGATGTCGAAGCTAGAAGGACGCGAGGCAGAAGTAGTGAGTGCGATATTCTTTGACGGGCTGAAACCTTCAGAGGTAGCGCGAGAGAAGAAGCTGGACATAAGCCACGTATACCGATTAAGGCGAGCGGCAATCTCAAAGATACGCGGAATGCTAGGTTTAGAGGGTGTGTAAGTTATGGGGAAAATACATGTGTTGAAACGAGCGGACGCAATAATACGATGGCTAGAACGCTTGAAGCAATCCTACGCAAAAGGTGATGCAGGGACGGCATATATTGAGGCGGAATGCGCACGTGCAGACATAGAAGCGTTGACGCATGATGTAATAGCGGGGATAACGTTACGGCCAAAACGCCCTATGATGAGTTATGTTACAGGAATGTTGAAGGTAATTGCGCTGTCAATAGCGGTATTGCTGACGTGGACAAGTCCATTAGTGCGAGAGGAATATCCGTTGCCCGACATGGCACAAGAGGTTGTAGCAATTGTTGATGAACCACATAATCCCCCTGTAACAGTCATGCAAGAGGAAGTGGGGCCGACACGCCGTAAAGCCTCCAAGCCTACAACGAAGCCTCAATCCATGCCGAAAGCCTCCAAGCCTGCCACAAATCCGCCCCAGCCGACACCTTCCAAGCCAACGAAGGCACCAGCCTATGACAAGCTAGCGTACCTGACATTAACGGGACAAAAAGCCCTGAACAACGATAATACGACAATCAAGCTAACAGGAAGGGGAACGAAATAATGCGCAGAGTAATGATGCTAGTGATAATGCTAATGCTAGCGACTATACCGACATACGGAGCTGAGCAACAAATCATCTACGTAACGTCAACGGGAGTAACGGGTAACACACACACGGCCACCGAATATGTATTAAACGTAGTGGACACGAAAGCGGGAAGTATATTGAGCCGTGATGTAATCCAGTCGGACATACAAGCGATATACGAACTAGGATTTTTCTCATATGTAGACGTTGACATAAGGCCGGAGGGTGGCGGGGCATCAGTAATGTTCAGCGTCCAAGAGAACCCCGTAATCGAGAGCATAAGTTTTTCTGGTAACACGGTATTCACGTCTGAGCAACTGATAAAGGAAGTATTTTCGCAGGAAGGTACAGTGTTTAACCGTCAATTTTTCCGCAACGACCTAGACCGCATACAGGAGAAATACCACAAAGCCGGGTATGTAATGGTGCGAGTATCAGACGTGCAAATATCGGGCGGTAATATCTACGTGAGCATACTAGAGCCGCGAGTGCGCAACATAATCATACAGGGTAATACGAAGACGAAAACGTACGTAATCCAGCGAGAACTGAAACTTGAGGACGGGGACATGTTCAACGTAACGAAATTCCGCCATCATTTAGGCAAGGTACAGGGACTAGGCTATTTTGAGGATGTGAACGTAGCATTTGACGTTCCCGAAGATGATGATAGCGCAGTGGACTTAATACTAACGGTGAAGGAGAAGCGAACAGCGGCAATCGGTCTAAATCTCGGCTATGGAACAGAGAGCGGAGTATCAGGGGGGTTGACATACAGCGACACAAATTTATTCGGGCGCGGGTTAAATTTCGAGATAGGTTTCAACGAGGGAGATGAGGCTAGCTACTGGGCGACATTCTCAAGTCCCTACATGGATGCACACACATACGGCTGGAGTTTGGGAGCGCGTTACAGGACATATGATGACCGTTATTATTATCGCAAGGGAGTACGGTAATTTGAGTTTGATGAACGTTCGCTGAGTTTTTTTGCTGGAATGGGAAAGAAGTTCAGCAATGAGGATTGGAGCTGGTATTTGACGTTACGACATGAGGACGTGAAATATAGCGACATGCACAACGCAATCCCCGGCTACATAGATGACTTGACCCCATGGGGCGGAGTGAACCAGACAATCGAGCTTCAATTGACGTGGGATAAGCGAGATGAATACGCGAGTTATCCTAGTGGTTTTGTGTGGGATACGAACTTGGAGCAGGCGGTACAGACATTAGGCGGTGAATATAGTTACCTGAAATACTGGACGCAAGCGAGGATCTATGCCTCGTTGAACGGAATACTAGCGGGATTAGCTGATACAAATGGGACATGGACGGACGATAACCCGTTATTATTTGCGGCGAGATTGCGTATAGGTTCAGCGACGGAGGATGAGTTGCCATCATTCGCGAGGTATTCGCTAGGAGGAATGAATACGTTACGGGGGTATAACTCGCGTTCATTTGAGGGTAGCAACATGTACATGGGGAATTTTGAGTTACGAGTGCCAGTAGCGGAGGCGGTATCAATCGTAGGATTTTACGACATCGGGAATGCGGATGAGAAATTCGACTGGAGCAACTATCATGATGATTACGGATTAGGCGTGAGGGTAAAAACGCCATTCGGGAATTTACGCATAGATTACGCGAAGGGTGAAGACGAGAATAGGACGTATTTCGGATTTGGTGAAATGTTCTAGGGGAATAAGTGCGCTTTTGTTGTTGCTATTGTTTTATGGAGTGAGTAATGCAATGACGATAAGCGGAATACCTCAATGGTTAAGGCCAGCGGTTGAACGTAGTTTGCTGGCAGTATGGAACGAAATCCCCAATGACGCATACACCGACCGTGAAGCAACGTTATCTCTAGTGTCAGAGCGATTATTCACGGGATATAGGGTTCGAGTGAAGGCAGGACGTGAAGAGCCTGCTGTTTTTTTTGTGCCAGACGGAGCGACGATGCAACCCGAAGTGAAGCTAACCATGCCTGAATTGCGCGGTGAGTGCCTAACATGGTTCAGCAACGACATATCCAAAATGGGGGATGAAGTAGCGACAATAGCGGGGAGCGTACCCCAAGAGGCTTTAACGTGGTGTGATGATATATTGCGTGAGGAAGTCAGGCATATAGTGAGCAAACACATACCCGGCTGGGAATTCACGATGCAGATATATATCATGCCAGCGTCAACAGCAATCAACCTTTCATTCCGTCCCACATCGCAAATGGTACTATCATTGAAGCCTGAGATATATTCCCGAACATTGCCCGTAATGCTCCGTACAGATTTGGAGGCGCGATTAATCCCGGAATTGTCGATGTTAATCGGGGTGCCAGTGAAGTGGGCAGAACGTCATAGAGTGGACATCGAGCGTGTAATACGAGCCAGCCTAGAAGACCGTCATGCGGTGGAGAACCTTAAAGCGGAAGTAAGCGTGAAGTTTCAAGCGGGAGTAACGTCAGGGATTGAAGCTCGCGTAGACAGTGAAGACTTTATGTTTCAGATGTGGTTATCGGCATATGCGTTTATGGAGGGGCGTTATCCTGAGGCGGGAATATTTTTCGGTTATCGTCCATCATGGAAAGTATCACCAGAGTTTTACGTAGAGGAGCTAATCTCGCTGAAAGACTTGGACGTGTTGAGCCGTCTGGGAATGCGTCTGAACATGAGCGGTAATTTCTGGGCAGGCGTTGAGATGCAATGGCCAGAAGGGGAATATTTCCTGCGATTTGAGTATGTGCCAGTAAAGGTGAGACGGGTATACGGGTTATTGCGTTGGTCTCCAAATCTGAATGAGATGGAAGGGGTATTAGGTTACAGGATAGATGAACACGTATCATCAGAGGTGTATTACAACACGTTAGGTGATGACAAAATCGGATTACGCTTCACGTGGCATTTGTAGGTAGTATGAAATAGAGTTATAACCATTATAGCGAACGAAAACGTGATATTGGAGGCAGAAATGCAGTTATCAGACATAGCAAGCCAACTAGACGGCCTGACAATAACGGGCAATCCCTCACATGAAGTAACGCAAATATCCTCACCAGAGAACGCAAACGCATCATCATTGTGTGTAATCTGGGACAAATCCGCCCTAGCAGAAATCCCCCTTGACGCGGCAATAATCACCCGTCCTGAAGATTTCCCCCCTGGCCATGACGGCCTAACCTGCGACAATCCTCGCGCAATACTCCCACAACTTATAGCAATATTCACGCCCCAAACGCCCCACCCTAAAGGCATACACCCCTCATCCCATGTATCACCCTCAGCGACAATTCATCCAGACGCATATATAGCTCCCTTAGCGTATGTCGGGGATGAATGTGTTGTAGGTGCAGGAACTGTGATAGAGCCTCAAGCAGTGTTGCTAATGCGAGTGAGGGTAGGTAGCAATTGCCTGATACATTCGGGGGCTGTGATTGGTGCGGACGGTTTCGGATTTGAGCGTACTCCTTCAGGTCTGGTGAAGATACCGCAATCAGGCGGGGTAATGATAGGTAATGATGTTGAAATCGGAGCGAACACGACAATTGACCGCGGCACAATGGGAGATACGGTAATCGGCAGTGGGACGAAAATCGACAACCTAGTACAAATCGGCCACAATGTGAAAATGGGTAGGAACTGCATAATCTGTTCAATGTCAGGTATTGGAGGCAGCACAGAGTTAGGCGACAATGTAACGCTTTCAATCCAAGCCGGAATAACTGACCATGCGAAAATTGGCGACAACGTAATAATCGCAGGCCGTTCAGGGGTAACGCATGACATCCCCGCGAACAGTGTAGTATCAGGCTTCCCAGCGCGGCCACACAACGAGGCAAAACGGGCATTAGTGCTAGCGGCAGATTTGCCATCATTGTACAAGCGAATACGTATATTAGAGCGCAAGTTAGAGGGAATGCCAGAATAATGCGATTAACGGGGAAAATAACCTTTGAGGGCGTTGGCCTTCACAGCGGTAAAAGTTGCCGAGTAATGATTGAGCCATGTGAAGCGCATGAAGTCATGCTGTGTTGCGGTGAAGATGAATATCCCTTGCGCCAACTTATGACAGAAGGCACAAATCGCGGTTCAGATTACATATTCCCCAATGGTGAACGTGTAAGGACGTGCGAGCATGTGTTATCGGCTATTGCTGGAACTGGTATATATTCAGGAGTGAGGATTTTTGTTGAGGGTGGAGAAATGCCAGCGTTAGACGGATGCGCAAGAACGCTAAGCGCACAGATATTGAGGCAATCCGAGCCATCAGAAGACGTGCCAGCCCTAGAAGTTTCATCGCCCGTAATGGTGAGCAATGACGATGGCACGAGATATGTATCAGCATTCCCCAGCGACAAGCTACACATAACATACATAGTAGAGTATGAGAATGTCGGAGTGCAGATGTATGATTACGTCCAATCGCCGGAGAGTTATATTGCCGACATAGCCGGGGCGCGAACATTTGCTTGTGAGCGGGACATAGAGTATTTGCGTTCAAAGGGAATGGCGTTAGGCGGGTCATTGGACAACGCAATACTGATAGGCGACACGATACAGGCAAAAGGCGGTTTACGCTGGCCTAATGAGTTTGTGAGGCACAAGATACTAGACCTCATAGGTGATTTAGCCTCAATCGGTAAGCCCCTGAAAGCGCACATAACAGCAGTAAGGGCAGGCCATGAATTACACTTAATGCTTGCGGACAAATTGAAGGAGGAATGAACATGCCAACAATGGACATCCAAGAAATCATGCAGATATTGAAGCATCGTTACCCGTTTTTGCTTGTAGACAGGATAACGGAATATGACGACATGACGATAACGGGTTACAAGAACGTAACAATCAACGAGGCATTCTTTCAGGGACATTTTCCCGGAGAACCAACGATGCCGGGGGTGTTAATCCTCGAAAGCATGGGGCAAGTAGCGAGCGTATTGCTAGGCGTGAAGCTGGGTAAGGAGCAAGGGAGCAAGATAGCATTTCTGACGGGCATCGACAAAGCACGATTTCGCAAGCCAGTTCGACCCGGCGACCGCCTCACCACAAAGGCCGAACTAACGCACGTACGTGGGAAATCAGCGAAAGCGAAAGTTACAGGCTATGTTGATGATGATGTAGTAGCGGAGGCCGAGTTTCTTGTGATAATAGCTGACACTCTCACCAAAGATGAGGAGGCATCAAAGTGAGTGTGAAAGTTCACCCCTCAGCAATAGTATCACCCAAAGCGGAAATCTCAGACGGAGTAACAATCGGGCCTTACTGCGTAATAGCTGACAACGTGAAAATCGGTGCAGGAACGGAATTAGCAGCATTCGTGAGCGTCCGAGATTACGTAACAATCGGCGAGAACTGCACAATCTCCGAATATGTAGCATTGGGGAATATTCCGCAAGATCATGGATTTATGGGTGAGGTGTCATACGTTCGCATAGGGGACAACAACATAATCCGCGAGAACGTAACGATAAATCGCGCAACAGGTGAGGGCAATGCGACAACGGTCGGCAATGGGTGCTTCATCATGGATGCAGTACATTTTGCGCATAATGTGCAAGTCGGTGATTGCGTAACGGTAGCGAACAAAGTCGGGCTATCAGGCTTCGTTGAAGTTGGAAGTCATACAGTCTTCGGGGGCATGGCCGGGGTACATCAATTCGTGAGGATTGGCGAGTATTGCATGATAGGCGGGCTGTACAGGGTAGTGAAGGATGTTCCACATTACACGCTAGCATCCGGTGAACCTTTAAGGCTGAACGGTCTCAACAAGGTAGGATTAGAGCGTGGCGGATTTTCGCCAGAAACGATAAGGGAGATATACAGGTTTTACCGTGGGCTTTACCGCAAGGACAAGAGGTTTACTGATGCATTCATGGAAGCTGTGATGAGGAAGGAAGAATATATCCCAGAGATACAGCGAATAATTGAGTTTTACGGAGGGACAAAGAGAGGTGTAACATTCTGGGGGAAATGACGCAAGAAAACGCCCGGGACGTTTCAGCGACAATCCCGGGCAATATTGCACTACATTAAGGCTTCACCGCGAGCGACATTCCGGCCAAATTCCGAGAACGCAAACAGCTTCCCTTCTTCAACAGGTTCAGTGATAACAATCATGGTTTGAGGGGAATATCCCGCATTCCTCAGCACGTCCAAATCAACCCGCACGACAGGTTCACCGGCTTTAACGTTATCGCCTTCCTTCTTGAGGACAGTGAAGCCCTGCCCTTTAAGGTTGACGGTATCAACGCCGATGTGAATCAGCAATCCAGTACCATCAGGCAACCTCATACCGAAAGCGTGTCCAGTCTCAAACACCATCTCGATTTTGCCATTCGCAGGAGCAGAGATTATGCCGTCAGAGGGTTCAACCGCAACAGTTTGACCCATAGTTTGCTGTGAGAACATTGGATCTTTGATGTCGTCAGGGCCGATGAATTTTCCGTTTACTGGGGCTGCAATGACATTGTCAGGTATTTCGGGCAAAACTTCCGGGCCATTAAGCTCTTCAACGGGTATTTTTCCCTTTTTCGCCCAAATATCATAAAGCACATTACACGCGACCCACGCCCCAATGAACGCCACGACAACGCCGCCGATTACAGCGTGAGCAAGGTTCATCATGGTATATCCGAGGTGAGCGACATCAGCAGGGGGAATATATCCCGGCAGTACTAGCAATCCCGGTGAACCTCCTGCGAATCTCGCGACACGTGTTAATCCCATGTAGAGACCGCCTAACCCGCCTCCAATCATGGCCGCGTAAAGTGGGAACGTGAAGCGCATATTGACACCGTAAAGCACTGGCTCAGTAATTCCGAGGACAGCCGTTAATCCTGCCGATGAAGCCTGCTGCTTTGTGTCAGGGTTCTTTGAGCGCAACGCAACCGCCAATCCTGCCGCACCCTGTGCAACATTTGAGGGTAGCATTCCGATAACGACAGAGTCCCATTTGACTGTAGCGAGGTTGTTCGTGCCAATAGGGATTAGGCCGTAATGCGTTCCAGTCATGACGAGTAACGGCGAGAAAATGCCGACCACAGTAGGCACAAGCCAAGGGATTGAAGCGTTCATCCAAGTGAAGAGGGCGTTAATGAGGCCAGAAACCCATGAACCAATCGGGCCTAGGAGGGTTATTGTAACGATACCGCCGACAAAGAGACTAACGAGAGGGACGGAGAAGAATTTAATTGCGCGAGGGGAGATTTTCTGCACCCAGTGTTCAACGTAAGACATGAACCACACGCCAAGTATTATGGGAATGACTGACGAGGCGTAAACGGCTTTGGTTACGGGAATGAATCCGAAGAACGTAACAGCGTCTTTACCGCCAAGGAGGGCGATGAATGACGGGTAAACGAGTATCCCAGCCAGAGCCATAGCGTTACCTTGGTTGCACTTGAACTTACGAGCGCATGATGCCGCCAATAACACGGGCATGAAGTAGAACGCCGCATCGGCCATAGCGTTAAGGATGGTGTGAGTTTGTGTGCCAGATTTGAGGAGTCCGAACGAGGCGAAAAGAGCCATTAACGCTTTGAGGAGTCCTGCGCCAGTGATAGCGGGTATTATGGGCTGGAAGATACCTGCGATGCTCTCAAGAATTTTGCTGAGCTGGGAACGGTTATCTTCTTTTTCCGCGTCAGGGTCATCGATTGCGGCTGAGGCTTCAAATCCACCAAGGGCTATAACTTCCTGATAGAGTTGTGGAACGTCCGGGCCTATGACGATTTGGTATTGTCCTCCAGCGTTGACGACAGAGAGAACGCCCGGGGTTTTCTTGATGTTGTCGGTGTTGGGCTTGGAGTCGTCATTGAGTGTGAAGCGGAGTCTTGTTGCGCAGTGGACGACATTTTTGACGTTTGATTTTCCGCCGATGTTGTCGAGGATTAGTGATGCTAGTTGTTTGAAGTCCATGATATAACCTCCTGTGAAAAATTTTGTGTTGCTATTTTGCGCCGTATGAGCGTAAGAGATTGGCTGTTTCTGTGTGGCCATTTCTTGCTGCATCCATTAAGGCCGTCTCGCCGTTATTGTCCTTAGCGTTGACCTCCGCGCCGTGTTTCAGAAGCAATTCTGCTATTTCTGTGTGGCCTTCCCATGCTGCCCACATTAAGGCCGTCTCGCCGTTATTGTCCTTAGCGTTGACCTCCGCGCCGTGTTTCAGAAGCAATTCTGCTATTTCTGTGTGGCCTTCCCATGCTGCCCACATTAAGGCCGTCTCGCCG
>JAFSKY010000047.1 GCA_017448685.1 Synergistaceae bacterium
AATCTATCACGGGCTGTCATGCTTGTGCCTCCTTTGGGGACATTATAGCCTCATACCGTAATCCTCCCCTGCGCTTGGTGTTTACGACACTTTAACGACACTTTTACGACGGATTTTTTTTAAAGCGTCGCAAGATAAATAGTGTCAATGTCTTGTATTATACGTTTAACGACACTTACGACACTTATTTTTGCTCTGAAATGATTTTTGAAAATTCTCGGCGAGAAAATATATTTTGAGATTTTTATGCGTATAAAAGCGTCGTACTGTCGTTGATGGGGATAAAGGATTGTCGTTACTGGGTTAGATGCAACGACACATGAAAAAAAAAGCGTCGTTAATCCGTCGTTAATCCGTCGTTGTGTTTCTGAGGGGGAATTTCTTTTTGAGAGGAGGTGCCTCCCACATAGGGGTAGGAGGCGTATACCAGCTAAACGTATTCGGGGTGGTCTTCAAGCCAATGTATCAATTTGAATATCTTATCATAACGCTTAGGCAATGGAGCAACGGTAACATACTTCACGGCATTAGTCAGAGCGTAGGGGAAGCCGAATTGCTTTAACTCCCAAATGAGAGTCTCCCAATAGCAGCACTCTTCACGGTCATTATACTCTTCATATTCCTCATAGTGCCACCAGAATTTTGGACGGTCATCGGGATTGCCGATGTTGTATTCACATGCCCATGCGTAAAGCAACGTGCATTCAAATACCTCAATGGGCGACAATTTGTATTTGCTCATTACAACGCCTCCCAATCAATCTCATCAGCAGACGGTCTAGCGTTAGGGTTATTCGTCTGAGGCTTTTGCGACATGGCCGGAGCAGGTGTTACAGTGGCATCAGGAAAAACGATAACGGTATGAGCATTATTGCCACGCTTGAACGTAACACCCGGCATCTTCTGCCTCAATAGCATTTTGAGCTGCCTCCCAAAGTTGAACACGTTCACGGGCATGCAGTTTACTTCCTTGCACCATGGAACGTAGTACTCCGTGAAAAGCTCGGAGGTAGAAATCTCCATTGAGTTCCAGCCGGATAACTTCATGTCGATAAATCCCGCCAGAGGGTTCGCGATCGTCATAAACTCACTGAGAGTAGCTTCATGTTCAGGGAAGGTAACGAATTGCCGCGACTCTCTGAGTTCCCTGTAGTATCTCAGCAACCAGTTGAATATGCCGGGAATTTCCTTGCAGAGTTTCTCCGTCAACATGGTATCAGCATTAGCGCCCGTGAAAATCTTGTTGAACGGAATGAAGATGAAACGCCTCATGAAGCCGAATGTAATATCCTTGCTGTTGATGAAGTTATTGATAGCGCAGAAGAATTTAGCACGCGGTCTAAACTCTACAGCATCAACGCCCTTATGAGCCGCCCTGATATATTCGCCGGAGATGATTTTCTTGATGGCCGCTTCGGAGCTGTGAATGTCAACGCGGGACTCTGTGGCGAAATTGACGAGTGCATGACGTAGTGCGAGGGGGTCAAACTCATGCGACATTCTGGACGGTTCAACGCTGGAACAATACTTTTGCCCGAACACAGCCCGCAATGTATTCAGGAACACAGATTTACCGTTACTGCCGTCGCCGATGAGGAAAAATCCCTTTTCGAGTGAGCAATCTGGGAATAAGATATATCCAGCAGCTTGACCGAGCAAACGTATCTTCAGAGGGTCATTCTCCATGATAGCGGCAATGAAACGCTCCCATGTTGGGCATGTCGCCATGGGGTCAAAGAGGAATGAGAGCTGTATGCTTGACATGTAGGAAGGGGAATGCGGTTTAAGCTCCAGCGTGTCAAGGTCAAGGATGCCATTCGGGAAATTCATTATCCGCTTGGTGTTAAATTCCTCGTCGCAAAACTTAACCGCCCTCAGATGACCCGCCGCCGATTTCATGCGAGCAAAGGTAGCGAGTTCGCCAAGACACTGCTTAGCGTAATACTGTATGACAGGTTCAGCCCGTTCAACCCACAGCCCGCGTACATACTCGTAAAAGGCATCATTCTTCATGTACAGGAGAGTATGTTCCTTTGCGATTTCGTCGACGATGACATTTTCCGCCGGAGGCTTCCTCGCCTCTTCAACACACGCCTTAACGAACGCCGCATCAAGATGACCTGACTCCTGAATGAGAGCCTGCCGTGAAGCATCATCTTTAAGCATGGCCAGCTTGACGGGGTCAGGAGCAGAAGCCCTTTGAGCGATGATAGCGAGTTCGGGACGATCAGCAAACCGTCCCGCCCCCATGATGAATTTCTTGAACGCCTGCTCCGAGCCTGCTGGGAATGCCCTCGCCAAATCTGTAATGCCGTCTGTAGCGTTCGCGACAATCTCTGAGAGGTCTCCGCCCGCCGCGTAGAAGTCTGACACGTCTTTAATCTTTTGGCCGTTGAACATGGCCGGGAGATGTCCACATACGAAAGGAATTTTGTGGGAGAAGAGGAATTTGGCCATGTCCATTTGGAACTGCTGTCCGGGTGCATCGGAGTCAAAGCAGATAAATACCTTTTCGAATTTGCGGGCAATGTCTGCAATCATGGGTAGAGATTTTTTGCTGAAGTAGCCGCCAATTGAGGAGAGGACATGCCAGCGTTCTTGAAGGAAGCTCATAATGTCAAACATACCTTCCCCGATTATGAGGTACTTGTTGCGGTCAAGGCCGTTATCGGTGATGGACTCAGATTGAGGGAAGGGGGCGAGGGAGTCCATCCCCCACGGAATATTTTGCGAGAATAAGCTCCCCCCTGTGTATTTCTTCTTGTATTTGCCGCATGACTTATCCGATTTCCACCGCCCCGACATATCACGCCCCGCATAGTAGACGGCCTGCCCATTCTGGAAATACGGCACAATGAGACGGTAGAACATGGCCGAGCGTTGTTCAGCGCAAAAGCCTAGTTTGAGCTTTAAGATTGTCTCATCGGTGATGCGCCTGCTGTACAGGTAATCGAGAATACGTTGCTTATGCCCGGCAGTGTCCATGATTTCGGGATTGTCGATGAGCGTCTCATGCCAGCGTTCAACGGTAGCATTGAGGGACTCAGTGTACTGTTGCCAAGAGTGTGAGTCATAGCCCGAATAGAAATCAGCGCCTAAATCCCTAAAAGCCTCCGACTTGTTGCCATTGTGGCGAGTGAGAGCGCACAGATCGATAACGTCTCCCCCTTTGCCGCCTTCCTCCCAATCAATCCAGTGATCGTCAAACACCCAGAAGGCATCATCCCTGTTAGCGCGAGAGGGGTGGAGGGGGGATAAGCACCTATCCCCTGACCTGTAAATCGGCAAGCCCAAAACGTTGCGGCAATAATCAACGCACGTCCATTTAGCTTTGATGAGCTGGACGATTTCGGAGAAATTAACTTTGCTCATGGCCGTGTACCTGCGCATAATGCCAGCACGCGAAGTATATATACCTTGCCAGCGGTATCACATTAGCTTTAGCGCGTTCCTTGAGTGCTTTCAGAGTTGCGGGGGGAATGCACAGATTGAGCGGAAAAAATCTTTTTCCCTGCTGAACGCTCTGCCTGCACTGCACTGGGATGTTTATATTGCGCATGGAGATATGGAGAATTTCCTTGCATGCTTCTATAGCTATATCCTCCATAGGCAAGCAGTGAGCTTCTGCGATGTTCTGAATGATGTAGTCAGTTTTGCCATCAAGGAAGATTTTTATTGCGGGCATGATTACACCTCCTTTACTTCATGGCCGTGTACCTGCGCATAATGCCAGCAAGCGAAGTATGCGAATCTCCCGAGCATCATAGCGGTATCACTTGTAGCCTCTCTGAGAGCGTCATAGAGTGGATGCCCTATATAGATTGAGAGCGGGTAAATTCTGTTGGCGAAGCGAGTTCCCTTCCTGCATGCCTCCGGAATGGTTATGTTGTACAGGTCAACCGTGAGAATCTCTTCGAGAGCCTCGATAGCTATATCCTCCATAGGAACGCCCCTGTCCTGTGCGATTTCCTGAATGATGGTATAGGTATTGCCATCGAGGAAGATGTTTATGTTCATGATTACGCCTCCTCCCATGAGTCAATAGTGCCGTCAGGGTTGACGTGGTGTTTCGGGAACATGTCGAAAGTGAGATTGACCCACACCCAGCGGCGAATGTGTTTATCCCATTGAGGAGCGCGCCTTACGTAATCAATATCCGGGCATTTTTCGAGTATGTCCATAAAGTGCCACGCCACCCCGTCAGATGGTCTCAAAGCCTTAACGCCCCTCCTCGCGGCCTCAATGACAGCATCAGCCTCAAAGCGAACAAGCGGGTATTGTGTCGGTGAAGGTGAAATAGCCTTAAACCAGACGGCAAAATAGCACTGTGCAGTCTTGCCTAACAGCTTTGACACTCTGAGCATGTTGCTAGCCTGACGGTGAATAGCATAGCCCTTATCCCCGTCAAGGATGCCAGTGATGGGCCATGCGTCAGACTGAGTCACCTTAGCGTCGAAGCAGTGAATCTCATCCGGCACAATGATGATGTAGTCGAACGGCTCGCCTCTGATGACCTTCAGAGCCTGACCGACTCCGACCTTTTCGGGCTGTAACTTATGAGCGAATCCCCCGGCCATGTTGACTATGTCGCACATAGCGTTGATTTCGACCTCGAAATCTTTGCCCTTGCCAGCGTGTGAATTAGGGTAAACCTTCATGATTGAGCCTCCTTTATTGTGCCTCATCCATGAGGGAAAAAATCTCTTGGAAGAATTTATGTTCATCGAGAGCGGCCTCCGCGAGAATGTCATTGATGAACCACGGAGTGCCATCATCCTTAGTGAGTCTGCCAAAGACGGGGGCATATATCTCATCAACCGCGAGCCTGAAAGCGTCATAGGTGAAGGCGTAATAGCCTTTGACATGGCCGAATTGAACGACGCAGATATTCATCACGTCTAAGGAGCTGAGTACGGTTGGAGGATTTCTGAGAGCGTTCATGATTGTGTAGGGGATGAGGTGAAGCCCGCGGATCTGGTAAGCGATATTCCACTCTTCGCCATCGAGCTGCACGGGGATGATGAAATGCACTTTTGACTCTGTCATGACGCAGTACTGAGTGAGTCCGTTGATGGAGCGCGTGAAGCATGGAACGCCCCACTGTTCAAGTGTCTTCATGAGGATGTGCATATCCTCATTGATGTTGCTGCTTGCGACGGTGATATTGTTTCCCATGATTACATAACCTCCTCTAATATGTCGCCTGGGTACCACGGAGCGCCCTCATTAGCCGAGAGGACTCCATAAGCGTGTGAATTGTCATCGAGAGCGTTAGCGAAATCCTGAATGTTGAATGCCTTGTAGGGATATATGTTTTCGAACTGAACGACGCAGACGGCTTCATATTCGTCAGCGTTAAGGCTGTCGGGAATGTCGCTGAGGGTCTCAATGATGGTATGAGCCTTGAGAGAGAGTCCGCTGATGGTGGATGCGATTCTCCATTCCTCGCCATCGAGCTTAACGGGGAGGATGAAGTGTATCTTTGAGTCGGTCATGAAGCAGTACTCAGTGAGTCCCTGAGCGGAGCGAGCGAAAGCCATAGCGCCCTTTTTATCGAGCGTCTTTGAGAGGATGTGCAAATCTTCGTGAATGTTGCGAGTTGCGATTGTCATAACGAGTAACCTTACCTTTCTGAGAGTGCCTCAAAGTGAGGGCATTGGTTGATGATTTCCATGTAGTTCCAGTCCGAGCCGTCAAAGGGGGTAACGACATGTCCGCGCGCCATAAGCTCGTCCCAATCGAACGCTCTATAGACATGTTCCGGCTGTGTGAAGTGAACGACGAGGAGAGAGTGAGATTTTTTCTTGTGGTAAGTATCGTGGATGATGTTTTTGTCGTCATTTGAGACGTTGTAGACGGGGTCAGAGGATTGCACTGGGAGTATGTAGTGAGTCATGGCCGGAGTCTTGAACATGAAGACGTGAGAGCAAATGCGCCAGACGAGTTGAGCTTCCCCGCCAGACTGATTGACAGCGTTCTTGACAGTGAGGATGTCGCGGAAAATGTTATTGCCGACGAGGTTGATTTTTGGAAGGTTGATGATATTGACGGTCATAACGAGTAACCTACCTTTCTGAATTGCTGTTGCTGAAGAGAGTCTTGTAATCCCATTCCACGCCTTCAAGGTAAGAGACGGTTTCGCGGGTTCTTCTGACGTTGCGCCAAAAGAATGCCTTATAGGGCATGTGAGTGTTCTTGAAGTGGACGAGGATATAAGCGTTGAATTTGTTGCGTCTGTAATGGAACTCGCGAAGCACCTCAATGTACTGATGGGGAATGAGGTACGAGAAGTTGTATGTTATTGCAGGGAGGATGATATGAGTCTGCTGTGAAGTCTGGAACGAGTAAGCGTTAGTGTGAAGGATCCAGACGAGTTCAGCGCGTTTTCCCTGCTGATTGAGGGCTTCTTTGACTGTGAGTAAGTCGCGTATGAGGTTATTGTTTGTGAGTTTGATGTTGATGGAGTTATTCACGAGAGAATACCTGCCTTTCTGAGAAATGAATTGCTGAGTGAGATTTAGAAGAGTGGGTGATCTGGATTCCAGGTATCTAAATCAGCATTTTGTTGGGCGAATTTCTGAGCGGCTAATTCCTGAGCATGTTTGAGGTAAGCTGCCTGACCTTTATCAGGGGCTGGGAAGGAGATAACGAGGTCAATTTGCTCGGGGTTATCTTTGCGAGGCTTGTGGGAGATTTTGATGAAGCCTTTTCTGTTGATGAAGTCGTCTGGGTCAATCGAGCCTTCAGGGACGCTGAAGCATTTAGCGATGTTAGCGATGTCGCGTTTGATGGCGGCGGCTGTGTAATTGCCGATGGGTTCGGTGAGTTGGAATTTTGTGGGAGTGTAGGAAGACCCCTCGACCTTGAATTTGAGTACTAACATTTCGTTGCCTTTGCGGGTGTTAGTGAGTGTGCAATCTTGGATGATGGCTTTGTAGTAGCCGTCTTGAATGTCAGTATCAGTAGCGTCGGAGTAAGACCAATTAATCAAGAGAATAGCCTCCTTTATCGAGAAGAGTGAAGGTGTCATCTAAGATGAGTTGAATGTAAGGTGAGTTGTAGTTCATAGCGATGAAACGTAGAGCGTTCCAGAAGAGTCTGAGATTATGAGGTAAATCATCAGGAATGATGTTAGGGGTATATTTAATGTCCAGCTCCTGAATGGAAGCGGAATTGCATAATAAGTCATGGATGGCGAGGGATAAAGTAGGGAAGGAGGTATGTAAATGAGGGTAATGGTAGAGAGTGAGTAACATGTGCCAAAGAGACGGGGCATGAGCAATGAGAGCGGCATTAGCGGAAGATTCGTGATCGGGTAATCCCCACGAGGGGAGGATGGCGATGGTGTTGGAGTTTGCGGTGATGGTGTCATTGTTGAGTGTCCAAGTGTCTTGAGTGAATGGAGGTAACATGTAGAGAGCCAGCCTTTCTGTTAGGATGAATGCCTAGGGAGTTTTTTCCTTGTCCCCTCAGCCATGACAGGCTTTATCGCTCAAATCAAAAAAACCCTTGCGCAAAGGAGTATTCTTGAGTTACATGATTGTTATGTTGTCATGGGATTGCATTATGACATTGCGGCGAGAATAGGAAGCTAACTGCAGGATATTGCACGGTATGAAAGTGTTTTCAGGAAGGCAGGCAAAAAAAAAACCGCCTTGTGAGCGGGATTATATTTTCTTCTGTCATATATCGTAATATTATTTAGTGGAAAGGTATACCAAACTGAACACACAAAGCCTTGCTGTTTAGCTACTTTGCCGAATTATTCCGCATCATGTTGATACGGTTTCTTGTACGGCCACATAGCACAGGGATTTTCATGTATTACAACGTGTTGTCGTCTGTTACGAGTTGCAACTCATGGGGCGTTCGAGAGCGTCCCATTCCTTTCTACCCTCAATCAACATCAAGTACCTGCTTCCCCCTGCTGTAGACGTTATCGCCCCAATAGAGTCCGCCACTATTCTCAAGCGTTACAGTCTGTGCTGGCGGGTCGCAAACCTTGCACGGCACATAGCCCTTCCTGCGAGCTTGCGCTATCGTCATTTCACGATACGAGCCTTTCAACGTCTGGCACGTGTCATAATGATATTTCTTGCCCCTAGGGGTTACTACAACAGTATTTGCCTGTTTGAGATATTCTTGCTCAGCACGTTTTCTTTCGGCTTGCTGTTGACGTTCATATTCTGCTGATTCTTTGCGTTGTTCCTCAGCCTTTTTTGCCCGCAATGCTGAAATTTCCGCGTCAGTCGAAACTTTCGGGGCAGGCACTGAAGTTAAACTCGCAGGCACGACATCATGAGACACAGGCACAGTTGCGATAACTTCCGAGGGGGGTAGATTCTTTTGGCGTGTCAGGAAGCACAAATCCTCCAAGTACAGCCACAAAACTAAGTAGGCCAAACGCAGAAAAAGCAAGTCCCTTCATGAAGGCTTTTGATTTGCTCTCAGCACCAAGCATGGCAACGTCAATCCACGAAACAACAGGGACTAACGCCCCATAAAGCAACCACATGAAGCCTGAACCCTTGAGGGATTTACGCCCAGCAACAGCACATGTGATAATCCCCGCAAGCCCCATCATCACGGGTAACGCAAGAAATCGGAGATTTGTCCCGGCATCCTTAGCACAAGCTATAGCCACTCCAAACGCCGCAACGAACATCACTAAGGAGCAGGCATACTTGAATATCTTGGCTAATATTCTCAGCATCGCTATTCATCTGCCTCATATATTGCTATACGGGTCAAACACACCAAGATAATGCGCAAGATAATACATATGCTTACAGGGTTTGCGTCTTTTTGCGAAATCAGGACAGGAACATATCGCCAATGAGGTTGTGTATTCTCCTCCCCTGTTGCCACGTATCAACGCAACTCCCTGCGATTCATCCAGCATCTTCACTAACTCGCAATCCTTTTCGGCTGATTGCCACCGTTTACGCTGTTCGGGCTTGTCGTGTTCCATATCCCACAAATCCCACATCCGGCCATGAGACATAAGCGGGGATTGTGCTGTTACATTCCGTGCTGGCTGGTTGTGTACGTCAATCCATGACACCACTGGGACAAACGTACCATAAAGCCACCATGTGAACCCTGAACCTTCAAGGGATTTTCTTTTTGCGGCTCGGTAAGTCAGAAATCCAGCCAAAAGCATCAACAGCGGAATGATGAGTAACGCAGGATTTTGCTTTGCGTCATTCGTTGAACCTGCTATTAGAATCAGCGCAAAGAATGCCATCGCACAACCGCAGGCATATTTGAAGAGTTTTAGTAGGATTTTCATCATATCTCACCTCACGCTATAACAGCCGCTTGATGCACAGCCTGTTTGCCATTTACCATTTCGAGGAACAGCCTCATTATCTCGAAACCTTCAGGCGAATCAGGAAGGCTAGCGTACATATCTCTGTTGCTTACGATTAAACGCTTGTCGTCATTAACTCCCGGAGCTGCAAGAATACTTAGCGGGTGAATTTCTCCAAGTGATTCGGGATCATTCCCTTCGTCAAGTAAATGTGTAGTCGTTGTATTAAGCACATTTGCTAGTTTGATGACTCTTGCCATATTAGGAATTGTTCCGTTCTCCCAGCTTGAAATCGTGTTTGCGTGTACACCTACAAGATGAGCTAATTCCTCCTGCGTTAAATTCAGTCGCTCTCTAAGTTGTCTTACTTTTTCTCCGAACATTACGTAATCACTTCCTTCACGTAATTTTAAGGTTTTCTGTGAATTTAGCCACAAAGATAACCATGAAGATTTACACATTTAACTGTGAATTGTGAATAAGAAAGGAGGACAGACGTTAGAGAAAGCGGAATTTGGCGAAAATCTTTTCAGGCTCAGGAAAAAAGCCGGATTAAGCCAAGAGGAATTAGCAGAGCGGGTTGGCGTTCATCTTAATACCATTTCGCAATGGGAAAACGGATTTTATGTTCCCAAGACGCTCAAAGTAAAACGACTCGCCGAAGCCCTTAACGTAACAGAAGCAGAGCTGCTTAACGGCCCGGCAAAACAGGAACTCGAAGTGAAAATCATGATGGGGGTGAAATCGTTGACAGGTTTAGCAGGAGTAGAAATCGCGAGCAATAGCTTCATTTATGGAGTACAGGACGATGAGCCGCAAATAGTGCTTGCGGGAAAAGTCAGAATCGATACCCCCGAACAACGCGAACAAGCCCTCGCCGAAATCATCAGGAAGTTCAAAGCAGCTTGCTGGATGTTCGACCACAAAGACGAAGCCGAGTCATAAAAGGAGGTGAGAATGATGCTACCAAGCTCAATGAAGGTCAAGGAAGTCAAAGAGGTCAGGAATATAGAAGCAGCAAACCAGCTTCTCCGCGAAAACTGGAAGCTGCTCGAAATCTACCAGCGCGACAACATAATCTGGTACGTACTGGCACAGCTTGAGGATTAACCCCTCCTGCGCATTTCTTCCTTGATACGCGCCAAATCTTCAAGTGTGTATTGAGGTTCTGAGCATTCGGGCGCGGGGTCAGGAGGTACAGACTTGGGACGGCCAAGAATGTACACAATCCCATAGCTGTACAAAGCTCCGCGCTCTTCCGTGAACTGATTCAGGAGAAGCCAGCCCTTTGCGATGTATTTATTCGCATATTCCTCATTGGCACAACGCCTCAGTTCTACGATGTCAAGCAAGTAGTTTTCAGTCATAGCAATTCACCTCCTTTACACGCTAAAGGTGGCAAAAGTTTATCAGGAGGGTATCAGAATGTCAGCAAGGCAAGAACGCAAACGCCGACTCTTAGGTCTCGAATATGACATCCGCGACAGCCTAATGAGAAGCGATGATTGCAGGAATTGCGGCTATTTCAGCGATGATGAAACAACTGACCTCGCGGAAATATACACCCTCCTGAAACAGATTGACGCGAAATTGAAACGCCTCAAAGGAGATTAAGACCATGACCGACCGCACAACTATTCTTGACAGCATACAGTCATTACGTGCAATACGTCAGGAATTTACAGCCCGCCTTGACCGCATAGAAGGCGAATTATTGAGGCTATTGGACACGATGCCGGAGTCAACACCCCTCCCGCAAGGCAATAAGCCGGAGGAATGGCTCACAGTCAGGGAAGTGTGCAAGGCTCTCAAGATTTCGACTTCAACACTCTATGAGCGCATAAAGGATGGGACATTGCCGGAAGGTTTTGCATTCAGCAAAAGGTCTAGGCGTTGGAGGATGTCAGATATTCTAGCGTGGCAGGAAGCAAAGACTCATGATGAGCCGAAACCGCCAGAACACACAATGAAGAAGAGACGGGGCAGAGTTTCACGCATCATGAAGCTGGAAGACTTACTCCGAGCATGATGTCAGAATAGGAGGTTATACAGGTGAAAGATATGGGCAAAATAATAACCCCCCTGACAACACAGGGAGGCAAAAAGGTTCACAGGCGGCACATTCCTAACGAGAAAACCGCTTGCGGACATGAATATTTTACCAGAAAGACAACAGGGTACGCAAAGTCCCGGGTGATTCGCTAATGAACGCACACACCCCCGGCACATGGTCGTATTACCAGAATACGGAATCTACATACCTGATTGTCCCAACAAAAGCACTTGAACGTCTTGAACTTGAAGGCGTAGAAATCGGCGAGGTGTTCATCAGGAAGAACATCAAATCCCCTGAAGCCAACGCAAGACTCATATCAGCCGCACCAGAAATGTATAGCGCGTTGGTGTTCGCGGTTGAAATCATGAGCGCATCAGCACAGTTCCTAGCTGAAAGAGGCTTTGACATGAAGGACGCTGAAACCGTTATTGACACGATGAACAGCCTCATTGATTACGTTGACGGTCTGAACGAGGGTTAAAGATGGATATGCGGAGGAAATCACTACCCACAGCATCAAGGCCAGAACGGCGACAAAAACCCTCCGCAACCTTCATCACACGTGGCAATACTGGCACAACACGTTTCAATCGCAGATTCAACACTCGGCGTAAAAGTCTGGAACGCTGGCATGAAATTTTAGCCCGCCTGAATAGCTTTGAGGGCGTAATCAATTCTTATGACGGCGCAACACCTGATGAAGTGAAAACGCTCAAGGCTATTCACAGAAAGTTATATGAGTGCAGAAAATTGGCGGAAAAAGGCTTGAAGGAGGCTGAGAACCTTGCACAGATTTTACGGTAAGGCATACAGCTATAAGGGAAAAATAATCGGGGTATGCAGTCTTTTCGGGGCAAAGAATCTCTATGTCATCGGGACGCTTGACCCTAAAACAGACGCAATGACACTCTGCAAGCCAATGTTTACGAAGCCGGAACAAGGGCAAAATATCCTTGATGAATGGGCTGAAAGTGAAGGATTGCCACAAGCGCAAAAAGGAGATGAAGAATGATGCCCAACACTGAAGAAATACGCAATGAGCTTCTTGCGGAAATACATAATCGGCTTGCTGAAATCAGCAAATTCATGGAAGTAGGAATCTCGATTTTCGCAGACAAAGGACTGTAGGTTCGTGTTTGACGCTAGAGATGTGTACGCTGGCCCCCTTGGGAATTGGTATAAGAAACGCCCTGTCAATGATGATGGTCGTTTTCTCACTGATGGCGAGATTGAAGCCATAGAGCAAACTGAATGAGGCTATGAGTCTTGATAGTTTTTTGCGGAGATAAAAAAGACGTAACGATAACTAAAGACTTGTTGCCGTGTCCGTTTTGCGGAACAGTAACACTCAAGACAACGTATGAAGACTACCCCGTAGCTTGGGCTGATGGCGGCACTGTAGCAAGGCACTTCAAGATTGAGTGCGCTGAATGTGGCTGTCATATGTCGGATTACGGTTATGCCGAAAGACTGATTGACCGCTGGAATGGCCTTACACGCCTTGACCAGTGTCCAATATGCCACGACTACGTAAGAAGGTACTACGAGAGTCATAAGAGCGGAGGGTATTACATTCGTTGCGACAAATGCGGACTAACATCACCAGTATTTGAGTCAGAGTTTGAGGCTCATGATTTCTTGAACACGAGGACAGGACGATAAAACAGGCTGCCATATGTAATTGGGAACAGCACAGGTGAACGGGATTGCGGTTCTCAGTGGACACAGTAAATAAGGCTGGATAATTACGGCCTGCAAGGTTTCTCCCGCTGACAAAAAATATACACGAAAGGTAGGACATGCCTCTTGATCTGAGTGGGATGTGGGCGGGAGATTTAAAGATTTCCCCTGTTGGCTGATAAATACTAAAACGAACGAAGGAAGCGCACCTGTTCTGTATTCTTGAATGTTGGTAATAGCGGGCAGGGGATTTTTCCAAAAAACATGAAAGGACGGATCATGAACGTAATACTTTTGACATCGTACGCAACACTCTCAGACATGGAGAGATTCGCCGCACTGGCAGCACTGACCTGCCACGCTCACACGGATAAAGATTACGTACCCCATGAAGTATTAGGGCGCATCATCAAGGCCGGGCATGAATCCATCCTTGAACACATCACACTCACCTACAGCATCAAAGGATTATCGCGGGCTTGCCTTCAAGAATTGGCACGACACAGGCATATATCACTCAGCGTTGAAAGCACACGCCACACCCTGAAGAAACAGATACGTGAAGCGGAAGATTCAAGCCTTTATCCCGTACCTGATGTGCTTGCTGATGTCTGGAAGTCAACAAGAGTCTTCACCGACTTAATGATTACACGACTGCGCAAAAATCCCGACATATCCAATGACGAGCTGAAGTATTACCTGCCGGAGTTTTGGCCGACAAATCTCATCATGACCGCAAACATTCGCGAGCTTCGCCACATCATCAGACTGCGTACAGCTCCAGCAGCTTTGAGGGAATTTCGCGTACTGGCATATTCACTGTATGAGGCCGTGCCGGATGAGTTCAAGTATTTGCTCGCTGATTGCGTCTACAAGGAGACTGACAATGAGTGAGTTCACCAAAGGCGAATGGACACTCACTCCGCAACACCACGACAATAAGCCCATGTACGGGATAATAGCTGTTGACGGTTCAGACATGACAACAGTTGCCCTTGTCGAACATGAAGATGACGCAAAACTTCTAGTCCAAGCTCCCGAAATGCATCGGCTACTAAACGAGATTTGCAGAATCTACAACATGAAGGCTCAGACCAAAATGGAGGATAACCCTCCAGCCTTTATGATGGCTTTAATGGCTGAGGAAAAAGCCGTGAACATGATTAAACAGCTTTTAGTCCGCATTGACAGCAAGGAGCTAACACCACCCTTCACCTACGAAAAGGAACTCAAACCCTGCCCGTTTTGTGGCGGTGTGGCTCAATTACTCCCGGCTTATCACGGCTCGTCTAAAGTATGGCGCGTTACTTGCTCCCGGTGCTTATCTTCAAGCCCAAGCAATGAGCTTCCAGTAATAGCCATCAACCATTGGAACAAGAGAACAGCACACTTAAAGGAGGACTCATAATGCCAGACTTCACGCCCGGGAATTGGCTCGTTGAAGTTCCATGCCTTGAACACCCATACACAGCCATCTCTGATGGAAATAGCCCCATCTGCATGATGTGCCGCCGTAACTCAATGACGGAGAAAAACGCCAACGCAATGCTTATATCGCAAGCCCCTGAAATGTTCGAGATATTAGAGCAAATCAACGCGGGCAATCTGTGCAAAGACAAGGCCATGAAGAAGAAAATCCGCACCGTTTTGGAGCGCATAGAAAGCCTAAAGGAGGATTAACGATGACGCAGAGCAACACCCCCAGCAATATCGCTAAACTACGCGAACTCCTCACGGAACACAGCAAAGCCCTCTACAGATTCGCGGAAGAAGAACGCTCTGAAGGACGCTCACGCAATGCCGTCAACCTGAGAGCTATGGCCATGCAACAGGAACAAGCCTTGATTGAATATCTCGGTGAGGACACAGAATAATGTCCGCATTCACGCAGGGAACATGGCAATATAACGGCTATGACATATTAGCTACAGGCGAGAATAGCACAAACACTCACTATATCGCTTGCATGTATTGGAACGGCTCACATGCTGAAATGGACGCAAACGCCCGGCTCATCGCATCAGCCCCCGAAATGTTCGAGGTTCTCATTGTCGCTCAAGAGGAAATTCAACAGGCATTACAGCAAGGTGCAAACACGCCGGGACTGTATAAAGCATTACGCAGAATCACAGCCGTAATAGAAGGCATTAATCCGAGTAAGAACGCTTTACTTTGGCAATAACAGAAAAGGAGGAATATCCCTAATGGACACACAAGTCGAAATCACCCGCGATTCCAATGATTTCTGGTTTGCCTGCGTCGATATTGACGTTCTCCGCAACAAAGATTTATCCCCGATGGCAAAATACATCTTCGCGGTAGCCTGCACATTTGCCAGCGTAATGGTGGGAAGATATTGGCCGAGCATTGATACAGTTGCGAATACGGCTAATGTCTCACCGAGAGAAGTCATGCTCGCATACAAGGAGCTTGCCGACAAAGGAATCCTCACACAGCTTCAGGATAGGTGCGAATATTGCGAGGAGGAAATCGAATCATGACCCCTCAGAATGAATACTGGTTTGCCCCCGTTGACATTACAGTGCTTACGGATAAAACGTTATCCCCAATCGACAAGGCCGTATACGGGGTATTATGCGTACACGCCGACAAGAAGACCCGCGAATGCTGGCCGAAAGTCTCAACCATTGCCGAAGAAGCTGGATGCTCACCTCGCGCCGTCCATAACTCATTGAAAGTCCTTGAGGAACGCGGCATCATTCAGCACACTCAGAGATTCGCACAACACAGGCAAATTTCCTCACGCTATCAGCTAATCGGGTACAAGGCTGAATGCTATAGAGATATACCCTGCACCACATGCAAGGGGAGTGTGCATGACGTGCAGACCGAGAACGAGAGTCACTTGAACGAGAATCATAAAGACTCCCTTACGGGGGGAAGCGATTCCCCAGTATACGCCGAATTACCGAATGAGCCTCAGAATGACACCCAGGGCGATATACCCTCACAGCCTGAACAGGAAAAGACTCCAATTAAGCCGGAAGATATATACACCCCCAAAGATGCACCAGAAGCTATGAGATCCACAGCGGAATACTTCACACTCAAGACCGGGCGCAAGACTCTCACCGAGGCAGAGATATTCGCATTACGGGAAATGAACGCAACCCAATACCCTACACGCGTCCAGAAAGAAATTGACCGGGCATGTGAACTCTTCACACGCAGAGGGCAATTCCTCGACACGTTGACGCTCGAATACATAGCCGCCTCACTACGCAATCAGCCGACAAGAGGCCACAACGCTAAATCCAAGCAGGCCAAGCGCAAGCATGACCCCAACGCCCTCACACAAGCCGAAATTGACGCGGGGCAGATAACATATACCCGTGAAGACCTTGAACGCGCTAAAGCGTTGATGCGTGAGAGGGGGTAATCAGCAATGGCAACGAGACTCGCCGAGAAACTACCAGCCTTCACCGCCTCGCCTGATTGGAAATCACAGCTTGAAGCCCTCCGTGCCAAAGAAGACGCTGAAGCCCTCGATTACCTTCACGCAAAATTTCCCGGCATTGAAGACTCCGTGTTCTTCACTGACTACACCGGGTATACACATGCCCACGTGATAGACGCTCGCGAAATCTGCCAAGCCGCAATCAGGGAACATGCCTGCGCATCATGCAAAGGACACTGCACACTCACTGACAGAGAATCCGCCCCCGTTCCCTGCGTTGAAAAAAGCTCAAACGGCTTCATGTATCTCTATGTCCGCTGGGCTTGCAATGTTGATTGCAGGTTTGACCCCTTAAGCGGGCAATTCGGCAGATTGTTCACTCATAGCGGGCTAATACAGAGGCATTTGCGCCAGACGTTCGAGAATTACGCGGCATTGAATGATGAGCTGACCAATGCGCAGACACAAGCGATATTTGCGGCCATGAATGGAACGGGACTCGTTCTTGCAGGCAAGCGCGGAACTGGCAAAACTCACCTCGCTGTAGCAATCGCGCTTTACGCCATGAGGCATGGCAAGCAGGCATTATTCCGCCTCGTCAATGATTTGCTCAATGAGATTCGCAAAGCAGTAGCAGACCATAGCGATTATTTCAGCGTGATACAGAAATTCAAGGAAGTTCCCTGCCTAGTGCTTGACGATTTCGGCAAAGAGAAAACTACAGACGCTGGCCTCGATTACCTTTACAGTATAGTTGATTACCGTTACCAGCACGAACTGCAAACGATAATCACGACCAATGCCCCCGACATAGAGACATTAGCGAGCTGGGGAAAGTCTGAGTACACGACTCCAATCGTCTCGCGTGTAATGGAGTCAGGAGCATGGGTAACGCTGGCCAAATCAGACGATTACCGCGTGAAAGGAGCGAAGCATAATGCGCACAGATAACATGACCCCTCCCCACAACCCTGAAGCAGAACAGTCCGTGTTAGGAGCGTGCTTGATTTCGTCTGAGGCACTTGACACAGTAACAGAGCTTCTCAGGCCGGGAGATTTACACCGCCATAACGGAGCTTCACCACAACGGCAAACCTTCAGACCTCGTAACCGTAAGCGATGAGCTGAAATCACGCGGAAGCCTTGAACGCATTGGCGGAATGTCCTACCTTGCACAGCTCATGTCATCCCCTCTGACGACAGCCAACACGCTTTATCATGCGCAAATAGTGCTGAATCAGTCATTGAGGCGGAGAATGATAGAGGCTAGCGACAAAATAGCCGGATTCGCATTAAAGCCTGAACTCGATACATCCGCGATAATCGGCGAATCAGAACGCGCATTACTAGAAGCCTCACGCGGTAATGAAGCCTCACAGCCCCTCCCTGTTCATGACCTGACCCCTATCACGATGAAGGCAATTGAGGATTTATACCGTTCCGGCGGTCGCAAACTCACAGGCTACTCAACAGGATTTGCTGATGTGGATAGAATCCTCGCAGGATTACAGCCCGGTAGCCTGAACATAATCGCCGCTCGTCCCTCAATGGGCAAAACAGCCCTCGCAATGAATATAGCTCAATTCGGCGGGGGGGCAGGCAATAACCCTCATGTTCTAGTGTTCAGCCTCGAAATGTCATCAAGCCAACTCATTCACCGAATGCTAGTAGCTCAATCAGGCATCAAGCTGTCAGATATATCATCTGGACGACTGAATGACTACGATTATCTGAGATTGTGCGAGGCATCAGAAACCTTAACCGCCCGCAACATTTTCATTCATGACACACCCCGCCTAAGCGCAACAGACTTCACGACAACATGCAGACGCTTCAAGACTCATCATCCCGATTTAGCGTTAATCGTAGTGGACTACTTGCAGTTAATGCACGTTGATGGCCGCAAAGGAGATAATCGCCAGCAGGAAACAGCCGACATATCACGCGCCCTGAAGGGAGTAGCTGTAGAATTGGGATGCCCCGTATTAGCGTTGTCGCAATTATCCCGTGAGGTTGAACGCCGTACAGAACGCAAGCCACAACTCTCAGACTTGCGCGACTCAGGTGCTATTGAACAGGACGCTGATACAGTCATGTTGCTTTACCGTGAGGACTATTACGACATGGAGAAGCAAAATGCCAGCGAGAATAGCCGTGCCGAATTGAGAGTCGCCAAGAATCGCACAGGCAGAACTGGAATATGTCATCTCACATTCCGCCGCGAATATACACGTTTCACAGGTTCAACGGAGGCCGGGCAATGAAACGTATTGACATGGGCGCAAGGCACATAGCTCTTGACAGCATAACGCGTGAATTTCTCAGCTCATTACGTGAATTGCGGTTAATGTACGGATTAACGCGGGAGTATGTAGCTCAAACTTTGGGATTTTGTTCCGATTCCCTTCTGTTTTACGAGATTATGAAGTGGCCTCCCTCACTGAAGCCCCTTAACTTGCTTGCGGAATATTACGGAGCTGACATATCCAGAAGCGTAAACTGGCAGTACTTTCACAGGCAGATAGATTTTGCCGGGCTTCGTCATGAGATGAAAAAGCGCAATCTGACATGCCAGCGTCTTGGCTTCTTGATCGGGTACTCAGGTGATACCGTAGGTGCTGCGGTCAATAATACCCCCAAAGGAAGCCTGATATGCCTTTCCAAAGTGATAGAAGAACTGAGACACCCCCGCGAGAAACACCTTGCAATGAAGTGGGAAGCACCCCATAGCACAAGCCATGCCGGAAAATTTGCCTGCCTCGATGAAACTACAGCCGAGTTCCTGCACACGTTAAAAGCACGGCGCATAAGCATGGGACTTTCACAACGGAAATTAGGTGAAATTTTAGGAGTGTCGCAATCCTCTATTTATAGCTACGAATTGGGGGAAAATCATCCATCACTACCCGTCCTGATGAAAATGGCAGAATTTTTCGGCGTTGACCTCTCAAAGAGCATAAATTTCAAGTATCATCACAGGAAAATCAACTTTAAGGGGCTGAACTCCCAGCTTTTGCGCAATGGCTTGACACGCAATGAGGCAGTGAGGCTTGCAGGCTATACAGGTATAACAGGAACACTAAGCTATAACCTGACCAATTCGCTTGAATGTCTCTCAGCAGTTATAGAAGTCTCAGCCCATGAGGATGAAGCCTACCGAAAAGCTCATGAAGTCGTCCCCGTAAAACGCAAAAGGAGAACAGCTAATGCCTGACATAACACGTATAACAGCTTGCGGCGAATTAGTGATGAAACTAGTATTGTCAGTGCGTGAAGGAAGCTCCGCCGTTCAAGAGTTCTTTGATGCCCCCAAAACAGCCAAAGACCTCGACAGCGTAATCACCCTCACGGATAAAGCTCTGGATAAAGCCCTGAAGGTTCTCGCACGTGTAATGTATGGCAAAGACGCGTACAACTACACAGAAGATGACGTATTCGGCACTTACCTGAATAATTACCGCACGGAGCAAGAATCGATTGATGCCGTGAATGAGAGCGCAATGGACATGTACAATTTTCTGTTTGATGTGGTGAATGAGCTTGACGGCTCAGAACAGCATACGGAGCTTTTACAGTCAGCGCAGAGTCTGATAGCTGAGATTAAGTCCCGTCAGTCTCGGCGCGGATTGAAGGCAGGAAGGAGCGTTTAAGCCCAAGAAATGCGGTATTCATACTATGTAACACTGAACAAAGTAGCCGGATTGATAGAGATTCTCATAACATGCCACCCACAAGGTTTCGGGATATTGCTAGGCATAAATGAGCCGCCTACCTCGCGTGAAGTGCATGAAATATTCGGGACGTTACGCGACAAAATGCCCGATGACTACAAGCCGTCAATGATGAATCTCACAACGGAAGCTGAACGCATCGTGTATGACCGTGAATATTTCGACAGACTGGTTGACCTTGGCGGAGGCTGGCCACATATAAATTTTGTCTCGAAAGAATACCGCGATTCCGATTCCCGAATGTGGTCGGTCGTAATGGATCACGTTAGGTTTGTCGGAAATTCAGTATCACGCCACGCGTCAAAATTAGGCTACGTTGCGGCGCGCTATGGATTATCCCCGAATACGGTCATGAAATACCGCCGTGAATTTCCCACTAACTTGGCTAAAATGCTGCTAATGCCTCCGAGTGATAGCGATGATTTTTACCTTTTACCCGGCTAAAGGAGATGGAACAATGTACAGCGTAACCGACAGAATCAAGCAGGTGAAACGCCCCTCACGCTTAATCCGAGTGTCAGACTTCACGCGCATACAGTATCATGATGGGAAGGAATTAGCTCCAAATGAGAGCATAGACGGCTCATTGATGGGGCGTGTAGTGGATTACATGACGCGGGCAGCCGTAAGCGGTGATGTGCGCAGAGCGTTCCATTACTGCCTTGAAGGTGCGAAATATGCCGATGTGATAAAGTCGCGCAACGGAGTAAAGCCCCATAACTTGAAAGCAGCTGAACTCCTTTTGAACCAGATTCGCGGCGGTGATGACCGCTCACAGTTATGTGTTGCACGTCTTGCGGCTTATGATTTGTGGTACAGGAATCCCCAAGCAGCAATGCGTTACGACATACAGGATGTATACGCCGATACGCCAACAATCTGGAACATTCGCCGAATGGTATGGCGTTCAATGAACTTCCTGAAAGTTTGCGGGGGCGCAATCAGATTTGATTTCACGTTTGAGCCTCATGGCTACACTGATACAATATCCAGCGGGGACGGAGATTTTTTGACAGCCGACACGCTTTGGGACATGAAGGTGTTACGCTCAAAGCCCACAACGTTGAATGCCTTGCAGGTTTTGACGTATTATGTGATGGGTCAGCATTCAGGGCAGGAAATCTACAAGGGTATAACGAAAATCGGCATATATAACCCTCGTCAGAATGTGGCATATATTCTTGACGTGCAAAAAGTGAAGCCTGAAGTGATTTACGCAGTCGAGAATGATATAGTCTGTTACAGCGCGTGAAAAATCGCATTGTGATTTTAACGTTGATTATAACGTTCATCGTAAATCCGAAAATGCGGTAAAATAATACCATTCCGCAAATCAGCGCGATAAAGAGCATCTGCCTCACAAGCAGGTGCTTTTTTCATGCGGAAAAATCCACATGGAGGAATGACACATGAAATTAGGCGGATGGAATTTAGACGAAGTGAAAGGTTGCAATCTCCCCCAGAAAGTACAGAGTGCATTCACAGCAGTAACAGGCGACATGACAGGAGCAGAGTATGAGCCAATCGCCTACATGGGAAGCCAGCAAGTGAACGGCTTGAATTACATGGTGATAGCACTTCAGAAGCTCATGATCCCTTCAGGCGAAAAACGCCCGGTCAAGATGATAATCCATGAAGAAATAGACGGTTCAGTAAGGCTAGTATCAGTAAGCGGATTAGCCCTTTATGCGTGAACATATCAGTGTAGAATACATAGCTCCTTCCAGCCTCAAGCCCTATAGCAACAACCCCCGAATACACAGCGAGCAACAAATATCCAAGCTCCAAGCCAGCATTCAAGAATACGGAGTAGTATTGCCCGTGTTAGTGAGTGAGGACAATGTGATAATCGCCGGACATGCAGTAGTGCAGGCATGTATGAGCTTAGGACTTACGGAGATACCTTGCGTCCGGGCATTGAATCTGACGGAGGCACAACGATTAGCCTACATAATCGCGGATAACAGACTTTCGGAGGATTCCACATGGGATAAATCCTTGTTGAAGTCGGAAATGCTGAAGTTACGCGATGAATACGGAGTAACACTAGAACATACAGGATTTGAAACGCGAGAAATATTGCGATTGCGACTAGATGTAGCTCCGACTCCCAAAGATGAGGATTTCACTCCCCCGCCCGCCGAAAATCCCGTAACGCTTCCCGGCGATATATGGCGATTAGGTGAACACAGGCTGATATGCGGAAGTAGTACAGACCGTGAAATTGTCGGCAAGCTGTTATGCGGTTCACGGCCTCATATCATGGTAACTGATCCGCCTTACGGAGTGCAATACAATCCCGAATGGCGAAGCGTTGTGCAAACCTCCGGGGCATTGCGAACAGGTCGAGTGCTGAATGATGATATAGCAGACTGGCGCGAGTCATGGGAGCTATTTCCCGGCGATGTAGCTTACGTATGGCACGCCGCGCTTCATTCCGAAACGGTCGCCAACAGCCTCAGACAATCCGGCTTCAACATCCGCGCCCAAATCATCTGGGCAAAACCTAAATTCGCATTATCTCGTGGCGACTATCACTGGCAGCACGAATGCTGTTTTTACGCGCTTAAGGATGACGACTCACCGGGATATTATGATGGTTACGGAGGTTGCTGGTATGCAGTACGTGAGGGTGAAAAATCTCACTGGCAGGGAAGCCGGAGCGAGTCAACGTTATGGGAGATAGGCTTCAATGAGGACGTAACCACGAATCACGGGACGCAAAAGCCCGTTGAATGTATGCGCCGCCCAATGTTGAACAATTCCGCGCCGGGTGAACTAATCTATGAACCTTTTTGCGGAAGTGGCACAACGATAATCGCGGCGGAGTCATGTCGTAGGATATGTTATGCCGTTGAGCTTGACCCTGTTTATGTCGACATGGCAGTGAAACGCTTTCAGGAATATGCCGGAATGAATGCCACACTAGACGGCACAGAACAGACATTTGATGACATAGCGCGGATTAGGGGTGAGGAAAATGGAAGATACGCGGACTCAGGGATTGTACCCAAAAGAGACAGTAGCGGCGGTGCTGAATATTTCTGAACGCCGACTTGAACAATTAGCGCAGAAAAAAATAGTCCCTAAAGCCGGACGCGGAGTATTTGATTTAGGACCTACAGTGAGTGCATATGTGCGTTACTTGCAGGGATTAAGGAGCGGGGCAATCAGTGAGGGCAGAGAATCGGAATTAGACCGCCGATTTCAGGAAGCACGAGTATTAGAACGCGAGTCAAA
The DNA here is from genome assembly GCA_017448685.1 of Synergistaceae bacterium. Lineage (GTDB taxonomy): Bacteria > Synergistota > Synergistia > Synergistales > Aminobacteriaceae > JAFUXM01. Next base: position 23,439 of record JAFSKY010000047.1, read on the forward strand.
AGCACGTCAAGCGAAATGCCGAGCTGACCTGATGGAGCAAAGTCTAGAAGAATCGAAAATGCGCCGTGCTTTGAAGTCATTGCCCTCCCGTGTGAAAAACGCATTGAGGCACTATGACTCCCGGCTAGTAGAACTAGTTGCACTTGAGCTTGAAGATGCCATAGCTGAAATGCTTGGTGATGGTGATTGAGGCAGAAAGCGACCAAAACAGTACAGCCCATACGCTCGCAATCTGACCGCAACGCGCTATCAAGTTATTTCTGGAATCACAGTTTGAGGGATTACGCATTCTTCAAGTTTGGCATAGCAACAGGTCGCCGAATCTCCGACTTAATCCGCTTGAATGTTCGGGACGTTGCATATATCGACAGGCGCGGGCGACTCTGTATATCGGAGCGATTTGTGATACAGGAGCGCAAGACGGGTAAATACGCGGACATAACGCTACACAGTACAGCGCGACATGCATTGAGCAAATACCTTCGACAAAGGCGGCGTTATTGTGAGTCGTTAGGAGCGTTGTTGAATGAGCCGTTATTCAAGTCTCGTAAGCGTGGTAGAGATGGTGAATATCGAGTGCGAGAGAGGCAGGCTTATCGTGTGTTATCGAACGCGGCGAGGTTTTGCGGAATCCCGTACAAAATCGGGACGCATTCATTGCGAAAAACATTTGGCTACATACTTTACCAGAACGGTCAGAGCATAGAGTTAATCCAGAAATTTCTGAACCATGCCAGCCCCGCCATTACACTGGCATATATTGGTATAACGCGAGATGATATGGACGAGGCAATATGGAGCATGGAAATCTAGACTGCGTTCAAGAATCGGCGAATGTGGAATGAGCGCGGATTTGTGAGAGTGCATGATAGCTTTGATTGTGATTGAAAATGAATGTCTGAGTTTGTTGTTTTCGGACATTGGGGAATTTGAGCGTGATTTTTTCGTGAATGCGCATGACAGCTCATAACAAAAGGTACTGGGACGCGGATTTGCTTTGCGCTCGGCGCGCTGAGCCCGAAATTTTGCTAGGCACAGAAATTTTCAGTTGGGAATGGTTCACTGCGCACCACAACCGTATTTATTCTCAACTATTCCCAAAACGCTCAAGGAGGTGGATTAGTGGCCAATCCCAAGAAGGAAATACGCGATTTTCGGAAAATGACTGTGAATTTTGAGGAAGTTGCAAAGTTTCTCAACCTCTCAAAGAGTAGCTTTTATCGGCTCATAGAAACAGGAGTAATCCCTAAATCCGAAAACGGCGAGTATATTCTCGGTGAAGTAGTCGACTCATATTGGCGTAATCAGTTCGACTCAGAAGGTCTCAAAGCCGCACAAACCCGCCTAACGACAGCGCAAGCCGAATTGAAAGAGCTTGAACTTGCCGAACAACGCGGTGAAATTCACCGAGCCTCAGCAATCGCTAAAGTGTGGACAGACAGCGTAATCAATGCCAAAACGCGCCTTCTAGCGATTCCAACCAAGACCGGCCCGCAATTAGTTGGTCAAGACCTGCAAACCATAGTAACCAAGCTGAAAGATGCAATATATGAGGCATTAAGGGAGTTAGCAGACTATGACGGCGGAAAAATCACCAGAGCGGCAACTATTCAGGAGCATCAGTAACGCATGGCTTCCCCCGCCCGATTTAACGGTCTCACAATGGGCAGATCAGTTCCGGCGCATTCCCCCAGAAGCGAGTGCCGAGCCGGGCATTTGGCAAACTTCACGGGCAGAATATCAGCGTGAAGTCATGAATGCCATATCAGACCCACACACAGAACGTGTAATCATGATGACAGCGGCGCAAGTCGGGAAGTCTGAAATCCTGCTTAACGTGATAGGCTACTTCATTGATCAAGAACCCGGGCCGATATTGCTAATTCAGCCAACGATAGAGATGGGCGAGTCATTCAGTAAAGACCGAGTCGCCCCTATGGTTAGAGATACAGCTTGCCTACGCGACAAGATTCAGGACACAAAGACACGCTTTAGCGGGAACATAATCAAGGAGAAGAAATTTCCCGGTGGCCAAATCACAATAGCCGGTGCAAATTCCCCTGCAAGCCTCGCAAGCCGTCCCATTAGAGTATTGTTGTGCGATGAGGTAGACCGTTATCCCATATCAGCAGGCAGTGAAGGCGACCCGTTAAGCCTCGCGATGAAACGTACACAAAACTTTTGGAATCGCCGAATAGTTTGGGTATCAACGCCGACACTTTTGGGAATATCGCGAATTGAGAAGGCATATGAGGCAAGCTCGCGCGAAGAATGGTGCGTACCCTGCCCGACATGCGGAGAATATCAGCCGTTTTCATGGGAGCGCATAACCTATAAGGACGTTCCCGAACCTGTCATGACATGCCTCAAATGTGGCACGAAACACAACGAGGTTGAATGGAAAGCAGGCCAAGAGCGCGGGAAATGGACAGCTGGCAACCCTAACGAGCGAAAAACACGAGGATTTCACGTTAATGCGTTTGCATCAGCGTGGGTATCATGGAAGAATCTCACTGAGCAATACGAAGAGGCGTTCAGGAATGGCGAGGAAGAACTCAAAGTATGGTGGAACACAGTACTCGGACTGCCCTATGAGAATACGAGCGGGGCAATTGAGGCTGAAGCGTTAGAGTCTCACCGCTGTGAATATCCTGCTGAACTTCCTGAAGGCGTGTTAGTGTTGACCTGTGGAATTGACACGCAAGATGACCGCTTAGAGTGTGAAGTAGTAGGCTGGGGCATCGGCCATGAGTCATGGGGCATTGAATACCGCGTATTCTATGGTGATCCCGGTCAAAATGAAGTGTGGCAGGCGTTAGATGATTTCTTGCTCAAGACATGGAGCTATGCAGATGGCACAAAGCTGGGTCTTTCATGCGTATGTATAGACAGTGCCGGACATTTCACGGATGAGGTGTACAAATTCTGCAAGCCCCGCGCCCGGCGTAATGTGTTTGCAATAGTAGGACGAGGCCGTGAAGGAATGCCCTCAGTAAGCAAGCCAAGCCGTAATAATCGCCGTAAAGTAGTGCTGTTTACGCTGGGAGTAACCACGATAAAAGGCACATTGTTTTCCCGTCTGAAGGTAGAGAATCCCGGCGCGGGTTATTGTCATTTTCCGTTGGACGCAAAGCACAATCACAGAGGCTATGATGCGCCATACTTCAAGGGGCTGTTGTCTGAGAGGATGGTCGTAAAGCGAGTTCGAGGTCGGGACACAATCACATGGGAGCCACGCGCAAAAGGGATTCGCAATGAGCCATTAGACACGCGAGTATATGCGACAGCGGCGGTTGAGTTGTTCAATCCAAATTTTGAGGCACACAGGAAACGTCGCAACAAGTCATGCAGAACGCTTCCCATGCCGAAGCTGAAACAGCCTGAATTGCCCCCGCCAAAGCCTGAAGAGACAAAGCCCCCAGAACCGCAAAAGCCCGTGATGAAGCGTAAAGTAACAGGAGGATTCTTTAAGCGTGGGATCAGGATATGAACAACATGTAACAATGAGGTGCAAATATGGGAATGACGGATGATTTTATCCGCATAGGAATTGTTTTGCTTTTCGAGGCCGTAATCTTGGCATTAATGCTGTTTATAGTCGCGAAGAAATATCTTGACAGGCTCGAAGAATGGCACAAGGAACAAATAATCCGTTTTCATAGCGAGGTGTACAGGCATAAGCATGACCAAAAGCGAAATAAGAGAGCAAATCGACACAGCACAAGCCCGCCTGACCCAATACTACAAGGCGGAAAAAGCGATATTGACGGGGCAAAGTTACGAAATCGAGGGCTTGAAGCTAACTCGCGCTAACCTGAAAGACGTTCAGGATATGATAGCGAGCCTTGAAGGGAAAATATCATCTCTGAAAGCACGTTTGCGAGGGCGTTCAAGGTTCAGAGTAGTGCGTCCGGGGTGGTGAAGAATGATAAAGCCATACACAGACATGGACGGCAAGTATCTTGGGAAATGGCGAGGCAAGCTGAAAGCCCCCCCAAAAGGAGAATATCCCAGTAGGCGCGGCAAAGGAATCTGCCATAACTGCAAGGAAAAAGCCTCACGGACTCCGTATTTTTTGGAGACAAACCTGCCCGGATATAAATTGCGATTCTGCTGGTGTAGATGCGGTGAAAAATGGACAGAAATCCGCAAACTTCATGTTGAGGGGGGCAGTGTATGAAAAAGATTAACGGTGTCAAAAATTCGGGCTATTCCCATTACGGAGCAAGCCGGACAAAACCAAGCGTCTCAGCATGGCATACCCTCTCAAAATCCCCCCATGAAGACATAACCGACAACCTAGAGCTTTTGCGAGAACGTTCGCGAGATTTATATTCCGGCGGCGGTCCTTTAGGTCGTGGCGCAATTGACCGAATCGCGCTCAATTCAGTAGGTCCGGGCTTAACGCTAAATTGCCGGATAAGTGCAGAGGCTCTTGGACTGTCAGAATCGCAAGCTGCTGAATGGGAAGACATAACCGAGCGTGAATTTTCATTCTGGGCAGAGTCAAAAGACTGCGACATAACCCGCTCCATGAATTTCTATGAGCTTCAAAATTTGTGTTTCAAGTCCGTGTTATTGAACGGTGATGCGCTAGTCATGCTTCCGATGAGACAAACTCAAGATTTCCCCTATGACCTGAGAATAGCCCTGATTGAAGGCGACAGGTTAGAGACCCCGCCAATGCGAGAATATAGCCGAATGATAGACGGAGGCGTTGAGTTTGACACAGACGGCAAGCCAATAGCCTATCACATAGCCAACCGCCACCCATTGAGCGAAATCACCGGGCAACCTAGCCTCGAATATGTGAGAGTTCCAGCATTCGGAGCGCGTTCAGGAAGGCGCAATGTCCTTCACCTAATGCCTATGGAGCGAATCGGCCAGCACAGAGGAGTCCCATTCCTAGCACCCGTGATTGAGACGTTAAAGCAGTTAGGGCGATATTCAGACGCTGAGTTAATGGCAGCCGTAATCGGAGGGATATTCGCAGTATTCTTTGAACACGGAGCGGATGAGGATGACAGCTCCGACTATGTTGGCGAGGAATCAATGGCCAGCGATTTGGGACTTCATGAACGCAGACAAGAAGAGCTTGATGAATGGCGTGAAGGTGTGAAGCAAATCGGTGTCAATGACATGTACGGAATGATTGCGGACTTGCCAGAGCGAACCAGCGCAAAATCAATTACCCCCGCCCGCCCCAATACAGCATTTGACGCGTTCGTTACGTCATTGGTGAGGCAAATCGGAAGCGCATTAGGCATTCCGGCAGAAGTGTTGTTCCTGAACTTTGAAAGCTCATATTCAGCCTCACGCGGGGCATTATTGGAGGCATGGAAACTCTTTAATTATTGGCGAAAATGGTGGGTAATAAACTTTTGCCAGCCAATATATGAAGAATGGCTGAATGAAGCAGTGTTGAAAGGCCGCGTGAAAGCTCCCGGCTTCTTTGATGACCCTATGACGCGTTATGCATACACATGGGCAGATTGGACAGGACCGAGTCAGGGACAATTAGACCCCGTGAAGGAAGTCAATGCGGCAATATTGCGAGTGGAGAACGGATTCAGCACTCGCCAGCGTGAGACGGCTGAATTAACCGGGGGAGATTGGGAGCTTAACCACCGACAGCGCGTAAAGGAAGAAAATTTGCGCCGTGAAGCAGGATTTACGACAACAGTAACGGCAAATTCGGTAAAGGAAGGTGATTATTCAAGTGTGGAAGGTAACAGCGAAAACTGAATCGGAGGCAGAAATCCTGTTATACGATGAAATTTCCGACATAGACAGCGGGGATTGGGGGCTAATCAGCGCAAAAGGACTCATTAACCGCGTGAAGTCTCTCGGCAATGTCCAGAATATAACGCTCCGAATCAACAGTATTGGCGGCGACATATTTCAGGCGCAAGCGATATACAGCTATTTGAAGTCTCACCCTGCGCAAATCACAGTGAGGGTAGACGGATTAGCGGCCTCAGCAGCGAGTGTTATAGCGATGGCGGGGGACAAAATCATAATGCCACGGAACACGCTCATGATGATACATAATCCTGCTGGCGGTGTTTATGGCGAGGCTGAAGATATGCGCGACACGGCGGAGATTCTCGACAAGGTACGCGACACGATAGCGAATGTGTATGTGTCAAGGACGGGGCTTGAGCGTGAGAAAGTGATTGCGATGATGGATTCAGAGACGTGGATGGATGCCAACGAAGCGCACGAGCTGAAATTCTGCGATGAAGTGGAAGAAGCTGTTACGGTTGCGGCAATGGCTGTAAAAGGCGGAACAATTTTTAGGAGTGGTTTCGGTTTCTCACGAGTTGACGAATATTTAGCCTCGAAAATGCCCGCCGACACACTGAAAATCACGCCAGCAAAGGAGGATAAAAGCGAAATGGAGATAAAGAACGCATCAGAATTGGAAGCTACGTACCCTGAAATAGTTGGAGAGATTCGAGCCTCAGCGGTAAAGGCAGAGCGTGAAAGGTTAAGGACGCTGGATAGTCTGACAGCTCCGGGTCGTGAGGCAATAATAGCCCGCGCAAAGTATGACGACCCAAAAGACCCCCGCGATATTGCAATAGAACTGTTGAATGCAGATACAGCAAATGCCCGTTTAAGGGATATGGAGAGCGACTCACAGGTCGTAAATAGCGCACTTACCCCGCAGAAAACTCCCTCAAATGATGAGGAAGATACACGAATAATCGACATGATAGCCCAAAATGTAAACGCAATAAGAGGTGGTAAATAATGGCAGACCCTACAGCAGTAACACTTGAATTAGTGAAGAACGAATGCACAGTGCCTCCGCCAGATGATTTAATTGCAGGCAGTCTAGGAGCAACCTATACGGACATAGTGAAAGTCTCAGCGCAAGGTGAATATAAGCGCGGAACTCTGTTAATGCCCGGCACAGGAGGCTATGTTTCAGCAACACAGGCAGGACTCACTTCAGCAACTTCATTCTGCATTCTTTGTGATGACGTTACTATAGGCGCAAACGAATACGCCGAAATAGCCGCCTACTTCGGGGGCGAGTTCAACGAGGAACGCGTGATCTTCCCATTCGAGACCGAGTCAGATGACCACGCAACAATCATTGAATCCGCCCGCGAACCTCTCAGGAAATGCGGAATTTTCCTCCGCGCATCCCACATCTAAGGAGGCCAACACATGAAAGATTATTACGAGCCAAAATTATTATTAGGCGTGATAAAGAAAACGCTCCCCTTGCGGACATTCTTCAAGACACGCTTCTTCAATAGCTCCGTAACATTCCCAACGGAAAAAGTTAGCTTTGAATATCAGGAAGGCAAGCGCAGACTCGCCCCCTATACAAGCCCCCGCATAGGTTCAGAGATGATAGAACGCGATGAATACGATGTGAGGAACTACACAACGCCATTCATCTCACCCAGCCGAGTAATCACGAATGACACACTTGCACAAAAACTTCTCGGCGAGGCAACATGGAACTCTGGCATGTCCCCTGAAGACAGAGCCGCAAGAATCGCCGCGCAAGATATACTTGACCTCCAAGACACAATATATCGCCGTGAAGAATACATGTGCGCCCGCGTCAAACAAGACGGCAAACTCACAATCAAGGGACGCGGTGTAAATGAAACAGTAGATTACGGCTTCGAGAACATAGCAGTGCTAGATGCGGCAGATAGATGGACACCCACATTTGATGTGATAGGCCAGCTCAAGACCATAGCCAGCGAAATGCGCAAGGACGGCATTAACCCTGATATGCTCATACTTGGCTCAAGCGCGGCTGATATGCTGTTGAAGAATGAACGTTTCTTGAAGTTGCTGGATAATAGGCGCGTTGAAATCGGCGAAATTCGTCCCTCAGAGCTTGAAAGCGGAGTCGCTTATCTCGGACGCATGGCCGTACCGGGTACAGTGTTCGACCTTTACACCTATGAGGAATGGGTGCCAGATGAAACAACACTTGATGCGAACGGTCAGCCAACATTGAAGCCCATAGTTGACCCCGAAACCGTCATAATCCAGTCAAGCCGCGAGCGTAATACTATGCTTTATGGGGCAATTACATACGTTGACAGGAACGGGAATTACGTTACGCAGATGGAAGAATACGTGCCACGTAGATGGTGGACGGAAAACCCCTCGCAAAAATTCGTGTCAATCTCATCACGACCGCTCCCAATGCCGCATGACCTCAAAAGCTGGTATGTGTTGAAGGGCGTAATCACAGGTGCAGCATGATAATCTTGAAACGAGCGCGGTTCATATCAGGTGGGAGAATCTTCAAGACGGGGGAAATATTGCCCGAAACAGCCTCAGCACGTGAGCTTGCTGGACGTGGATTTGCCGAAATTCTGACAGACCCAAAGCCCACGAAGAAGCAAAAAGCTGAACCAGCTACAGCCCCAGCCAATGACACAAACAGCGCGTGAGATATACGAGTCTGAGCGGACATTTCTTGACGAATTAGCCTCAGACCTTGAAGACAATGCGGTATGGTTCAACAATTCAGAGTTTGCACGATTTCATGACATAAACGGCGTAAAATTGCTGTCAGTATTCACGGCGAACAAATACACACGCAGACTCACAATCAACACAGGCGAAGAGAATCCCGAAGGAGTGAGACGATCCGGCGGGGTTCTTTTTTGTCGAGCGCAGGAAATTGACCATGTGAGTGCCGAGCAATCTTTGAGGCTTGACGGGAAATTGTACACAGTCTCGGAAGCAAGGTTGATACAAGACCAAATCTGGCGCATCGAATTGGAGGGGAATAACTGAACATGCCAAGTGAGTATTATGCTCCGC
>JAFSKY010000048.1 GCA_017448685.1 Synergistaceae bacterium
TATATCGCCATGATGACAGGAGTTGAGCTGTAATGTTCGAGAAGATTAAAACGTGGTATGACTTGGGTGTGTGGAATGAACAACGCGTAAGAGACGCGGTCGAAAAAGGGAAGATTACCCCCGAACAGTTTACGCTGATTACGGGGAAGGCATATTAACGCGGGGGAGGGATGACCTCCCTTGCTACACATGAAAGGAGATTGCAACATGTATAACACTAAGAACTTTAAGCAGAGTGAGTTTGCGTGTAAATGTGGATGTGGCTTTGGGCTTAAGGATGGGGATATTGACACGGGGCTGATAGATATTGCGCAGAAAATTCGCGATTATGTTGGCGTGCCTGTGAGGGTAAATTCGGGGTGTAGGTGTGTGAGTCATAATGCGCGTGTTGGAGGGGTTAAAGGGTCATGGCATACGAAGGGGAAGGCGTGTGATTTGAGCTGTGAGAAGGGAGGGAAGGCACTCTTTGAGGCGGTGAAGGCTTTATGGCAGAAGGGGGAAATTCCGGGATTGAGGTATTGCATATATTACAAGAAGGGGAATTTCGTGCATATTGATGTTGGGAATGAGAGGAGGAATTTGTGGGAAGTTAGAGCTTGACATGTGAGGGGGAAGGGGTAAAATGTCATGGCTGAGGGGACAAGGAAAAAACTCCCTAGGCATTCATCCTAACAGAAAGGCTGGCTCTCTCAAGTATTTAGATAACATAATTTCCTCTTCATAATTCTTTCCCGAAAATTCGCAGAGTAAATACATCATTAATACTAGTTCAATTTCATAATTTGTGAACGAAAAATCATTTAACTGGCATAGTTTCACAATACAGAATGTACTTTGCTCGAAATAGCTTAATAGCGCAAAGAACAACACAACACAACGTAGCTTATCAGAAATAACTCATCAGCGCACAAAATAATATAGTGTTTAGCATATGCAGTCTATCCGAAATAGCTCCTCAACACAGCAAAATCAATGCGCTAACATAACACCAAACACACCAAATCAGCACTATCAGCAAACCTATAAACTTTCGGTCGCAAAATTACACACGCAACTCACTAGCTCAACAGCAGGTCAGACAGCTCTCCAACATTCAAGCCCGCACGAATCCCAAAACGAGTCAGCACAAAATCATACTTCGCAGGATCATCAGGACATATCTCACGAAATCCCTCCGTAATCTCTATTGCCGTCCTCAAATCTGCACTCTTCCTCATCGTAAATCCCAATTTCCGCCCAATATTATGCATGTGCGTGTCAGTCGGAACAACCAAATCTCTCGGCTCAATCACCGTCCACCCACCAGGATCAACATCATCACACCTCACTAGCCATTTCAGAAACAGGAATAGCCTCTTACACGCACTACCGTCTGAAGGTGCCGTAACCAGCGAAAATGAACCCGCCTTCCTACCCCGCGACATTCTCAGCGAAAATTCATCAAGCCCACAAAATATATCTCCATCACTATGCTTTAAGCACTCTCCAAGAAAACACTCAAGCGAATCATATTCACGCAACACTTCTGATATATTACTCAGCAAAATATTCATGTCATGGCCTGTCGTAAATCTATGCTTGAAACCCTCAGGCACAACTTCAAACCTATCATTCATGCGCAGGAATCTATGAGGCTCATCACCAATACACTCAAGCACACTGTCAACACTCTTCATTATCTGCGCCACACGCCCATATGCTAATGACGAAGCTACAAGAGCTGCTATTTCACGATCTTTCACATTATGATACGAGTACAGAAAATGCAAAGGATCAGGGTTGATTAGTTCACGACGCTGATACGTATAATACAGTCCGTCAAGAAATGCTTTAAGTTTCGTGTTCATTCTCCCATAAAAAAACAGGGAAGCCGCTTGACTCCCCTGTGTGTTGTCTAGTTGCTACCTCGCTGAAAGTTCGCGGTCTACCATGTATACGCTGTGCTTGTCGTTGCCGAGAAATTCCAGCTTCGCCACAATCCCGCCAGTGTTGTCTTCTTCTTCAGTTTGCTCATCAACAAACCACTTCAGCATTGACTGTGTAGCATAATCCTTCTCAGACTCGGCCATGTCCATTAGCTTGTAGATTCTGGAAGTTACGTACTGTTCATGTGCGTAAGCCGTCCTGAACACGTCAAGCGCATCATTGTAGCTCTCTTTCGGGCGAGCTATCTCAGGGATTATTACCCTCGCGCCGCGCCTGTAAAGGTACTCGATGAATTTTTCGGCGTGTTCAACTTCCTCTTTGTACTGCTTCTGCATCCAGTGAGACATCCCAGAAAGCCCGCAGTCCTCAAAATACGCTGACATTGCAAGGTAGATATATGCCGAGTCAAATTCAGCCTTTATCTGGTCATTGATGGCGGCCGTCATCGCTTCGGAAATCTTCAACCTGAAAGCCTCCCGCTAGATTTCAGCCTTCCAGAGGCCGTGTTTGTTGCAGAACTCGCGCATCGTAACGCCCTTTTCTGCGCACTCAAACGCCGCTTCAGGTGCTTCACCGGGATTCAAGAACTGGCGGCATACCCTCTCGCCCTTGATGACCTCGATCCACTCGATATAGTGGTCGTCCGCCATGGGATGAGCCACGCTTCCGACTTTCACTTTTCCGCCGTCATACACAGGTACATGCTTCTCCGTTGCAGCGTCTGTCGTGTTCTCCTTGAGCTGTTTCATTGGTTCGCCGCAGCAGGAGAGAACTCCGCCTCCCACATGCATAACTTCAACGATATTGCCGCATTTCGCGCACTTGTACACGCTGAGTTTTTCCATGATGTTTTACCCCCTGTTAGTTTTTTGCTGGAATGGTAGCTATAATATCCCTTGACGAAATTTTAAGCAAGGACATTTTCCGCAAAAGGTGAGTTTATGATGAAACGTTCAAGGGCTTTCGTGCTGGTTGAACTTCTGACGACGATGCTTCTTCAGGCAGGGTTTATTCTGGTCATGTGTGTGTCGTTCTATATGTTAGCGTCATTTTACACAAAGACACAGCAGCTTCTCACGGCAAAAGATCATGCTGACAGGGTGATATTGTTCTTTGAGGACAAAATAATACATGCTGGGCTGGGGTTGTGGAGGTGCGCAAATTCAGGAGTTGTAAGAGCAAGATTTGACAAATTTAACGAAATAAGAAGCAAAACGGCCAATAATGCTAAATATATTCTGCCTATTGCAGTCAGAACTAGACAAAACCAAGATGAAGATACAGGAAGTACATACAGACCGGATTCGGTTGCGAATGGTGGCGTTTACGCCGGAAATATGCTAGTCTTTCTTTACGCTGAGAGAGATATATCATCTGGGAGCGGAGGGACTAACCTTATAATAAGTGCCGATACAGAGTGGAGCAATAAAGATGCTCAGACTATCATAAACACATTCCAGCTTATCGATACTGATCCAGACAACAATTTAAACAACTCGGATTTTGATAGGGACAATACAAACAATACAAATATAAAACGCTATGCCGTTATGGAAACAGCAGGAGTCCCGATATACCTTGAGAATATAGACACAACAAACCACAGAATAACCTGTAAAGTTTTTGGCACCAGCGCATACAAGCCAGAGAAGAATATTGCCCTTACAGGAGAGCTGATGTATCTGAAGTGCATGAGACTATTCACGCGTGGCAATCTCAATAAAAACCAAGAAAGGCAGTTTGCTTTTCGTGAGTTAAAGACTGATGGAACTGGCTGGGAAAATACCTATAACCAAGAAGAAGGCGTGCTTGAGATACACATGGAGCTTGACACAAACACAAACATATTCACGCTCTGGGTTATGGGTACAGGAGGAGTCGACTACACAATCAATACTTCACGCCCGGTAACATGGCCGGAGGATGCACACCCGACCCCAGCAGAGTGGAATAATGATAACTCAGATAATCTGTACAGGCTCTACAAGCACAGCGTAGTCTACGTATCACGCGCATCATGGAAGCTCAATAACATTCCCGCTGGCTTTGACTGGACTAAGTAGCAAGCCCACGCAACGCCCCCTCAAGATGAGTCACACGCACAATCTTTATGCCGTCAAATTTCACCTGCTCACGCGAACTCACCACAGCCGTGTGAAAACCTAAACGCGCAGCCTCCTTCAACCGCAAATCAATCCTCGTAACCGGCCTCACCTCACCTGCCAATCCAACCTCACCAAGCCAGCACGTTCCTGCCTGAAGCGGAATGTTCCTCAGCGCTGAGGCTATTGCGGCGCATGACGGCAAATCCGCGCTCGGATCCTGAATGCTCAATCCCCCAGCAACATTGATATACAGGTCGTAATTGTTCGCACCAATTCCGCAACGCCTGTCGATTACTGCCGTCAAAAGCTGAAACCTGTTCAGCTCAATTCCGCGTGATGTCCTACGGGGATATTGAAACACTGTACACACCGCAAGAGTCTGAATCTCGGCTGCTAATGGGGTATTGCCCTCAAGTGCTATTGTCATGGCCACACCCGCAACAGCTGAGTCATCCCTGTTCCAGTAAAGCCCGCTCTTGTCAGTTACTGGGATTAACCCGCCCCCACTCATCTCAAACACTCCAAGCTCATCCGTGCTGCCGTAACGATTCTTCACAGCCCGCAACATTCTGTATGACGAATATCCCTCGCCCGAAAAATTCAGCACCGTGTCTACCATGTGTTCAAGCATCATTGGCCCGGCGATTTTTCCGTCCTTCGTTATGTGGCCTATCATTACGGCGGGTATGTTATGCTCCCTCGCGCAGTCAACCATCCTTTGAGCCACCGCCCTAACCTGTGTTACAGTTCCCGGCCAGCCTGAGTCGTTGCCCGTTGTCATGGCCTGAACGCTGTCCAGCACAACGAACGCAAAATTATTCCCGTCAAGATTCCTCAATGCGTCCTCAAGGTTTGCGCCGGAATATATGTACAGCTTCTCGCCTGCAGTGTTTATCCGCGAGGCTCTCAGGGCAATTTGTGCGTCAGATTCCTCGCCGGAGATGTAAAGCACTGGAAGGTCATACGTTTTTGCAACGCTCCCGGCTGCCTGCAATAATAGCGTGGATTTCCCTATACCTGGCTGGCCTCCGATAAGCACGACTCCTCCAGGCACGAGTCCTCCGCCTAAAACGCGATCAAACTCGCCTATTCCTGTTGCGATTCTTGCGGGGGGCTTAACGTCTAATGCGCTTATGATTTTGACGCGGGGTAGATTTTGCACAGGGCTTTGTGGTGGTGGCTCATCGAGAATCTGAAACGTTCCCCATGAATTACACGCAGGACATTTTCCTGTTTTTGTGGTGGTTACATGGCCACATTCTGAGCAGATGTATTTGGTTATCTTCGTATTTGCCATAATGTATAATCATAGCATCCACATAAAATTCAACAGGGGGGAGAACGCTTTGCACGCAATCGAGAAAATCCTCATGAAGAACAGCGGAAAATCCTCAATCCAGACGGGCGAAATTGTCAGCGCAAAAATAGACTTCGCCGAAATCAACGACCTGTATTTGCAGACCGTCTACTCATTCTACGAGATGGGCGGGGTAAAAGTCTGGGATAACACACGTTGCGCTTTCGTGTTCGACCATTACGCGCCATGCCCCGACATCAAGAGCGCGGAGAATCACAAGGCCATGCGTGAATTTGCCGTGAAGAACAACCTCAAGTACCATTTCGACACAAACACGGGGGTTTGCCATCAGGTTTTGGCAGAGGCTGGCCTCATTTACCCAGGCATGATTGTTGTTGAGACTGACAGCCACACTACTACGCAGGGGGCTTTCGGTGCAATGGGAACAGGTTGCGGAGCTACTGACATGGCTACGATTCTTATGACGGGCGAATTATGGTTCAGAGTCCCGGAGGTTATCGAGGTCAGATTAGAGGGTGAAGCCCCCAAAGGAGTTTACCCAAAAGATGTCGTACTCGCTGTGCTTGGAAGAATACGCGCAGACGGAGCTGTGTACAAGGCTATTGACTTCACCGGGAGCTACGTTGAGGGACTCAATGTCGCAGGAAGAATGACAATATGCAACATGGCCGTAGAAATGGGCGCGAAAACAGCCTACATGCAGCCGAATCAGAATGTGCTGGATTACGTCAGCAAACGCGCCGTGAGACCGTATGAAGTCCAGTTCACCGACAAAGGCTATCACTATGCGGAGTCTTACGTGTTCGATGTGTCAGCGTTAGAGCCTGAATTGGCATGTCCCAGCAGCGTTGAGAACGTTCACACATTAAGGAGGGTAATCTCAAATGGCGATGTGAAATTGAATCAGGGCTATATAGGCTCATGCACAGGAGGAAGAGTCGAGGATATAGAGATTGCCGCAAAAATCCTGAAGGGCAAGCATATTCCCGAATATACGCGGCTTGTTGTGATACCTGCCTCGCGTGAGGTCATGCTCGAATGCATCGCCAAAGGTTACATCACTGATCTGATGAACGCAGGCGCGACAATATCGACACCCGGTTGCGGTGCTTGCTTGGGGGCGCATGAAGGCATACTTGCACCGGGAGAAGTCTGCATAACCAGCACAAACCGTAATTTTCCGGGGCGCATGGGTTCAACGGAGGCTTCAATGTACCTTGCAAGCCCGGCCACAGTAGCGGCGAGCATGGTATACGGGAAAATCACTGACCCCCGCGAATTTCTATAGAGGAGGCTGAAATCATGCAGAAAGTTTTGACGGGAAAATGCATAGTTGTTGGCGACAACATAGACACAGACCAGATATATCCGGGACGTTTCCTCGCGATAACTGACCCAAAAGAGATAGGCTCTCACTGCCTCTGCGGTGTAAGTGAGGACATAGCCGCGAATTTCCCAGAAGGCGGAATTGTTGTTGCAGGGCGGAATTTTGGGTGCGGATCATCACGCGAACATGCCCCTATTGCGTTGCTCAACATGGGAGCGGTTGCGGTGCTTGCGGATTCGTTCGCGAGAATATTCTTCAGGAACGCCGTCAATCTGGGATTATTGCCTGTGGTCTGTAAGGACATAAGCCGGAATGTGAAGGCGGGCGACACTCTCACGCTTGACCTTGAGGCCGGGACTGTGAAGAATGATGAGACGGGTGAAGTATTCCCGTGTGAAAAGCTAGGGGAGCAGGCCATGAATATTCTTGAAGCAGGAGGAATTAAGCCGTTAATGCGGGCGAAATTCGGAAAATGATTATTCATCCTGCCTGATTTGATGCGGGCAGGGTTTTTCTGTATAATGCATTGAAATTCCGCGATAAGGAGGTTGACATAATTTGAATGATAACGCTATAGTCGCCTTACGCCTTACGCCTTACGTCAATTATTGTCCCTGCATACAACGCTGAATCAAGAATCGAATACACATTAAGCTCCCTTATATCACAGACCTATTCACAATACGAAATCATAATCATCAATGACGCTTCAACAGATGGCACGGAACAAATAGCACGTGATTTTCTGAGTAAGCATAACGTCAGCTTTCAGATTATTTCCCACGAGAAAAACATGGGAGTATCCACAGCACGTAATACAGGGATAAAAGTAGCACGGGGCGAATATGTATGCTTTGTTGACGCTGATGACAGTGTTGACGAAAATTATTTGTCCATACTTTGCGCTGAGGCGGAAAAAGAAAATGCTGACGTAGTTTTGTGCGGATATAAGATACATAACGAGTTCAAGAATGAATACCATTGCCGCCGCATAAAGCTCAGGAAGGCTCTGTGTTCAGCTGGGGATTATTTTCCGGCATGGGTTGCTGGGAAAATACCGAGCAATATATGGAGCTACCTCTTCAGGAAAAAATTTATCGAGGATAATAACCTCACTTTTCATGAAGGATGCCACTTTGCTGAGGATGAAGAGTTTTTAGTGAAGGCACTCTCAGCAAGCCAACGCACATCCTTTGTGAAGGAGCTTCTCTATACATTCATCATACACGACACACATGAAGATGAATTTAAGCCTCAGAGAAAAAATTATGACTGGCTGGACAATATTCTACCTCCTCGTATTCGCGCCGCAAGATTCATTCTCAGGCATTTGGACAATGAGCGAGGGAAAAAATATGCGTTGTTCTATCTTGCTTGGGCTGTCATGAGGTAGTTCACGATATGCGCCAGAATGATGGACAAGGAACGCTACAAGAAGTATATGCGAAGGCTTAAGCACAGAAAAATGCGGGAAATTATGTTATCTGCGCCGAAATTATTTCTTCATGCGCCCGAAACAGCATTTAAGGTGTTGTTTCTTGTGTGCTTCCCGAAATTATATTACGCTGTGAAATCTATCATCTAAAAGCAACAGCCTGTGAGTCTCTTGGGGGGGATTCACGGGCTGTTTTTTTGCGCCTAAACGATATATTTCTTCAGGATGGGGATATGATTCAGGACTGCCGACACAA
>JAFSKY010000049.1 GCA_017448685.1 Synergistaceae bacterium
CATATACGAGTGGCGAATCTTGCGCTTGAGAAGGCAAAAAGACTCGTCGAGGCAAAAAGGGATGTCGTTATCTTGCTGGACTCTATCACGAGGCTTGCAAGAGCTTCAAACCTCACTGTGCCTCCTTCAGGCAGGACTCTTTCAGGCGGACTCGATCCTTCAGGGCTGTACTTCCCAAAGAGATTTTTCGGCGCTGCTCGTAACTTTGAGGAAGGCGGGAGTCTCACAATCATAGGTACTGCGCTGACTGATACAGGCTCAAGGATGGATGACGTAATATATGAAGAGTTCAAAGGTACGGGGAATATGGAGCTTCATTTGTCGCGTAAATTGTCGGAGCAGAGAATATTCCCGGCAATAGATATAACGCGTTCAGGGACGAGAAGAGAAGAACTGCTTATCCCAGAGGAAGAACTGAAGCGGCTGTGGATTCTGCGCAAGAGAATAGCGGGGGTTGATGAGGCTGGAGCATTGAATCTCATACTCGACAGGCTGAAGCAAACAGAGACTAACAGCGAGTTCCTCAACGCAATAAAGCTAGCGTAAAAAATCCCCGCAAAAAATTTCATTGTGAGTTTTCCGTGCAGGCATTGTGAAGTGTGCCTGTGTATGATTCTTGCTGTAGAATACCCGTTGACTTCCACAAAAAAATCAGGAGGCGTAAAAAAATTGCGCAGTGAAATACTAACCTCAGTGGAAAAACTCGAACATTCAATGACTGAGGCATTAATACGTTTATGCAGAATCCCGGCAATATCCCCCCATAACGGCGGAACAGGCGAGGACGCAAAAATTCTTGAACTCGCTAAACTCATTGACGAACTCGGACTCAAGAATATATCCCTCAAAGCTGAACACGTTGACGACGACAAAGCCCCCTCAGGCAGACGGCCTTCACTCTTCCTCGAATACCCCGGCAAAAATCCTCGCAGGTTGTGCATACTCTCACACATTGACATAGTCCCAGAAGGCGACAAATCATCATGGACGCTTGACCCCTTCAAGCCCGAAATACGTGGCTCAAGAATCTACGGTCGCGGCGTGAGCGACAACGGAATGTGCCTCGTTGCATCATTGTTCGCACTGAAAGCTCTTCAGGACGCTGGCATTGAGCCGGAATACACAGTGTTGCTTGCGTTTGTGGCTGATGAGGAAATGGGCAGCCATTACGGACTCGAACAACTCATAGAGCGCGACATATTCAGGC
This sequence comes from Synergistaceae bacterium, assembly GCA_017448685.1. Taxonomy (GTDB): domain Bacteria; phylum Synergistota; class Synergistia; order Synergistales; family Aminobacteriaceae; genus JAFUXM01. Next base: position 1,208 of record JAFSKY010000049.1, read on the forward strand.
TGGATGACTTAGTTGTTGTGCCTGACAGCGGGAATGACGCGGGCGACTTCATCGAGGTTGCCGAAAAAGCTGTGTGGAGGCTCAAATTCACCGTAACAGGGAAGCAGGTTCATGCAGCATACCCGAACAAAGGTGTGAATGCCTGCCGTGCCGCAAACATGCTAGCGTATGAGGTTGACGAGGCTTTGCACAAGGAGTTTACGCAGAGGAATGAGCTTTTTGACGTTCCATTTTCGACGTTTGAGCCGACAAGAAGAGTCGCTAATGTCCCGGCAATAAATATCGTTCCAGGACGTGAGGTGATGGAGTTTGATTGCAGAGTCCTCCCTGAAGTGAATCTTGACGGGGCGTTTGATGTCGTGAAGAAAGTATGCGCTGACGTTGAGCGTAAGACGGGCGCGAAAATTGAGATTGAGGTTGACAGGTCAGACGCTACAGAGCCTACAAGGGCTGACTCTGAGGTGTGCAGGCTTCTCACTCGTAGCGTAAAGAGCGTTTTGGGGATTGAGCCTTATGCGGGCGGGATCGGCGGAGGAACGTTCGCGGCGTTCTTCAGGAAGAAGGGAATCCCTGCGGTTGTGTGGGCGCAAGAATGTGAAGGAGTTGCGCATCAGCCTGACGAATATACGGAGATAAGCTACCTCGTGAACAATGCAAAAGTATTCGCGCTCATGATGGCTGGGGAATAGGAAGCGGAAAAACATAATCCCTCCTGCGAATGAAGGGGGGATTTTTTTGTGTGCTATAATCCCAGAAAATTCCATGAAGAAAGGACTTGACAAAATAAAAATGGCGGCTACACTTGACCAGACCAGACCAGACCAGACCAGAATTATGCCCAAATTCCTGTTGTGGCTGTTGTTATGTCGACATACAACGGGGAAAAGTATCTAGCCGAGCAAATTGACAGCATACTAGCGCAGAAAGATGTACATGTAGAACTTTTCATTAGGGATGACGGCTCATCAGATTCCACACGCGATATAATCACAAAATTTGCAGAGAAACACAATAACATTCACGCTAACTTCGGGAGCAATATAGGTTGGGTAAAGAGTTTCATCACAGCACTTGCCTCAGCCCCTGGATATGACTATTACGCCTTCAGCGATCAAGATGATGTATGGAAGCCAGAAAAACTTTCTGTTGCGACAAGCGCGATCAAAAACGTTGAAGCCCTGCGCGGGAGGAATGTTCCTGTGATGTGGCATTCGAGCTTGTCTTTCACGGACGAAAATATGAACGTCCTATTCGTCAAGAGGATGGATAAGACTATATGCACTCTAGAAAGTTGCCTCACTAGGCTACAGGGTGCAGGACTCGCAATGGTCTTTAACGCAAGAGTACGCGAGCTTGTGGGGAGAGTTGATGCTATAGGTTATTATCACACCAGTCATGACCTTATGGCGATGGAGGTTACTTACGCTTTCGGAGGAACAGTTATATTTTCCCAAGAGACTTATGTGCTATACAGACAGCATAGCAATAATGTTATGCATACTCCCGTAACATTTTTCGCGCAATTCAAGAGGGAAATCAGACGTTTTCGCAACATTAAGGGTGAAATAGCGAATCATGCTAACGGCCTGCTTAAAACTTTCGGCAATGAATTAACTCCATCAGTCAGGAAAACACTCACTATAGTGGCAGAGCATAAACATAACTTCCTGTACAGAATGATTATAGTATTTTCGCCTAAATTCAGGACTGGAGACATAAGACGGACTCTTATAGGAAAAATCAGAGTACTGTTAGGCAAACTGTAAGAAACGCAAAAAAACACCCCCGGCAACATTTCACCGGGGGCGCAAATTTCCTTCACACAATTACTTCCCAGGCTTCCCCAAAAGTTTGAACATATTAGCCTTGTAGAACTCCACACCAGGCTGGTTGAACGGATTAATCCCGCTGATATACCCTGACACGCCGCAAGCGAACTCGAAGAAGTAAAACATATCTCCGAGCGATTTCTCATCCTGCGCAGGAATGCTCACCATCAAATTCGGCACTCCCCCATCAACATGCGCCGCTATTGTCCCCTGCATGGCACACTGATTCACCCAGCTCATTTTCTTACCCGCAAGGTAATTCAGCCCGTCAAGGTCGTTTTCCTGCGAGGTAAGCTCAAAGTCCCTGCGTGCGTTCTCAATTCTCATCACAGTCTCAAACATGATTCTGTCGCCATCCTGAATGAACTGCCCCATTGAGTGAAGATCCGTTGTGAGGTCAACAGAAGCCGGGAAGATTCCGCGCTGGTCTTTGCCTTCTGACTCGCCGTAAAGCTGTTTCCACCACTCCGAAATGTAATGCATTGAAGGCTCATAGTTAGCGAGAATCTCAACCGTTTTCCCTTTGCGGTGAAGAATATTCCTCAATGCCGCATACTGTAACGCAGGGTTCTCCTCAAATGGCTTATTCAGTGCAACTTCACGACCCGCAGCAGCTCCGGCCATGAGAGCATCAATATCAGCACCGCTCGCCGCAATCGGAAGAAGTCCCACAGCCGTAAGCACAGAGAACCTTCCGCCAACGTCATCAGGAATCACGAATGACTCGTAGCCTTCAGTGTCAGCAAGAGTCTTCAGCGCACCGCGAGCCTTGTCGGTTGTGGCGTAAATGCGTTTGGCGGCCTCTTTTGCACCGTATTTCTTGATGAGCAAATCCCTGAATACCCTGAACGCTATAGCAGTCTCAGTTGTCGTGCCAGACTTGGAGATTACGTTCACCGAGAAATCATGCCCCTCAAGCAGGTCAATTACGTCCTGAATGTAGGTGCTGTTCATGCTGTTGCCGATGTAGTAGATTCTGGGGGCTTTGCGGGCTTCGGGGGTAATGTCGTTGTAGAAGCCGTGTCTGAGGAACTCAATTGCTGCCCTTGCGCCGAGATATGACCCTCCAATGCCGGCAACAAGAAGAATCTCGGAGTCGCTCTGAATCTTTTTCGCGGCCATCTTTATGCGTCCGAACTCTTCCTTGTCGTAATTGACGGGGAGATCTATCCAGCCGAGATAGTCATTGCCAGCTCCCTTGCGTGATTTGAGAAGGTCAGCGGCGGCGAGTGTGATTGCTTTCATGCTGTCAACTTCGTGAGGGCGCACGAATCTTGAAGCATTGCCATAGTCAAAGCCTGTCATAAAATAATGCCTCCTGTTTGAATTTTTGGGATGTGTATATTGTATCAGAATCAACCACAAAAAAAGCACCCTCCCCGTAATTTGGAGAGGATGCCGGAATTTTGCCGGGACTTTGTGCTACTGTGCTGTGCCG
>JAFSKY010000050.1 GCA_017448685.1 Synergistaceae bacterium
CTGCCAAAGCATAATATGTTGAAGCCCTCACGCTGTGGAAGCTCTGACGGCGAAAAGAACACGTCAAGAGGTCGTACCATTTTCACGGCAGGAACGCCCGAATTTAGCCCGTGAAGCTCTGAGAGTATATCCGGCTCAAACGCTGTGAACACGTTGCTATGTTTCACCAATGATGCAATATCGCGTCCGGGTCTGTCAGTTTTCTCGACAGGGTCAAGGAAGTACGTTATCACTGGGGCATGTGTGATTGCCTTTATCCTTGTCGCAAGTGGGAATGACCGCCGCGGATCTGTCATTATCACGTCAGGGGCAAACGCTTTCGCCCTCATATCGAAATACATATTTCCCGCGCTTATCGAAGGACATGTTATGACCGTGAAGCCTTCATGCCTGTAACGCGACTGAAATCCTTTGCCCGCCCAGCGTCCCAATACGGCGACTTCATGCCCGGCACGTTTGAGAGCCGCGCCAGTGTTGAGGATGTAGCTTGTTACGCCGTCAACCGTGAGAGCGTCAGAACAAAATAGTATGCGCATGAATTATTTGCTCCTCATCGTGTAATATATTCGCGGCATGTGAAGAATCATGAATGCCTTGAAGAACACTTCCGGCTTTTTCGTGAGAGTGTAGAGACTCATTGCCCGCCTGATAATCTCAATGTTATTCCCGTCATGAAGCATTGAGCTGTATATTTCGCGTTCTCCCTTCATGGCCTGAAGCGTGAAATTCATGATTGCGCCCCTCGGCATAAGCACATATTGCGCGAATCTCCTGACATTTTCGGACGGGGAATTTTCAGCAAGGTATTCGGCTGTGCGCACGATTGCTCCAGCGTTGGAGGCGTAACGTGTGATTCTGTTGCCTGATACAGATCCCATTCCGCTGTGATGGACGTATACATACAGGCATTCGGGCGTGTATGAGATTTTTCCGGCCATGCACAGAGCCTTCATGACAAACTCGATGTCCTCACCTGAAATGCAGCCTTCATGAAACATGAGATTATGACGGGCGATAAACTCACGGCGATATATGCAACAGTAAACGGGAGGAACATTCCCGCCGAGTATGAGTTTCTCACCTGAAACATTCCAATTCCCCCGCACATAACGTATATCCTTGTTGGGTTTGCCGTCCGTGAAGCTGTCAGTGAGTCCGCAAAACGCAATATCGCATTCCCCCTTCACGATTTCGGCATGTAGGGATGACACGAAATTTTCCCGCAATAAGTCATCCGCATCCATGAAACATATATATTCCCCCTGCGCTGACTCAATGCCTGTGTTCCTTGCGGCGGAGACTCCTCTGTTGCTGTCATGGGTGATTATCCTGTGCGTGAACGATGAACGCGATAACACTTCATGTGCGATTTTCCCCGTGTCATCACTTGAAGCATCATCAACGACAATAATCTCAATGTCCGCATAATCTTGCGCAATCACGCTTTCGAGGGCTGATTTGATTCTTGCGGAGGCGTTGAAGGCGGGAATTATGACGCTCACAAGGTCATTCATATTCTCTGTGTGAAAGCTCGTAGAATTTCGCGAACTTCAAGAATCGCAAGAATGACACGTTTACGCAGTGTATGAATCCCCACCAGCCTAGCAGGAAGAATCGCCCTAACACGTAATACTTCAGGAACTCAAGCGTTGATGCGCCGACAAGCCTCCAAGAGGAATAATTCTTGTCTTGGCTCATTGCTCTTTGCGCGAGATTCTCGGACTCCTTGTTGTATTTGCTCACGATCTGGAATATTGACACGTACGAATAATGATCTATGAACCCTCGGCATTTTCCGTATGTCGCGTTAGGACGAGCCTTGATTACAGCGTCATTGCCGGGCTGGCCGCTCATTGTCCAGGCTTTACGGTCATAGAGGCGTATTTCTCTGTAGTGCCACACCCATGGATTTGCGTGTTTCATTCCGGGATAAACTTCACCGCGTGGGAGAATATAGCCGTCCTTGTCGCCGGATTCTTTGAGGCGTGAAATCTCTTCAGCGAGTTGCGGGGAAATGACCTCGTCAGCGTCAAGCCTCAATACCCAGTTATAGTGGCATTGTTCCTCTGCAAACTTCACTTGATGGCCATATGACTCCCACTCATGAAATATGACCCTCGCCCCAAAAGATTCTGCGATGGCCTTCGTTCCGTCAGTGCTACCTGAATCGACAACAATAATCTCATCAGCGAGTCCCTTTGCTGATTCGAGAGTCCGCGCTAACCTCTTCTCCTCATTTAGTGTGATGAGGTACAGCGATAACTTTTCGATGTGCATATGATTATTCCTTTCATGTTGTGGATGTGGGAATTATACGGCAAAAAAAAAACAAGGCCGCCCGCATGAGCTGACCATGTTTCTTGAGGGGGGTAAAACTATCAAACGATCGAACAAGAACGAGGGTTCATCAATGTCATAGCTTTTCATGAAAGTCCTTCTTGCAGGTGTAAGACCTTCATTACGGCTTCATTCCGTCATTTGTTCGTTACGTCAAACATTATACAGGCAAAATTTTCTGTGTCAATATGTTGCAATTCATACGGGATAAAAGCAGTCAGGAATAATACGTTTCCACAATGCGCGGGGGCGGAAAAATGCTAGAATATTCCACATCACTCACTCCCCTTTGCTTCTCTAGGCATGGGGGATGAATTTTTTTATCGGAATGCGCGAACAAAGGCATGGGAAAGGAGAATATAGAATTGTTTGCTCATTTTGTGGATTACCTTCACCAAGACTCCCCTACAAGTGTTGCTGTAATGACGGCGGCATTGATGCTCATGTTTGGATTCGCCCTCACACGCGTAACGAAGCTGCTCAAGCTCCCAAACGTAACAGCCTACATCATCACGGGAATACTGATAGGCCCTTGGTGTCTTAACCTTGTACCCGCTTCAATCGCTGAAAGCACAGCATTCCTCCCAAATATCGCGCTGTCATTCATAGCGTTCAGCACAGGGCAGTTCTTCCGGCTCAATGCGCTTAAAGGCAACGGCTCGAAAGTCCTCGTGATTACGATTATGGAGTCTTGCGTTGCGTCATTGTTCGTGTTCATCGCGGCTTATTGGGTCATGGGGCTTGACCTCGCATTTTCGGCGGTGATTGCGGCTCTTGCCTCGGCGACTGCTCCGGCCTCAACGATGATGATAATCCGCCAGACAGGTGCGCACGGCGATTTTGTGAACACATTGCTTCAGGTTGTTGCGCTTGATGATGTTGTCGGGCTTCTGGCATATAGCGCGGCGATTTCTGTGGCATTGGCTCTCACGGCTTCAGGGACTGGCTTCAGCTTCGGGAATGTCGCTCTTCCTTTGGTGATGAACGTTGCAAGCATAATCATAGGGGCGTTGCTTGGCGTGGTGATGAAGATTCTTCTCAGCGAGCGTTCAACGGACAACAGGCTGATTATCTCGGTGGCAATACTATTCGGATTCTGCGGTGTCTGCGAAATGCTCGGAGTATCTCCGCTGTTAGGCTGTATGTTCATGTCAACTGTTTACATCAACATAACGGATGACGATAAACTCTTCAAGCAGCTCAACCGATTCAGCCCGCCTATATTGCTGCTATTCTTCGTGCGTTCTGGCGTATGCTTCGATTTGGGAGCTTTGACGGGCGCAAACAGTCAGGGAGGCGCATCACTTCTGACGCTGGGAGTCGTGTATTTCATCGTGAGGATAGCGGGAAAATATGCGGGGGCTTTCATGGGCTGTGCTATGACGGGAAAAAGCAACCTCGTGCGCAACTATTTGGGGCTTGCACTGATTCCACAAGCTGGAGTCGCAATCGGACTCGCTGAGCTTGGAGCGAGGACTCTGGGCGGTGAAACGGGAAATACCCTGCGTACTGTCATACTTGCCTCAAGCGTATTGTATGAGCTAGTCGGCCCGGCTTGCGCTAAATTGTCGCTGTCATTGTCGCATTCATATGATGACGCTGAAGAAGCCCCAGCCATTACCCCACAGGACGAGGATAAAATCATCATCAACAGCCTCATTGAACGCATACGGGAAATACAGCGTGAGTTGCCAGAACATACGCAGGTTGTTCCCGCTGAAGCCGTGAGCGTGAACATACATCGTTCTCCATTAAGGCACATACATTCACACAACAATAACTTCCACTAAAGGCCATGACACACAAAACATGAAGCACCCTCCTGAAATACGGGGGGTGTTTTTGTCAGTGTGAGAATCCTTGCGCGTTATGTGAAAATTGTGATATAAATTACCCATCACAAAATCTCATTCATTATTTTCACGAAAGGATTTGATCCGCAAATGGAGATGTACTTGACCGCGTTGCAAGATTTGATGCTCAAGTCAGGCTTCTTTGGACTCACTACCGGGAACATTATCATGCTCGTAGTGTCGTTCGTCCTGCTTTACTTGGCTATAGGCAAGGGCTTTGAACCTTTGTTGCTCGTGCCGATAGCTTTCGGCTGCCTTCTGGTGAATTTGCCACTGTCAGGAATTTGGGACGAGTTCAACGAGGCGACTCACACAATAGGCTTCCTTCGCTCATTGTATTACGGTGCGGAGTTCGAGATTTATCCCATCTTGATATTCCTCGGCATCGGAGCAATGACTGACTTCGCTCCCCTCATCGCTAACCCGATAACGTTCCTTCTTGGAGCGGCGGCACAGTTCGGTGTGTTCGTTGCGTTCATCGGAGCAAACTGGCTCGGCACTCTCACAAATGGACTCGTGTCATTCAACATCAAAGAGGCGGCAAGTATAGCCATAATCGGAGGTGCTGACGGCCCTACAAGCATATATCTGACTGTCATGTTAGGGCAGACGCAGATTCTCGGAGCTGTTGCGGTTGCGGCGTATAGCTATATGTCGCTCGTTCCAATGATTCAGCCCCCAGTGATTTACGCCATGACCAGCAAAAAGGACAGGGGAATCATAATGGGTCAGCTTCGTCCCGTGTCAAAGCGCGAAAAAATACTCTTCCCGATAATCTGCACCGTCGTATCAGGGTTAATCCTTCCTGCGTGTGTGCCTCTTGTGGGAACTCTGATGTTCGGAAACCTTCTCAGGGAATGCGGAGTAACTGAGAGACTGAGCAATACCGCGCAGAATGAGCTGATGAACATAGTAACGATATTCCTCGCGCTGTCAGTCGGCTCAACGATGGCGGCGGATAAGTTCCTCACAGTCGGGACTCTCGCGATAATCTGCTTGGGACTCGTAGCGTTTGCGTTCAGCACGTTCGGCGGGCTTGTGTTTGGGCAGATAATGAAGGTACTATCAGGCGGGAAAATCAATCCCATGATAGGCGCGGCAGGAGTCAGTGCTGTACCTATGGCGGCGAGAGTCGTTCAGCGTTGTGTGCAGAAAGAATACCCGGGTCATTTCCTGCTGATGCACGCAATGGGGCCTAATGTCGCTGGAGTTATCGGTACTGCTGTTGCGGCGGGGGTAATGCTTACTCTGTTGTCGCGGTAAGGGATATATCGTATATCGAGTTTCAGCACCGAGGGCAAAACCTCGGTGTTTTTTTGTGCCTTTTGCCCGCATGACAAATCTAGCCTTAAAACGCCTAGTGTATAATCATTCCCATATCCCATAAAATCAAAGAGGCGTTAATCCATGCAGAATATCAATCATGATGGCGTGAAGCTAATACTTGAGAAATATTTTCCGTATGGATTCAATCGCAAACTTACCAGAGAATACAAGCTCTTCAGGTTTCATGCTGGGGAGGAGAATATCACGTTGCCTGATGATGATTCAGAGCTTGAGCAGGCAATCACAGACGCAGGAATTTATCTTTGCGGGATGATTTTACCGTTCAGCAAGGAGCTTGAAGAATCTGTAGGCGGTGCAATCCAGAAAATCATGGACACAAAAGCTGAGGCAGTATTCTATGAGCAACTCATGAAGGAATTAACGCCAATCCTCAACGCACACAATATATACACGCTCGACATGTTCAGGGAGTATCTTCACGCAAGATTTGACATGCTGAAATTCACGGACGAATATTTCACGTTCCATGACATGGCCGGGCGCAATATCGTACATGAGGAAATCAAACGCATCTGGGGTGAAGGAAACACCATGCCCCCCGATGAAATCATAAAGCGACTACCCTATATCCCTCCCGCCAGAATAAAAGCCTGCCTCACGTCAAATCCCGATTTCATTCCGACAGCTGACGGGACAATATTCCTCATGACCAGATTCATTATCACGCCCCAAGAAAAACAAAACATTATCGATTTCGTTCAAAGGTCATGTGATTCGCAGGGATTCGCATCATTAGTGAATATTCCGTGTGAAAGCGTGAAGTACAAGAACTACGAGCTGACTGGTAACGGAATCTACACAGCCATATTCAACACGGTGCTTAAAGGGAAATTTTATCGCCAGCATCGAATACTCACCGCCACAAAAAGCAAACTTGACATAACCGGGGTACTGCGGAATTATTGCCGCTGTCGTCATGAATGCACAGTAAGTGAGGTTGAAGATTATTGCCGCGAGGTAGCTGACGGTATGTATATGAACTGGGTATTGACTGCCCTGTATGATTGTCTTGTGCGAGTTGAGGTAAATAAATTTGTGTCGGACTCATTGCTGGAATTTGACACGCCCGAAATTGACCGCGTTATTCAGCTCATCATGAAAGGGAGAAAATTCATGCCCCTCAAAAATATAGCTTCATTCTCAGCTTTTCCCTTTTGCGGGCGGAAATGGAATCATTACATACTTGAGAGCTTCTGCTACAGGTTCAGCGAGGCATATGAACTCAAGTTGCCGGGTGGGAGGTTCACTAGTCGCAATATAGGTGTTATAGCGGTGAAGGGACTCAATCTGAGCTACGATGAAATACTTGCTGAGGCTATTGCTCGTGAACGCTTTGACCTTACGGAGGAAAGAGCCGGGCAATTCCTGCTGTCGAATGGCTATGCGGGCAAATCAAAACTCTCAAGGCTTCCTGCAATACTCAAAGTCGCGCAAAGAATCAGGGAGGCTAGTCAGAATGTACTCATATGAGCATGACCCCGAAACAGGCGGGTTAATCCTCACGCCCTCGCCGACGAATTTCTCGAAAGAACCTCGCCCAGTTTACGCGCCTGAACTCGATATGCTGGGATTTTCGCGTTTTTGGAGGTACAGCCCTCAGACTGACGCGCCATATATGTGGGCTGAGTCGAACGCGTATATTTACAGGGGGAAGAAGGTAGCTGAGATTCGCGGAGGGGATTTGTATCACGCGCCGGAAGTAATATTGACTCCTGAAGGTGATGCAATGACGTATGAGCTTGAGCCTGTTGATATTGATGGGATGTGTCGTAAAAACAAAACGCTGCTAAAGACAGTAGAGCGCAGAGCTGTGAAAGGTATTGCGAGTGTATACCATCAATTCAGGGATAAAGCCGATATTTTCCACGTGGCATTTTCTGGTGGCAAGGACAGCGCAGTATTGCTTGACCTGGTGAAGAGGACGCTCCCGAAAAAGGGATTTGTCGTTGTGTTTGGTGATACAGGCATGGAGTTTCCTGACACGTACGAGGCTGTTGATGAGGCTGAGAGGATGTGTGTTAGGGAGGGTATTGCGTTTTTCCGTGCGAGGTCGAGTTTTGAGCCTAGTGAGTCGTGGAGGTTGTTCGGGCCACCGTCAAGGACTCTGCGTTGGTGTTGTAGTGTGCATAAGAGTGCGCCACAGACATTAAAGCTGAGGGAAATACTCAGGAAGGATGACTATGTAGGACTTGACTTTGTTGGCGTGAGAAGGCATGAGAGCGTTTCACGGAGCAAATACAAGGTTCTGAATTACGGTGAAAAGCAAAAAGGGCAGTGGAGTCATAACTCTATTCTGAATTGGACATCGGCGGAAGTGTGGCTGTACATATATTTGCACAGGCTGTATGTGAATGAGGCATATAAAAAGGGGAATGCGCGAGTTGGATGTTTGCTTTGCCCAATGACAAGCGGGTATGCTTTATTCTCACGCAGATATAATTACATGGAGCTTGTAGACGGCTATGTAAATATCATTGAAGAGTGTTATAATGCTGACAATCCAAAAGAAATAGAATCATATGTAGTTAAATCAGGATGGAATGCCCGCAAAAACGGAAGGGATTTCAGATATAACCCCGCTAGATGTGTTGAGGATATATCAAACACTTCTATAACTATGAGGGTAATAAATCCTTCTTCGAGCTGGTACGAGTGGATGAAAACGCTCGGCAGTCTCATAAAAACAGGCAGGGGATATGTTATAGACTTCCTCAAGGATGAAATCTGTTTTGACGTTGCGGAAATTCCTGAAGGCTATATTGTGTCAGTTCCGTCCAGCGCATTAAAGGTAAGTCCTGAGTTCGTCAAGCTGTTCAAGAGGGTATTCAGAAAAGCCACGTATTGTATTGGGTGCGGTGCGTGCGAAATGAATTGCCAGCGCGGATGCATAAAGTTTAAGGACGGAAAACTCAGTATTGACGGCTGTATTCATTGTGGTCAGTGCCATGATGTAAAGGAAGGATGTCTCATGTTCGCTTCAAGAAGGCATCCACAGGGGGGAGGTGTCAACATGAAGAAAAGTTTAAACTCGTTTGCAGACCATGCGCCAAAAAATGAATGGTTCGAGTCATTCTTTGAGCTTAAAGAGAGATTTTTCACGGAGCATTCTTTAGGGCCTATGATGTATGACATGTTCAGGCGTTTTCTTAAGGATGCAGGGCTTCAGGAACGCAACCATTTCACAGATTTCGCGGAGCTTGTCTCGACTCTTGGCTGGAAAACTCCTTCCTCGCTTGGTCTCATGCTGGTAAACCTAGCATACCGTAACCCACAATTCGAATGGTACATAAACAATATGGACGTAAATACGACATATGAGCGCGCAAAAGTTGAAGACATGTTGACTGCCCTTGACGTTAAGCCAAAAGACGCGAAATCAATCGTAAAAGCGTTCAAGAGGATAGCCGCAACACCTTTCGGCACTTCTCTTCATTTCTGCTATTACGGCGATGATGACACACTCACCCGCAATGAATGCGTCCTCAACGACAACAGAGTCCTCCTTTACGCCCTCTACGTTTTCGCCGAAAAATGCTCAATCGGTAACGAGTTCAGCCTAGCATATCTCTTCGATGACACAATAGAACGCGCAGGAGTCAGCCCCGTCAAAATCTTCGGCCTCCAAGACGACGAACAATCAAGCGGAATCAGAGCCAGACTTATGGGATTATCAGCGACTTACCCACAATTCATAAACGCCACATTCACGCACGACCTCCAGAGCATAACGCTTATGGACAAAACTCCCGATGAAGTTTTAGAGCTATTCAGGAAGGAATGAATTACACGCCATGCCCGGCGAAAAATACCGCGAATACTTCGACATTGACGAAAAATATTTCCCATGCGTTGACGAATCAGCAATAAGAGCCGGAATCAGGTGGCAAGGCACTTACCCTCACGAAACATTCATTACCCTCCTCGAAAAAACTGACAGACTATTATCCC
>JAFSKY010000051.1 GCA_017448685.1 Synergistaceae bacterium
ATGCCCGCGCAAAAAAAAATTCCCCCTTCATGACTGTGAAGAGGGAACATGCCCTAAATAGGAAGGTTCGTAATCTCTCGGGGTCAACAACATCGAAGAAGCAATTATGTTTCAATCCCACATAGGAAGGTTCGTAATTGTTGACGCATGGAATGGCCACACGGTAATACAGTTTCAATCCCACACAGGAAGGTTCGTAATCAAGGATCCTCAGGCTAAAGTTTATGCTATAGAGTTTCAATCCCAAAATAGGAAGGTTCGTAACGATCCGCGGCTAGCGTGGGCAATACCTTTTGCGTTTCAATCCCACATAGGAAGATTCAAAAATTATGCCCGCCATCCTCCTAACGTTTCAGGATTGTAGCAGGCATTATCTTTTCACGCAATCACTTCACCAGAGGCCGCCACCACGACTCATTATCCAGATACCACCGAATCGTCTTCCTTATGCCGTCAGCAAACCTCGTCTCAGGTCGCCACCCTAAACGCAGGTATATCTTTGTCGGGTCAATCGCATATCGTAGGTCATGGCCTTTCCTGTCAGTAACGAAATGTATCAGGCTTTCAGGCTTCCCAAGCTCACGGCAAATCAGCCTCACAATGTCGATATTCCTCATCTCATTATGCCCGCCAATGTTGTAGATTTCGCCCTCTGATTTCTCATCGCGTATTATCATGTCTATTGCCCGGCAATGATCCTCGACATAAAGCCAATCCCTTACGTTTATTCCCTGACCGTAAACAGGAAGCGGCTTGTTATGTAATGCGTTGATTATCATCAGGGGGATTAACTTCTCCGGGAAATGATACGGCCCATAATTGTTGGAGCAACGTGAAATACTCACAGGAAGGTTATATGTCCTATGATACGCAAGCACAAGCATATCAGCCCCAGCCTTTGACGCTGAATAGGGCGATGAGGTTTTGACGGGCGAATTTTCCGTGAAGAACATATCCGGGCGGTCAAGCGGCAAATCTCCGTATACTTCATCCGTGCTGACTTGGTGATAACGCTTTATGCCGTGCTTCATGCAAGCGTCAAGAAGGACTCCAGTTCCAAGCGTGTTGGTGAACAGGAATATTCCCGGGTCATTGATTGAGCGGTCAACGTGTGATTCCGCCGCAAAATTCACGATAACGTCAGGCCGTTCACGTTCAAACAGCTCATATATCCTCGCCCTGTCGCAAATGTCCAGCCTGAAGAATGATATTCTCCCCTGAGCTATGACTTCCTTTAGGGTGTTGATGTTCCCGGCATATGTGAGTTTGTCCACGCAAATGATTTTGTCTTCAGGATGATGCTTCAACATGTGGAATATGAAGTTGCTCCCAATGAAACCTGCCCCGCCTGTAACGATTATTTTCACGGCAATACAGCCTCCTTCAATGTGGAAAGATTTTTGTCGCGCTCAATGATATTCAGTGGCATGTTCACTTCCGGCCATGCTATATGAATATCTGGGTCATTCCAGATTATTCCGCCCTCGTCATTTGGATGCCAATAATCATCGCACTTGTAGCAGAACTCCGCGAAATCTGACAGCACCAAGAAGCCATGCGCAAAGCCTTTCGGGATGAGGAGCTGTTTGTGATTCTCCTCAGTGAGTATTGCGCCGTAATATTTCCCGAATGTAGAGCTTCCACGCCGAATATCAGCCGCAACATCATAGACTGCCCCGCGAATGACACGTACGAGCTTTGTCTGCGGGTAACGAATCTGGAAATGAAGCCCACGCAACACGCCTTTAACGCTACTGCTCTGATTGTCCTGCACAAACTCATAATCGAGTCCGGCTTCGGCCATGTCCCTGCGGTTATATGTCTCAGAGAAATAGCCGCGTTTATCCCCGTGTACAGTTGGCTCAATCACGCAGAGTCCCTCGATACCATTGCAGTTTTTCGTGACTTTGATCTTTCCCATGTATCCTTAAAGTCCTTTCGCGATATCCAGAAGATACTGCCCATACGCCGTCTTTAAAAGCGGCTGCGCCAGCTTTTCCAACTGCTCCCTGTCGATGAATCCGCGCTTATACGCGATCTCCTCAATGCAAGAAATATAAAG
>JAFSKY010000052.1 GCA_017448685.1 Synergistaceae bacterium
CCTCATCGACAACCCAGTCAAGCGGGCGCGTGTAATTGTTCACGAACCATGCTATGACTCTGCGCTGGGGCATGTCGTGCTTAGTTATCATTTCTTCCATTACGTCATGGCCGGTTACGGGGGACTCTCCTGCTATGTAGTTGGCTATGTATGTGTCGCGTTTGGCGGCGGCTGTTAATACGCAAACTGTAAATGCCATTTGTTTGCACCTTTCGTAAAAAATTTCTGCATATTATAATATAAGTCAAAATCCCATGAAGATATTGCAGAAAGGAGCTTGACAAAAATAGAATGAGCGTGTATAATGGCTCACCTCACCTAATTGTTTGTCTTTTCCAGAAATAAAGGGCTGTTTAGGATTCGGTTTTCTACGTCTTCCTATGAAGGAATCATTTTTGATTAGGCTTGCTCGACGTATTCTAAAAAAGCGCAGGGCAAAAATAATCTCCTTAGCTCCGTCACAAAAATTACAGCAGGTACATCAGGCACAGAGTCCCAAAAAATTCTCACTATTTCATTTTGCAAAGAGGGTTGCACGCAGACTTCTCGGAAAATCAGCAGCAGACATAAGCGCGATTAATGAAATGGTTGACGCATTCATGGCCGCAGGGTTCAACTATTTCGATACGGCTCATACATATTTGGGCGGTGAAAGCGAGAGGGCTATACGTGAATGCCTTGTGAAGCGTTATCCAAGAGACAGCTATATTCTTGCCAACAAGCTCTCGTATAATTTCATCAATCAGGAAAAAGATATAATGCCGCTGTTTGAGAATCAGCTGAAAATTTGCGGAGTTGAATATTTCGACTTCTACATGATTCACGGGGTATCAGCGCAACGATACGAAATTTTCAAAAGATGCCGTGCGTTTGAGAATATCATAGAGCTTAAACGCGCCGGAAAAATCCGCCACATAGGAATGTCCTTTCATGATTCGCCGGAACTCCTTGAGGAAATATTGACCCTTTACCCTGAATTAGAGTTCGTACAGATACAGCTTAATTACGCCGATATTGACAGTCCAGTTATACAGTCTGCGAAAGTTTACGAGGTCTGCGAGAAATTTGGAAAGCCCGTTATTGTTATGGAACCCGTTAAAGGAGGAGTGCTTGTGAATCTTCCTGACGAGGCGAAAAGGATTCTTGACGGCCTTAACGGGGGAAGCTGTGCGAGCTACGCGATACGTTACGCAAAATCGTTCCCGAATGTAATTCTTGTTCTGTCGGGCATGAATGATATTGATATGGTAAGGGACAATACAGCATTCATGAAAGACTTTCAGCCGCTCAGTGAAAAGGAGCTTGAAGCACTTGACAAGGTGAGGAAAATAATCAGGAAGCAGAACGCTATACAGTGCACGTCATGTCGTTATTGTGTCGACGGATGCCCGAAAGATATACCAATCCCGGAAATTCTTGCCTGCATAAACAGGAGGATACAATACAACAGCGGGGAAGGCGACTTTCTCAGCGGATTCTATTATGGCGTTCACACAAAGAATCGTGGCAGGGCATCAGACTGCATAAAGTGCGGGAAATGTGAAAGGGAATGCCCTCAGCACCTGCCTATACGCGATTTTCTTGCTAAAGCGGCCGGAATATTTGAGTAATGGTTAAGCCTTCTTGCCCCGGAAGGCTTGCCGCAATAACTGCCATTCTTCAAAACCTTTCAGCAACGTTACTCCCGAATATACGCACGCACAAAGCGCAATGACTCCCAATATCCACAGCGCACGAATCATTATCCCAGCAGAAACATCATACGGCCATGCGAACCTGTATGCTATCACCGAAATGTCAACAGCCGCAAGCGCAACAAGATAATCTCCCGCAAGAGTCCACGTGATGATATTCAAAGGCCGTCCCAATTTCCTGCGAACGTAATACAGTCCCAACAGCCCCGACAATGTGAACGCGATTCCCGGCGCAAGCGCAAGACCGTTATAGCCCATCGGCCACACAAGAATGAACGACAATAACGCAGTCGCTCCCACGCTGAACGCCGTAACTTTGAAAGCCTCACGCGGCATTGACAGAGCATATAGCGCACGCATTACGACAGTAGAGCACGCCATACCGGGCAATCCTAACATGCTGAATGCTAACGTTGAAGATGTTGCCTCCCACGCCCACACA
>JAFSKY010000053.1 GCA_017448685.1 Synergistaceae bacterium
AAATGGGCGATAAACACCAAGCCCACCAACAAGGTAACGGCGGCGATAAAAGCGGCTACCAACGGCAAGAGTGCGACCGTAACAGTAACAGTCCCGAAAGGCATAACCAGCAGGGATGTTCCTTCAAGTAGCACTGACGGCCTCATTCACTCGACATTCTCAGTTACCGCGACCAACACGATAACGAAGGAAGTCGGAGATTGCGCGATTGAAGTCGTTGTAACTCCGTATGACGGCGCAAGGACAGCCCTCCCGGCGGAAAAAGACGCTCTCCCAGAGGAGAAATCCGATGAGGCTGAAACGCCCGCTGAAGAAGCTGAATCCGAAGAGGAAGAAACAGCAGAAGGCACTGTGTCTTACGGCGCACCCAGAACGGCGGAGTCCCTCACTGCTGAGGAAACCACAGCAATCACTGAGGCAGGCTACATTGTCGCGGCAATACTCCCTGAGATTACGGCGGATGCTGATGGGCAGTATGACCTTGAGGCGGCAACACTCGCTGAGAATGTCCCTGCCGGAGAAGCCCTCGTGTGGTTCGCATTCCCGCGCAACGCTGAGAAATCTGACGATGACAACATCGCTGAGTTCTACGACGAAGCCGGAGCGGAAATCACAGCAGTTCCAGAAACCAAGACGGTAATAGCGTCCCCGTGGCTGAGGAAGGATGTAACATACGCCCCTGTTATCGCGGTCAAAGCACCCGTTACATCTGAGACGAAAGACTCTCTTGACGAGGCCACAGAAGGCGACACCGTAACAGAACAGGCAATTGAGGAAGCAACAGAAACATCAGCGGATGAAGTGCCTGCTGAGTAACTGAGGCTCAATCCTCAAAGCGCAACACGAACAACAAAGATACCCTGCTAGGAAACTGGCGGGGTATTTTTTTGGGCTTTTTGCGGGCGTAAGTGTGCGTGTTATTGCGGAGATTTGGTGCGTAATGTTGACAATTGCGGGGGGCTGTGCAATTATTCTTGACGTTCCAAAAAAATTTTAGCGGAGAATTTAATTCACAGTGAAAAAATCAATCCTTTCATCAGCCTATAGCTACGTGTTCATGTTTAACCGCTGGTATTGGTTCGGGCGGGACAATTTGCTTTGGCTGACGTGAGGGAATGAATCGCAGCAATACAATATACGCAGGACATAAACACCTTCTGAATCAGTCAATAAGTTTCAGGAGGTGTTTTTTTTATGGCAGGAAGGAATGAAGCAATACATGCCCGCGAATGTACAAGTGAATGACAGCTACAGCATAAGGATCCGCCGAGGAGTTATTGAGCGTCTCGGAGTTGAAACTGTGAGGCTCTGCGATGAAGGTTACACAGAAATACTCATCATAACGGACGAAAAAGTTTCAGGGCTTTACCTGCAAAAGGCGATAATGAACTTCCAAGAATGCCCGAAGCCTGAAGGAATGCGCTTGAGGGTCTGCGAGCTACTCATAGACTCACATGAGGACGCAAAGAACTTCCAGACTGTAGCAGGTCTGCTTGATGACATGGCCGGGCTTGGGCTGTCAGGAAAATGCATCGTCATAGCTCTTGGCGGTGGAGTCGTCTGTGCTGCGGCAGGATTCGCGGCTGGGTGCTACATGGGTGGAGTGAGGCTCGTGCTTGCGCCTACGACATTAGCGGCAATGATTGAGGTATCAGCTTGGGGAAGTGCCTTCCTCAACCTAAGCTCCGGGAAAAACCTTGCGGGCGTGGCGTGTGTTCCTTCGTTGGTGCTATGTGATACGGAATGCCTCAAGACACTTCCTCGCGGTGAATACATGTCTGGCGTTGCTGAGGCTCTGAAAACTGCTGTCATGGCCGGGGGCGAGCTGTTCAGGATGTTTGAGCGCGGCAATGTCGGCGACAACATAGAACGCATAATAGAAGGCTGCGTGAAATACAGGGCGGGGCTTGATGCTGAGTCACGCAAAAAGTGCTTGGGTTATGCGCTCGGCAATGCTATAGAGAGTCTCAGCGATTACGGGATTCAGCACGGTATTGCGCTCTCACAGGGAGTCGGGATAACTGCGAGGGCTTCGGCTAAAGCAGGGTGGTGCAATAATGAGACTGCCGGGAGGATTCTTGCGGCGTTTGAAGGCAACGAACTTCCTACAACATGCCGGAAATATTCTGCCGGGGAAATATCGCGGGCAATGCTTCAGGGGCGCAAAGATTCGGGGATGGGCTTTGAGTTTGTCGCGGTGTCTGAGATTGGGCGGTGTTGCTCCGTGAATGTGAGGGCGGATGAGCTTGAAGGAGTCATAGAGTCGGGCATGGAGGGATAACGCTGAAGAGATTAGCTCATGATATAATGTGCATATCTCAAAAAATACACATAAGGAAGGATTGACAAAATGTTTCAGGCCGCTATAATGCCTTGTGCCTTGTGCCTTGTGCCTTGTGCCTTGTGCCTTGTGCCTTGTGCCTTGTGCCT
>JAFSKY010000054.1 GCA_017448685.1 Synergistaceae bacterium
ACTCCCGTCGACAGATTTACAGTCTGTTGCCATTGACCACTCGGCCATTCCGCCATTATTCTTTGCTCACTGGAGCCGGCGAGGGGATTTGAACCTCCGACCTACTGATTACAAGTCAGTTGCTCTACCAGCTGAGCTACACCGGCCACAACAATTCAGGAATTTTACAGGGCAAGTTTCATTCTGTCAAGCATTCCCCCGTCCTAATACGCCCTCATTGTCCGATTTGGCGAGGCTGATATTACACCCGGTACAGCCTTCAATGCCGCAATAAGCTGGTCGGATGTCTTCACGTCTGACACAATGAACGCAAATATGTTGCCGTCCTTGTTGATGAGCGATAATGCCTCGTATACCCCGCTCACTTTTCCCCCGGCAGACTCAGCAGTAGCCTCAATGAATCTCCGGGCCTCCCCATTCTTGAGACTCTCTTCAGTGAGTTGCATCCCAGCAGGAAGCCTCAGAACCGCAAGAGCCTCACCCTTTGCATTACTCGCACCCCAAGCCGAAAATGTCTGAGCTATTACACACAGCATGATGAAAATACGCAGTGCCTTCATGATCGTTATACCTCCTGTGAAATTGTGTGAGGGTAAAAAAATCCCCGCGGCCTCGCTTCAAACCGCAGGGATGATTCTATCAGCTTACTTTGTGTGTTTCTTGAACATTAACGGCACAACTTCAACGCTTCCTGAATGCGTGAGCTAACAGAGGAATCATAATCATCAAGCATGACGCAAACGAATCACATCCGCCGCTTGATGAGCCGACAACGCCAGAACGATCAGTCGATGCCGCCGCAGAAATCACTGGAGCATACGTTTTCCCGGCATCAAGCCACGCTGATACATTCACGATATGATTCTCCGGGACGTAAATTGTAACGTTGCCTTCGGAGTCGTAGAACTGCACATTGTTGTCCGCGGCATCCTCAACGAGCAACGCCCCCGCCGTGTTGCGTGTAAATGCATTCCACACGAGAAGCCATCCTGCCGGGACATCTGGCGAGATTTTCACGTCCCCGAATGCGTCAACACTCTCAAAAGTATAGAAGCCCGACCTGCTCACGCTAATTTCCGGGATTATCGCGCCAATCTTTTCACCAGCACTTTCAATCGAGGCAAGCTCCCCTATCGTTAGTGATGAGAGTCCTCGCGCAGCTCCTTGTGTGATTTTCACGGTCTCTGAGGCTGACTTGTCATCGCTTGAAGGAGTTGCGTTTTTGTCGTCGCTTGAGGGCGTTATGTGTTTGTCATCGCTTGAAGGATTCGCGTGTTTGTCATCACTCGCTGGGGTTGTGTCATCTGAGGCAATTTTGAGCGTGAAGATTTTTGCGTCATGGCCTGCTTTGTTGGAGGCTGTGAGCGTGAACACGAATGAGCCTGCTTCTGTTGGCGTTCCGTAAACATGGCCGTTGCGTGAAAGCGTGAGTCCTCCGGGAATTTCCCCTTCTGACACTGACCACATTACCGGGGTTGTTCCGTCAGCACTGAGAATAGTTGCCGGATATGGCGTGTTCATTTTGCCGTCAGGAAGGCTTGTTGTCGTTATCGCCGGGGCTGCTCTCACTATGAGGGAATAATTTGCGTTAAAGTCTGCGCGAATATCGGGGGATTTTGCCGTAACATTTACCGTAAACCGCCCTTCTTTTGACGGAAGCCCGGTTATCATTCCTGAGTCCGAGATTTTGAGATTAAGCGATTTGTCTGCGCTTATCGCCCACGACATAGCTACATCACTGCGAAGGCTGATTTTTGCGTCATATGACACACCTGCTACAGCGTCAGGAAGTATATGTGTTGCTATTGCTGATGGCTCATGAACGTACAAATCAAATGTCCCGCCGTTATCGTCTTTACCGCAAGCATTTTCCGCGATTATCGTGAACCTGTAATGCCCGGTCTTTGTGGGTTTGCCGTAAAATATCGGCGTATTGTCATCGTAGCGCATGTAAGTTCCTTCGGGAATATCGCCGCTAATGGTGAAGGTTATCGGTGCGCTTCCGTAAACAGGTACAGGGAGCGAAAACTCCGTGTTTTTCTCCAAGCTGTGAAGATTCATTGCGCTGAAAACGGGTATTATATCCTCAACTGTAAGGGACAAATCAGCACTCGCGACTCCAAAATCGTTTGACACCGTAACGACAACAGCAAAATCCCCAGACTCTTCCGGCCTCCCTTCAAGCGTAAGAATCTCCGTCAGCGGCATCGTGTCAGAAGCCTCAGTGATGAATCTGACTCCTTCCGGCAATCCGCGAACATCCCATGAAAGCGGCTTTGTCCCATAAGCTACAACTGATATATTCTCTTTGACGATTGTTTTTGTGTTGGAGTCATATTTCAGGCTTAAAGGTCGTCCAAGCGCAACAGCATGTTTTGTTACGCGTGATATTTTCGGGAGCTGTGCGTCATTTACTGTGATTGAGAATGTGTAGCTGTCAATCCCTGAATCATTCGCGACTGTTACGGGGAATGAGAATGTGCCTACCCTTGTCGGCGTGAATGACAATACCCCGTTCGCCCCATCAACCTTAGCTCCGAAATCAACCGGGAAATCTCCGCTGCCCAAGCTCCACTTCATCGGCCAATCTCCCGCTGCCGTGTCAATGTCGGTCTTATAGTCCATGCTCACGTACGAAGGCGACAACGTGTATTCATCATCCGGCCTGCGAATCAATGGTGCTATTTGCGCTGATACGTTGAGGGTTAATGCCAGTGAGCTTGAGCCGTAAGCGTTCGAGGCTGTTACGGTGAAGGGGAATGTGCCTGCTTCTTTGGGAGTACCTGAGATTTTCCCGCCCTCAAACATGAGTCCACCCGGTAATGTTCCGTCAAGAGTCCATGTTATAGGCTGAGTCCCGGAGGCGTAAAATTCTGTCTTGTAGCGTTGGTTCACGACACCTGCCGTGAGATTTGAGTCGCCGATTTGCGGAGGGGTATCACTGGACATTGAAGCGACCATGAAGTTTATTGCGCCAGTCAAATCCAGCAGGCCATGAGCTGAAGTGCCGTATTCATCATCACGAAGGTAATCACCATTTGCCCCGCCAAGTATAGCCGCTTTGAGCTGACTCGCTGTTGCGTTGAGGAATATTGATTTGAGGAGAGCAATTGAGCCTGCCACATGTCGAGTCGCCATTGATGTACCTGAATATGTGGCGTAGGGATAAGTTCTCGGAAGCACCGCATATCCCGTATCATTCGAGAGCGTCAAAGGAATCGCGCTGATAATTCCCATGCCCGGCGCGGCAATGTCGACATACTTCCGGCTGTAGTTGCTGAAATATGCCTTTGTGAGTCCCCGTGAGGCAGCTGCTACTACTATCATATTGTCGAGTCCCAAGAAATAACCTATTTGCGAGTAACTCCCTTTGAGCCAGTCTTCAGTTGTTGAGGGAGTCGGCCTGCCTATGTCGTTATTCTCATTTCCTGCCGCGGCACATATAACCGTCCTGTCAGTGTCGCTGATTGTTTTCAGAGCCAGCCATATGGGATCATTGCCCGCAATTAATTCTTCAGGCGGAGTAGTGTCATAACCTCCGACAGAAAAATTCACCGCCGCTATATTAAGCCGTGAATCCCTTGCGAGAAGTTCGGCTATATAGTTGAAACTCGCTATAATGTCTGCTGCTACTCCTCCGCCATTCGCGTTAAGACACCTCACCGAGAATACTTTTGCCCGCCAGTTTACCCCGGCGACTCCAAGCGCGTTATTCCCGACTCCAGCAATCGTCCCGGCAACATGAGTCCCATGTCCCCGTTCATCATAATACGCTGAAGGGTCATAGCCTTTACGGGCATGGCCGAGAAAATTACGGCTGTATTCATGCGAGAAATTCGCGCTCAAATCTGGGTGATTGAAATCGATTCCCGAATCAACGACTGCCACATACACATCATCAGAACCCGTTGAAATGCTCCATGCTTGCGGGGCGTTTATTGCGTCCATTCCCCACAAACGGAAATACTCCGGGTCATTTGGCGTTTCTGGAAGGTTGAGCGTGTATATATGGTTGAGGGAGGCGGCTATAACGTCCGGGCGTGATTGGATTTCGCGCAATAGCTGGTGTTCGTCTTTCATGTCGGAATGAATGAGCATGAAAATATTTCCGCCCGCCTGAGTGAGTGAGTCATATGTATTCACGACATTAGCATTCAATGACTCTGCGAAGGACATTACAGACGGAAGAGACTTTATTCCCCCGGCGTATTGGGCAGCATTGAAGCCTGAAGGGGCGCGGAGAACAACAATCACATCACCCGGCACTACTTCGAGGGCATATGATATTCGTACGGAAAATAAAAGGAAGAATAATGTGGCGAGAAACTTCTTCATTATGTGAAAAAAAACCTCCTGACGCGGAATTTCATCAGGAGGAATTATACAGCGTTGTTACGGATAATTAGGGAAGTATTTATGCGGTAATGTTCTTGTAGCGTTCGGAATTTAACACTTCAAGCATGAATGAATAGGGCGACAAATTCCCGCTCTTTACCATCGCGAAAACTCTCGGCGACAATCCGCTTACGAGTATAACTCCTTGCTCATTCATCGTAACCGGCTGCTGAGTGTTCCTGCTGTCAACGTTCCAGAATATTACCTGCGGGAGTGTGTAGCCATTCTCCGCAAAGAGCTTCTTGGCGTGTTCAAAGTTCGTCATGTCCGCGTCATCTGTGCAGGAGTCAAATTCCATGTCGGAAATGATATACAGTGCTGAGGGCATCTCGGATTGCGGAATCTTGTGCTTCATGGCCGTGTTCAGTATCAGCTCAAACACCGCCTGAATGTTTGTGTTTGCTGCCTCGTTGAATGTCGCGCAGTAGTCAACCTTCTCTTTTATGTCGCGACCTTTGATTTCGACAAGCTGAGGAGTTGCGGAAAATGTGATGAAGTGATTGTGATATTCGCCCTTGTTGTGTTCAGCGAAATATATCCCCAATGACACAGCAACAGCTATAGGGTAAACCGCATACCCCCCGTACATTGACCCGGAGCAATCGACAACAGCAAGAGCATTTTCCCCGCGTGTGAAATCTTCAAGGGCATTCCACGTCGTATTGAGGGATCTGCGCTCGTCATCGTCAATCCTCCCCCGCGTGAATATGGGCATGATTATGTCATACGGCGTGAGAGTCCCCGTGTGAAGTTCGATTTTCCCCGCTTCAACGTCCTGAAGGAATGCAGAGTATCTTTCACCGTCATTACGTATAAAGGCTTGGCGATATTTGAGCATTGCCCGTGAAGGCTGCTTGCTGTAATCGAACGTGTAATCTTTTTCGCGAAGATTGTTCTCTATGATTCGGAGCTTTGCGCGTAATTTCGTGAGAGTCTTGCGGTAATCCTTGAGGGTCATTCCGAGTGCCCTTGCCATGATGAGGGCTTTGCGACGCGTCTCAGGGTTTGAGGCGTTGACGGAAGGTAGCCACTTTGCCATGAGGGATGGGGAGTCGGCTTCGAGGTCTGATTTCAGCTGTGAGGCTATGAGGGTGAAGACTGATGACTGACATTGAGTCCCAATGAGTTCGAGAAGGTCATCATACCTGCCGTATTCGGGGATGAGAGCGATATTCTTTGCGACGGTTGACGGGGAATTTTCCGCGAGCCATTCAAGAATCACACGAAACGTTCTGCGCTCACCAAGTCCGCCCCTAACATCACGGGCATAAAACGCAATCTTCACGGCCATGTCAGCATCTTCATCGAATGCCCGCAAGAATCTCAAGCGTATTTCGCCAAGTTCTGCGTTGCGTAATGCTCCAATTGTGGCGAAAAGGTCTAGGCAGTGTGAAAGGGTTGATTTGTGTGTGTGTGCTGAGTTTTCGGTGAGGGTGTAATTAGCTTCTTCCTTGAGTTGGTCTAACATGCTTCCTCCTGATGAGTAAGGCAAGGCGCATTGCTTTTCAGCCCTGCGATTTGAGTTGCTGTATGCGCCTTTAGTTTGTCAAAGCACCTTTTTGTCCGCTGCTCTTCCACTGAGCTAAAGAATCTTACGACTCTTGCAGGATTCGAACCTGCGACATGCGATATGGATAATTTTCTGCTGGATGTGCTTTTATGGAGGGGGATTATAACATAGTGGAAAATAGAAACAAGGCACAATGTTATGCATTTAGAGTGCGTAATGTGATTGCTGTTAGTGCCTTTAGAGTGTCAAAGCACAGTAGGATTCGAACCTCATTATGCCAGTTTGATGCTGTTTGTGCTTTTATGGCAGGGATTATATCACGGAGGCATTTATCGTAGGAGTAAGGATATTGCGACCTGCACGACTCGATTATCCCCATGCGGAATAAACTTTAACCGCGATATTTCTTTTTGCACTCCCCATGTAATATAATCCTAATCATCCACACAAAACACAACACACGAAAGGGGATCAATGTCTTCATGACTCTCAATGATTATGAGTTCTGGTTCATCGTGGGAAGCCAGTACCTTTATGGCCCTGAAGTTCTCGAAACAGTAGCAGCCCGCGCACAGGAAATGACCGACAAGCTCAACGCCTCCGGGAATCTCCCTTGCAAAGTCGTCTACAAGGTTACCGCCAAGACCAACGCCGAAATCACCGACACAATCCGCGACGCTAACCACGACACGAAATGCGCCGGAATAATTACATGGTGTCATACGTTCAGCCCGTCAAAAATGTGGATTAATGGCCTCGCTAACCTCCAAAAGTCTTGGTGTCATTTCGCAACACAGTACAACCGCGAAATCCCAAATGATGAGATCGATATGGATTTCATGAACCTCAATCAGGCCGCTCACGGCGACAGGGAACACGGCTTCATAGGCGCAAGACTCAGAGCTCCTCGCAAAGTCATAGCTGGCTACTGGCAGGACTCAGACGTTCAGAAAAGGTTAGGACGCTGGATGAGGGCTGCTGCTGGTGCTGCGTTCTCGCGTGAATTGAAGGTCATGCGTTTTGGCGACAACATGAGGGAAGTTGCCGTAACTGAGGGCGACAAGGTAGAGGTTCAAATCAAACTCGGCTGGCAGGTCAACACATGGCCAGTTGGTGAGCTTGCTTGCATGATTGACGCTGTGAGCGACTCTGAAGTTAACGCGCTCATGAAGGAATATGAATCGCTCTACGACATGGCAACGGATAACATCGAGGCAGTACGCTATCAGGCTCGCGAGGAAATAGCCATGCGTAAAATGCTTGACCGCGAAGGCTGTCGGGCATTCTCTAACACGTTCCAGGATCTTTACGGCATGAAACAGCTACCAGGAATCGCGACTCAGCACATGCTTGCGTCAGGTTACGGCTATGGTGCTGAAGGAGATTGGAAGGTTGCGGCAATGACGGCGATAATCAAATTCATGACGGAAGGTCAAAAAGGTGGCTCGGCATTCATGGAGGATTACACGTATCACCTTGTGCCGGGAAGCGAATACAGCCTAGGTGCTCACATGCTGGAAGTTTGTCCGTCAGTCGCGGCGGGTAAACCTCGCATTGAAGTACACCCTCTCGGAATCGGTGGCAAGGAAGACCCCGCAAGACTCGTATTTGAGGGGCGTGAAGGTAAAGCCGTTGTGGTGAGCCTCGTTGATATGGGTGGACGTTTGCGCCTAATCTGCCAAGATATTCAGTGCGTCAAGCCTATTATGCCCATGCCGAATTTGCCCGTTGCCCGCGTAATGTGGCAGGCCATGCCAAACCTGAAGACCGGCCTCGAATGCTGGATACTTGCAGGCGGTGCGCATCATACTGTACTGAGCTATGACGTTGACGCGGAACAAATGCGCGATTGGGCTAGGATGATGGATATTGAGTTCGTACACATCAGCAAAGACACGACAGCCGAGAGCCTCGAACGTGATTTGCTGCTTGCTGATATTGCGTGGAAGCTGAAATAGCCATGATGCTTGAGGAATTACGGCGGGAAGTTTACCGCGCAAATATGGAGTTGCCAGCAAAGGGGCTTGTCGTTTACACGTGGGGGAATGTCTCAGGTATTGACCGCGACAAGGGGCTAATCGTCATAAAGCCGTCAGGTGTCGAATATGATGACCTCACGCCTGAAAATCTCGTTGTCGTTGACCTGAACAATAACATTGTAGAAGGCACAATGAACCCTTCCTCCGACACAAAGACACATGTCGAGCTGTACAAGTCATTTCCCAAAATCGGCGGCATCGTACACACTCATAGCCCTCATGCTGTAGGTTGGGCGCAAGCTGGGAAGGATATTCCCTGTTACGGGACGACTCACGCTGATTACTTCTATGGGTCAGTGCCATGCACACGGAATCTTACGCGTGATGAGGTTGACTCGGATTATGAGCTTAACACGGGTAAGGTTATTGCTGAGACGTTCAGTGAGAGGAAGCTTGACCCTGTAGCTGTGCCGGGGGTGATTTGCCGCTCTCATGGGCCGTTTGCATGGGGGAAGAATGCTGCTCAGGCTGTGTATCATGCTGTTGTCCTTGAGGAAGTCGCGAAGATGGCAATGTACACAGTGAACATTTCAGCCAATGCTCCCGAAGCACCACAATACGTTTTGGATAAGCATTATCTTCGGAAGCACGGCCCTGGGGCTTATTACGGGCAAGGGAATTAGCGTATTTCAGGCAGTATACCGGGATAATTTTGGCGTACTGCCTATTTCATTACACTATGAAAGTTTACCACGCGATAATGCCCGGAATATTCTTGACCGCAACAACTCGAACAGTGTGCAGGAGATATACACGGCCATGATTACGGCGAGTGAGTAGGGAATGAGATACGGGCTATCCTGAAATGAAGCGTTACAGAAAAGTTCATGCCATAAAAATTGCCTCACGAGTCTATTATCATGAATGAGGTATACTCCGAATGTAGCCGAAGCTATTACGTTGATGAGTTTATTGTGAGGAATATTGAGACTTTTGAAGAAAAGAAGCAGACTCAAAACAGCAAGAACAGTAAAAGGTCCCATCATTCCGAAAAAATATCCTATGCTGTTGGTGACAATCAAAAGTTTTGGTACAACATTAGTGGCAATTGCATATAGGAAGTTTATTCCGATAAACGCCAAGCCATAAAGAATATAATTCCTCTTCCTGAAATCCTCCGGGTAAAGTCTCACATACCCTGCAAGCGAATATATACACAGAAAGTTTATTGTTGCATTAGCCCCGAAATCTGATTTTGTCAGCGCAGGAATTACGCTCCAATAAAGAAATATAGCCAGCAGGAATTTTCTGTACTCCTCACGTGTGAAGCTGTGAAGCAATTTGTTCACATACGGATGAATGAGGTACATCACAAAATATGCGCTTGCGAACCACCATTGAGGTTTGGTTACGGGCATAAAAGTCTTCAGAAGCGTTTTCAGTGAGAAAGGCTGAAACCCTGTGTACGTGAAAAGAAGGTAAATCGCAACCGAGTAAAAGAACATTCTTATCCATAGATTGGACAGTCTGCGGAGATTCAACCCTGTCGAATTGATGAGGAAATACCCGGAAACAGCTACAAATATTCCGTTACCTAATCCGCCTCCCATAAGTATGAACTGCTGCCAAAGGTGATTAAGCGTCATCAAACCAGTAGGGAAATTAAACCCGCCGTGAACAGAAAAATGATGCGCTACAATCAGCAACATCGCAACAATTCTCATAAGCTCGAATGAGGAATTTCGGACAATAGGGTAGTCTGGTCTGGTCAATTATGGCGCGATTTTGCATTTTGTCAACCCCTCTTTATGCGCCGGATTTTAGCGGCTGAAACGGTACTCGATATATGATCTTTCGGGCTGTCCTGCCTTGATTACACAGTCAGGGAAGGACGGCTCATTTATTGCGTTGGGAAATTTCTGGCACTCCATCGCAAAACCGTCAAAGCTGTTGTAGATTGCTCCGTTTTTCCCGTGAACATGGCCGATTTGATTCCCAGTGTAGAATTGCAACGCTGGCATGTCCGAATATACCTCAAGTCTTATCCCGGTAACATCTCCTTGAACTATTGCGGCTTTTGTGCCGACAACCTCGTAGCAGTGATCATAGCCTCCCCCCGCGCTTATGAGTTCAGGAGAGTATGAGCTTATCCCGCTGATGATTTTCCGTGTGTGCCAGAAATCGAACGGAGTCCCCTCAACGCTTACAGCAGGAGCTAGCGCAAGTAACTCATTAT
>JAFSKY010000055.1 GCA_017448685.1 Synergistaceae bacterium
CATATGAGCGTTTTGCGACCCAGAATCTTTGAGCGAGGAACGCCGTTAATGTTGGTAGCAACAACAATATCGACAATGCCGCACCATAACCGAGTCTGTTCATCCCGGTAACCTCAATGTAGGACTCCAGCGATAACACTTTCAGATCCCCCGCAAGCAATAACGGATTGGCGAAATCAGCAAGGGATGTCGTGAACACAAGTAGCCATGCGCTTAATATTCCGGGAATGGCAAGAGGGAATGTTATTTTGCTGAACGTCTGAAATCTTGTTGCCGACAAATTCAATGATGCTTCCTCAAACGTTGAGTCAATCGCCTGCAATACTCCGCTCAACGTCAAGAACGCAATCGGGAACATTCCCATTGTCTGAACGAGAACGAGTCCGGGTAAGCCGTATATCGAGAAATCCAGCCCGATAACACGAAGCCAGCGTGTAATGAGTCCGTTGTTGCCAAAAAGCAGAATGATTGAGAGTGTCAGCGAGAACGGCGGCGAAATCACTGGAAGTACTCCCATTGTTGATATGAGCTTCTTGCAGGGGGCATTTGTCCTAGACACAACGAACGCGAAAAGGAATCCCACAATCGTTGAGAATGTCGCTGTCCAGCATCCTAATTTGAGGCTTCCCCACAAAGCCGACATGTAGCCTTCAGACTGTAATATAGTCTTCCATGTTGAGAGGGAGAATTTTCCGTTCTCCAAGAATGACAGTCTCAACGCCTCGAATAACGGATAAGCGACAAATATCAGCGTCATCAGGAACAATCCCGCCAACGCAAAGCCCACAATAGGATCACGGCTCATCATGAGTTGCCATATCACTACCGCGAAAAGCACGAATGCGCAGAAAAACAGCGTATTCATCATCCTCATGAAGCCCTGTTCACCCTCAGTGCTGAATGAGAACACTAACGCGCCTTCAACATCATGCGTTTTCATGTCAACGGCTGGTGCGAAGAATAGTGCTTGCTCCTCATTCGCTCCTACAGTCCAATTACGCGAACTCCTGTAGATTTCCTCGTAGGCTGCGTTGTCGAAGCCTTTTGCGAACTCAGGGTCGAGGGCGTTATCCTCAGTGAGCTTTGAGAGTTCTGGGTCTCCTTTTGGGGATGAGGTGAGTTTTTCGCCGGGCATGGGAAGCTCCGGGATGTATGCGACTCTGTAGGTTGCTGATTCTTCAGCGAGTCGCTTGAGCCATTCTGTTACTTCGTCATTGCCGGAAGGGTAGCCTGCTGCGACTGTTTCAACCGTGCGAATCTGTGAGGCTCTTGACTGTTTGATGAACTCATCACTGACGCTTGAATATATCCACCAGCCCACAAGCACGACAAACAAAATGGTGATGAGAAAATGTATTATCCGCTTGTTCAAATTCATACCTCCTTTACGCATTAAACAAGCCCCCCGCGATTTTCATCACAGGAGGCGTAATC
This sequence comes from Synergistaceae bacterium, assembly GCA_017448685.1. Lineage (GTDB taxonomy): Bacteria > Synergistota > Synergistia > Synergistales > Aminobacteriaceae > JAFUXM01. Next base: position 1,435 of record JAFSKY010000055.1, read on the forward strand.
AATCATGCTTTACTTTTCTGGAGCGGTTGAGATTTCCTTATTCCAGCGTTCAAGAAGACGCTCTTTGTTGGCCGCATCCCATTGGTCATCCTGATTCACCAGCATCATATCAGCAAGCGAAAATCCTGTGTCTGTTGGCGTGGCTTTGTCCGATAACGGAATGACATACCACCGCGCAATAGTATCCATAGCTCTCTGGCCTAACACCCAATCATAGAGCTTCTTGGCGTTGAGAGGGTCAGGGCCTCCCTTGAGGATTGACATTGAAGCGGTCTCAAATCCGGTGCCGTCTGACGGAATGACTATCTCAATTTTTGCGCCCTCACGCTGTAATTTGATTTGGTCGTGAAGGTAGCCTATTGCGATTGGGATTTCTCCGAGTGCGCATGATTTCCCCGGTGCTGAACCTGAACGCGTGAACTGCTCCACAGATTTGGCCATGTCCTTGAAGTATGCGAACGCTTTATCCTCGTCCCCGCCGAAAATACGTATCACAGTCGTAATCATGTTGTAGGCTGTACCTGATGTGCTGGGATGTGCAACACGTATTTTCTTGGCGTATTCAGGCTTGAGGAGGTCCGCCCAGCTCTTTGGCATGTCGAGTCCGAGTTCTTTGGCGCGCTCGGTATTCATGCAAAAAGCTATAGGCCCAATGTAGAGTCCCGTCCAATAATTTTCGGGGTCTCTGTATTTCGCCGGAATGCTCCCTGCCATTCTTGAACGGTAAGGCGTTGACAGCCCGCGCAATTTCGCTTCGATGTGCTGAGTCCCGACTCCGCCAACCCAGATTGAAGCCTGTGGGTTTGCACGTTCTGCCTCAAGACGCGCTATTGCCTCGCCTCCTGACAGCCTGACCCATTCGACTTTGATTCCCGTGTCGGCCTCGAATGCGTCAAACAGTGCCTTCGCTAACGGTTCTTCCATCGTGGTATAAGCCTTGACGGTCTCAGTGGCGGAAGCCATGCCAGCAAACAGCATAGCCACAACAAGAGCTAACGCAAACTTTTTCATAGTGTTGCTCCTCCTGAAAAATATATTTGTGAGTGAATTGGTGATGAAATGTATTTTAGAACGTAACGCGGAAATTCTACAGCGTATTTCTGTCGGTGAATACGTGAATGCTATAATGCCAGCCAAAACGCGAGGTGAATATCTTATGCCGCTTAGTGATGAGGAGTTCTGCCAGCTTTGCCGCACAGGGCTTTATGACGAGATTAAAGCCGCCCTCGATGACGGAGCTTTTGTGAACGCGTCAATTAACATCCCCCGTCAAGGATTCTTTTCACAACTTACATCATTTTTCCGCCGGGCAAAACGCAAAACCACAACGCCCTTGCTTGAAGCCGCCGCAAACAATCCGAATGCCTCAACCGTTGAGCTTCTGTGCGATTATGGAGCAGACCCCACAAAGGCAAACAGCGAAGGACTCTCCCCTCTTGACGCGGCATTGAATGCAGGCAGAATAGGTAATGCCCTCGCGATTCTACGTGTGTGTAGGGATGATGACGGCTCATTGAGGGACATGGCCATGATTCACGCGGCTCAAAACGGCGACAATTACGCGGTGAAGGAGCTAATCAGGTTGGGTGCGAATCTTGATGCGAGGAATCATGATGGCAATACGGCTCTTATGCTGGCTGTTATGGGCGGGCATTCTGATACTGCGAACATAATCATTGATGCTGGCGGGGAGAATCTTTCCTGCAAGGATGAAGCTCTCATTAAGGCTGTGAGTTGCACGAAGCCAGATTTGAATCTCATCACCAAGATTCTTGATTGGGGAGCTGACGCGGGAAAAGC